>NZ_JBTNSY010000042.1:0-20180 GCF_054515735.1 Mycobacterium sp. ML4
CCGATCCGTGAGCGTCGCGGCTCAGGCGCGAGCAGTCCCGGCAGGCCACTGAGCGAACCCGTAATCGCAGAACGAAGTACTTGTCGTCTGAACGGCGTACGTTCATCTCAGCTTCGGCGTCTTCACTGCTATTCGTGTCAGGAGGCTGGTAGATGTCGGTGTTTGTGGTGGTGCCCGCGGAGCTGGACGCGGCGTCGGCGGCTTTGACGCAGGTCCGGCACGCGATAGAGCAAGCGTCCGCGGCGACGCGATGGACGTCGCAGCTCGTACCGGCCGCCCAGGATGAGGTCTCCACCGCGGTAGCAGCGCTGTTGGGCGACTACTCCCGGCAGTACCAGGCGGTGAGCGCGCAAGCAGCCCAGTTCCACGGGCAGTTCCTTCAGACACTGAACGGGAGTGGGCAACTCTATGCGGCCGCCGAGGCCGCCAATACTTCTCTTCTGCAGACCGTCGAAGAAGACGTCCTGGGACTGATCAACGCGCCGACTCAAACGCTGCTGGGTCGCCCACTGATCGGCAACGGCGCTGACGGCTCGCCCGGGTCGGGCCAGGCAGGGGGCGCGGGCGGGCTCTTGTGGGGCAACGGAGGCAACGGTGGGTCGGGAGCGCCAGGTAAGGCGGGCGGGTCGGGCGGGTCGGCCGGGTTGTTCGGTGACGGCGGAGCAGGCGGCGCGGGCGGCGCCGCGGCAGCGGCGGGCGGCTCCGGCGGCAACGGAGGGGCCGGTGGTGCCGGCGGCTGGCTGGGCGGTAACGGCGGTGTGGGTGGGATGGGAGGCGCCGGCGCAGCGGGCGGAGCCGGCCAGCCTGGCGGTAGCGGCGGCGCCGGTGGTGCCGGTGGCATAGCGCACGCCCTGGTCGGCTATTCCGGCGGCGCCGGAGGGTCCGGCGGCGCGGGTGGGTCTGGTGGACAGGGTGGCAATGCGACGACAGGCAACGGGCAAACGGGTGCCGATGCCGGAGCCGGTGGAGCCGGTGGACTGGGCGGCACGGCCACGGGCCTGTTCGGCTCTGGTGGGGCCGGCGGTTCAGGCGGCGCCGGCGGTCAAGGAGGCCAGGGCGGCACCGGTGGCGCAAATACAGACATCACACAGCCGGCCGGGTCCGGCGGCCACGGCGGGACCGGTGGCGCAGGCGGCGCGGCTGCTGCTGCCGGTGCCGGCGGGTTCCTGGGGACCGCTGGGCCCGCCGGTAATGGCGGTACCGGGGGCACCGGTGGGCAAGGAGGGACGGGCAGTCAGGGTGTGGCCACCCCGGGTTTCGCTAGTCAGGGTGGTCAGGGCGGCATGGGCGGAAACGGCGGCACGGGTGGCGGCACCCCGAGTGGTGGCCATAACGGCAGCGGCGGGGCCGGCGGCCTCGGTGGCAATGGCGGCGCCGGCGCCAGCACGACATTTACCACGTCGACTGCCGGTGGTGCCGGCGGTGGTGGGGGCGGCGGGGCGGGCGGCGCTGGTGGAAACGCCGGGACCGGCATTGGCTCCGGCGGGGCCGGCGGCTCGGGCGGGACCGGAGGCACCGGCGGCACCGGAGGCACCGCCACCGCGTTCGTCGCGGCAGCTTCACAGACTTCGTCCGGCGGAGGCGGTGGTCAGGGCGGTGCGGGTGCGACCGCGGTGGGCGCAATCGGCACCGCGGGCGGGGCCGGCGGCGGCGGAGGCGCCGGCGGTAGCTTCGTGAACGGGCAGCAATTCGGCGGTGGCGGCGGTGGCGGCGGCACCGGGAGCACCGGCGGAGCCGGCGGTGCCGGCGGCGGCACTTCGGTTGGCAGCAGGCCCTTGGCGACCGGGGGAATGGGTGGATCGGGTGACCCGGGCGCCGGCGGCGGTGGTGGCGGCGGCGGCTTCTCCTTCGGAACGAACGTCAAGACCGGTGGCAACGGTGTCAGTGGTGCATTGGGTGGGACCGGCGGCACCGGCGCGGGCACGAACCTCAACCAGGGCGGCGGTGGTGGGACGGTCAGCGTCGCCGTAGCCAACGGCGGCCGCGGCGGGCTGAGTTACGTGGGCGGATTCAGCGACGGAGTTAAGGGCCAGGACAGCTCCGTATAGCGGCGAGTCGGCGGCCATCGCCGGCGTCGGGCGTCAGCAACGACCTAGACCTGTCTCCGGAGGATCTCGGTTCCGGCACGACGGTGTCGCGCCCCGTGGGCATGCTTGCCTTCTCGATCCCGACGCGTTTGCATGAACCGGTCGTACCGTCGTCTACCGCGCGCTCAAGGGAAAGGAGCGTTCATGGCTGCCGTCATCGCGGCTCCCGACCTCATCGCCGCCGCGACTACCGACCTGGCGGCCATTCAATCCGCGCTCAGCGCGGCGATCCCGGTCCAGAAAGTGCTGCCGGCGGCCGCCGATGAGGTGTCCGCAAGCATCGCACATCTTTTCTCCCAGCACGGCCGGGACTACCTGGCGGCGTCATCGCAGGCCGAGGCGTATCACGAGCATTTCGCACAGCGATTGAGCGCCGCGGCAAACTCGTACGCCACTGCCGAAACCCATAACGCTGCCGTACTGGTGCCGCTGACCGCCGCGACCGCCATCGTGGCGCCGGACCAGATTTTCGCATCGCTGATCAGCGGCGTAACGGAGCTGTTCTGGCAATCACTGGCTTATCTTTACTATCTCGGATTTCTGCTGCTGATTCCGATTTACATCGCACTGGCGGCCTGGTTGCCACTGGCATTTCTGGGGTCACTTTTCGGTTTGACCTAGATCTCGAATGCACAACGGGATCAGCGCACGCCCGACGTATTCCACATTGGAAGCGCGTTGATTACCAGGGAATCGGCGGCCGACTGGTCGGCATCCGCGTAGGTCTGTGCGATCTGCGTAAGAGCCGTACCGGCTCGCATCAGCTCGTCCTGCGCCGCTTTGTTCACGCTCAACACCGATGCGGCTTCTGCATGAAAAGCGGCGACAGCCTGCATCGATACCTCGTCGGCACCGGCGGGCGCCAGCCCGGTGATCGACATTGCTGCGCGGTCTCCGGCCTGCAGGCTGCTGATGCCGATCTGAACCACCTGTGCGCCGATATCGCCGACGACCGGGTGAAATGTCATGGGTTCCATTGATGTATTCCTCTGCTTTGCGAAATCGGAATTTCTTCGTGAAGTCCAATCCGGCGGTTCGCATTTGTGGACGATTCGAAATTCAGCATCGAATTTGCGGATCATGCGCTGACACGTCCACGGCCTTTCAGATCGCCAGGCGTGCAGTCGCTGTTTGAGCCCCCCCGCACCACACCAGACGCGAGAACTCCTACCAACTCCCTGTGCCGCCCTCGCCGCCGTTGCCATGAAGCACTATCGGGCCGGGTTCCGTAGTGGTCGTCACAGGAATGTTGTGGTGGAACACCCGCGTCGGGTCCGTACTCCAGATGGGATTCACACCGGAAGTCCCGGCATCCGCCGTGCCGAAGCCGACCGTGGCGGGGTGGGCGGCGATGGTTGCGTTGGGTGAACCGGTCACCGGTGCCCCGGGATGCGGGGCAAGCCCCTGCCATCCGGTGCCACCTTCGCCGCCGTTGCCATGCAGCACCATGGGCCCGGTTGATGTCGTCGTTGCCGGAAAGTGATGGCTCTGAATCACTTGCGTGGGGTCGGTACTCCAGACGATCGGGTTCAACCCCGCAGTTCCTCCGCCACCGGCCATTCCAGAACTCACGCTGCCGGGGTTGCCGAAGCCGACGGTGGCGGTGTGGTTGGTCAGTCCCGCAATCGTCGCATTGGGTAAACCATCGGCCGGCAGCGTGAGCCGCATGACCGGTCCACCACCACCGTCGCCACCGTTGCCCACGAGAAGGACCGGCGAAGATGCCGCCGCGATCACGTGGCGGATCACCCGCATCGGGTCGGCGATGATGGGGTTCGTAGCCGGAATTCCTACACCGTTGGGCGTGCCGGCACCGAACATCGCCAGGTTGCTCACGCCCGCGGACTCAAGAGCGAGCCCGCTGGCGGCGTTCATGGCTTCTGCCGCCTGGTAAGCCCGTCCGCTGTTGGCCAACGCGTCGACGATGCTCTGGTGAATCGCGCCGGCCTCAGCTGCGATCGAGTGATAAGTCTGCGCGTACTGACTGAAGTGCGCCGCGATGGCCGCAGACACTTCGTCGGCCGCCGCCGGTAGCACCTCAACCGTCGCAAGCGCGGCGGCCGTGTTTGCCTGGCTAACGGTCGCGCCGATGCACTCCAGCGTTCCGGCAGGGGTGGTAAGCAGCTCCGGCGCAACGGTCACAAACGACATGCAGGTTTCCTCCTTGGCGACAGCGTTCTTCAGGTTCAGTTACATGTAGGACGATTTAGATCCGCATCATCCGGTTGAAAGACATCATTTCATAAATTCTGACTTATTGTCTAGTCCGCAGCGTTGCGTGATGAAATCCGGACGGATCAGTGCTGTTTCGCGGCAGCCCCGGCGCTCTTCCAGTTCCGAAGCCTCGGCCGCGGCGCGTGCCACCATGCGCGTTCTGCCGGAAGGAAGACATCACGCGTCGGCACTTGTACCGTTCGTTCTGCCGATGCTCACGGCGCGGGTGGTGGGAGGAATGCAATGTCGTTTCTTTTCGCGTCGTCACGGGGTTTGACGGCGGCGGTTTCGGATCTCACCGGCATCGGTGCGGTAATCGATGCCGCCAACTCCACGGCGACCGCGCCGACGGCGGAGTTGATCGCCGCCGCGGCGGACGAAGTCTCAGTGCAGATCGCGGCGTTGTTCTCCGGGCACTCGCGGGGATATCGGTCCGTGAGCGCAGAAGCCGCCGCGTTCCATGCGCAATTTGTGCGCGCGCTGACCGGGGCACCGACGCGTACGCCTTGGCGGAAGCCGCCAACGCCTCGCCTCTGCAGCTCATCGAGGATCAGGTGCTCGGTGTTGTCAATGCGCCCACCCAGGCCTTGCTCGGCCGCCCGCTGATCGGCGATGGCGCCAACGGGCAGACCGTCAATGGAGTCGGGCAGGCGGGCGGGGCGGGCGGCATCCTCTTCGGCAACGGCGGCCGAGGCGGTGACTCTACATCTCCCGGACGTGCCGGCGGCGCCGGTGGCGCCGCGGGATTGTGGGGCAACGGTGGCCTCGGTGGAACCGGCGGTGGCGGTGCCGCGGGTGGCAGCGGCGGATCAGGCGGGTGGCTCTACGGCAACGGCGGCGCGGGCGGTACCGGCGGGGCGGCGATCGCAGGGGTCAACGGCGGCCATTCAGGCATGGGCGGTAACGGCGGCAACGCCGTTGGGCTCGTAGGCGACGGAGGCGCCGGCGGGACGGGCGGCGCGGGACTGGCGGGTGTCGATGTTGTCAACCCCAACACCCGGTAATCAGGCCACTACCGGCGCCGTCGGCCAAGGCCAAAGCGTCTCAGTGGTTGCCAATGCCACCGGTGGCGACGGCGCCACCGGCGGCAACGCTGGCCTCGACGGGAAAGGTGGCAGCGGCGGCGCGGGCGGTACCGGCGCCATCGTCGCACCAGGCAAAGGCGATGCGACAGGCGGCCACGGCGGTGACGGAGGGGCCGGCGGCTTCGGGGGCGCGGGTGGTAGTGGGGGTTTCGCTATCTCAAGCAACGGTAACGTCGTTGGCGGTGCGGGTGGCAACGGCGATGACGGTGCAGTTCCCGGCGGCGCGGGCGGTGCCGGCGGGGCCGGTGGAAGTGCGGTAGGCAGCGGCAGTGCCATCGCCGGCGTGGGCGGTCATGGCGGCAGCGGCGCTGACGGGGCGTCCGGCGGCGCGGGCGGCATCGGCGGCGCCGGCGGTCCTGGCGGCGATGGCGGATCCGGTGGTGCGGGTGGCAACGGTGGGTCCGGCGGCGCGGGCGGTGCGGCCTCAGGCTGTTCGGAAACGGCGGCACGGGCGGAATTGGTGGTGCTGCCGGCGTCGGCGGAGCCGGAGCTGCTGGCGGTGCCGGGGGTTTCGGTGGTAACGGCGGCGGCGTCAACGGCGCCGTCGGGGCGCCGGTCTATAGCGGTAACGGCGGTATCGGCGGAGGGGGCGGGACCGGTGGTCACGGCGGTCACGGCGGAAGCGGCGGTGAAGGGGGCGCCGGTGGTTCCGGCGGGTTGCTGGTGGGCCAAGCGGGCGGCGTCGGGGGCAACGGCACTGGCGGCGCCGGAGGACTTGGTGGCGCCGCCGGTAGTGGCAGCCCCGGCGGTGTGGGCGGCGATATCTTTGGTAAAGGGATCCCGATTCCAGGTCTAGGCGGTGCCGACGGCACCGCCGGCCAGCCCGGCACCGACGGCGCCCCGGGCTAGTCCGACCACCTACCCGATCAGCACCGCATACCACCGCTCGTCGAAGTAAATGAACGCCGACTTCATCCGTTGATGGTGAAGCGCTGGAAGTCGGCCCCAGCCGTAACCGAAGGGGCTCATCACGGTGTCGCTCCTCAACCGGTCACAGTTACCCGAAAACGATTGCGCGGCCAACAGATTGAACGGGTGCTCGGCGATGCTGGCCCGCGCCGGTCGGCACGTTGAAGCTCGTACACATCTCTGGCGGAGCACACCTGTCCAGCAGGATCGTTGCCAGCCGACCTACCAAGACGGGCACCGTCCAGCCTTGCTCATATATGGCGAGCGTGAAACCTCATGTTCATTCGAAAGGCTAGGTGTCGCGCATATGTGCCTGTACGCTTCGGTTCTGCTCGACGCTCACCGTCGGGGATGAGAGGCTCTGCTATGTCGGTTCTCATCGCGTCGCCAGAGATGCTCACGGCGGCAGTTTCCGATCTAGCCGATCTTGGTTCGATCATCAACGCCGCCAATTGCGCGGTGGTCGGGCCGACAACGGGACTGACCGCCGCCGCCGACGAAGTGTCCGGACAGATCGCGGTGTTATTCTCCGCGCACTCCAAAGGCATATCAGGCGCTCAGCACCGAGGCTGAGGTCTTCCACGCCCAGTTCGTACAGGCCCTGACCGCGGGCAGGGCCGCATACGCCTCCGCGGAGGCCGCCAACGCCTCGCCGTTGCAGATCCTGGAGCAACAAATGCTCGCGGTGGTCAACGCCCCCACCCAGACCCTGCTGGGTCGCCCGCTCATCGGCAACGGCGCCGACGGCCAGACAATCAACGGGGTGGGTCAGCCCGGGGGCGCCGGCGGGTTTCTTTACGGCAACGGCGGCAGCGGGGGTAGCAGCACGGCCGCCGGGGTGGCCGGCGGCGCGGGCGGCGCGGCCGGATTCTGGGGCACCGGCGGTACCGGAGGCGGCGGGGGAGCCGGGTCGGCCGGTGGCGCCGGCGGGTCCGGTGGCTGGCTGTACGGCAACGGCGGCGCCGGCGGGGTCGGTGGCGCAGCGACGGCCGGCATCAACGGCGGGCACCCCGGGACTGGGGGCAGCGGCGGCAGCGCCGTCGGATTGATCGGTGACGGAGGGGCGGGCGGACGCGGCGGCGCGGGCCTGACCGGGCAAAACGGCGTCAATCCCACCCCCGGTCCCCAGGCCCCCACCGGGGCTAACGGCGCCGGTCAAGTCTTCGGCGCGGGAAATGCCAGCGGCGGTGACGGCGCTACCGGCGGCAACGGCGGGCCCAATGGCACCGGTGGCACCGGCGGCGCCGGCGGTCAGGCGGCCCTGATCTCGAACGGCAACGCCACCGCCGGGGCAGGTGGTGACGGAGGTGCCGGCGGGACCGGAGGTGCCGGCGGGACCGGCGGTTTTGCCGCCACCGGAAACGGCAACGCAACGGGCGGTGCGGGCGGTAACGGAGCCGATGGCGGAGTCCCGGGCGGCGCGGGCGGTGCCGGTGGGCCCGGCGGCTTGGGGGCAGCGGAACTTGCTGGCGTCGGAGGTGCCAGCGGTCACGGCGGTAACGGCGCTGCCGGCGCGTCCGGCGGCGCCGGCGGCACCGGAGGTGCCGGGGGAAGCGGTGGATCTGGCGGCCTGCTGAGCGGCAGCGGCGGAGCCGGCGGAGCGGGCGGGGCCGGCGGGGAGGGCGGTGCTGCCGGCAACGGAGGTAACGGCGGTGCCGGTGGCAGCCGCAACCCGAACTTCGTGACCGCTGTCGGAGGCGCCCTGAGTCAAGGCAGTGCCGGCGGTGACGGCGGTGACGGCGGTGACGGCGGACTCGGCGGTGCGGGCGGCGGCGGCGGTGCTGGTGGCGCCGGCGGTAACGCTCGGGGGTTGTTCGGCAACGGCGGGAATGGTGGCCTCGGCGGCAATGCCGGCGCTGGCGGTAGCGGTGGTGGTGGCGGTACCGGCGGCGTTGGCGGCGGCGGCGGGGATGCAAAAAGCACCGTGACCCCTGGACCCGGTCCCGTCCTTGGCGGTAACGGCGGCCTTGGCGGGGACGGCGGCGCCGGCGGTAATGGTGGCGACGGCGGTGGTAGGGGCGCTGGCGGGGCCGGCGGCGCCGGAGGGTTGTTGGTCGGCCAGTCCGGCGTCGCCGGCACCGCCGGCACCAACGCGGGCGGCGGTGTCGGAGGCGGCTTCGGCAGCGGCAGCGCCGGCGGCGCGGGCGGTCAGGCGTCGGGTGGTGCAGGGTTCAATGTCTTCGGCATCAAGGGGACCGCCGGTACGGACGGTCTCGCAGGCACCGACGGCGCCCCGGGCTAGTCCGGCCACCTACCCGATCAGCACCGCATAGCGCGGCTTGATCACCTCGTCGATGATCGCCAACCGCTCGTCGAAGTGAATGAACGCCGACTTCATCGCATTGATGGTGAAGCGCTGCAAGTCGGCCCAGCCGTAGCCGAAAGCCTGTACCAGACGGTGCATCTCCTGGCTCATCGTGGTGTCGCTCATCAACCGGTTGTCGGTGTTCACCGTCACCCGAAAACGGCTGCGTGCCAGCAGGTCGAACGGGTGCTCGGCGATGCTGGCCACCGCACCGGTCTGCACGTTCGAGCTCGGACACAGCTCCAGCGGAATCCGCTTGTCCCGCAAGATGGATGCCAGCCGGCCCACCGAGACGGTCCCGTCCGGGCTCAGCTCGATGTCGTCGACGATGCGCACCCCGTGGCCCAGCCGGTCGGCGCCACAAAAAGCGATCGCCTCGTGGATGGACGGTAGCCCGAACGCCTCCCCTGCGTGAATGGTGAAGCGCGCGTTGTTGTCTCGCATGTACTCGAAAGCGTCCAGGTGCCGGGTCGGCGGGTACCCGGCCTCGGCGCCGGCGATGTCGAATCCGACGACGCCCTTGTCCCGGAACCGGATCGCCAGCTCCGCGATCTCCCGCGACATCGCGGCATGCCGCATCGCGGTCACCAGGCAGCGTACTTTGATCGGCGTGCCCGCAGCGGCGCACGCCTTCTCCCCCGCCGTGAAACCGGCCAGCACCGCGTCGACGACTTCGTCGAAGGACAGCCCGCCGTTGATGTGCAACTCCGGGGCGAACCGGATCTCGGCGTAGACCACCGCGTCCGCGGCCAGGTCCTGCACGCACTCGTAGGCGACCCGGTACAGAGCGTCCGGCGTCTGCATTACCGCGACAGTGTGCGAGAACGGCTCGAGGTAGCGCTCCAGCGAACCGCTGTGCGAGCGCGTCCGGAACCACGTTGCCAACTCCGCGGCGTCGGTGGCCGGTAACTCGTCGTAGCCGACCTCGCCGGCGATCTCCAGCACGGTGGCCGGGCGCAGTCCGCCGTCCAGGTGATCGTGCAGCAGCGCCTTGGGCGCCTGCTGAATCTGCTCAAGGCTCAGGTTCATCGCGTGATCCGATCGATAATCAATGGTCTGGACGCGGGCGGGTCGTCGCCCACACTGAAGGCACCGTCCAACTCCGCCATCGCCGGACCGAAACGGTCCGGGGTCTCGGTGTAGAGGGTGAACAACACCTCACCCGCCGCGACCGGCTCGCCCGGACGCCGATGGATCTTGATGCCGGCGCCGTGCTGCACCCGCGCTCCCGGCCGGGATCTGCCCGCACCGAGACGCCACGCCGCCAGCCCCACCGCCATCGCGTCAATGTCGCCCATTGTGCCGCCCCGCGCGGCCGTCACGGTTTCCGAATACGCACCAATCGGCAACGGTTTCGACAAATCGCCGCCCTGGGCGGCCACCAGCCGGGCGAACCGGTCCATCGCCGTGCCGTCGCGCAGCGTCTGCGCGGGGTCGACACCGTCGACGCCGGCCAGCTCCAGCATCTCGGCGGCCAACCGCAGGGTGAGCTCCACCACGTCGGGCGGCCCGCCGCCGGCCAGTACCTCCAGCGCCTCCTGCACCTCGACGGAGTTCCCGACGGTTGCACCCAACGGGCACTCCATGTCGGTGAGCAGCGCGCGGGTGGGCACCCCGTGCGCAATGCCCAACTCGACCATGGTGTGCGCCAATTCGCGCGACCGCGCTTCGGGCTTCAGGTACGCACCCGAGCCGACCTTGACGTCGAGCACCAGCGCGTCCGCTCCCTCGGCCAGCTTCTTACTCATGATCGAACTGGCGATCAACGGCAGCGACTCGACGGTGCCGGTGATGTCGCGCAGCGCGTAAAGCTTGGCGTCGGCCGGCGCCAGCTCGCCGGCCGCGAAGATCGCGGCCCCGACGTCGCAAAGCTGTTCGCGCAGCCGCTGGTTGGACAGGGTCGCGCTGAATCCCGGTATGGACTCCAGCTTGTCCAGGGTGCCGCCGGCGTGCCCCAGTCCACGCCCGGCCGCCTGCGGCACCGCGGCACCGCAGGCCGCGACGACGGGCACCACCGGCAGCGTGATCTTGTCACCGACGCCACCGGTGGAGTGCTTGTCGACGGTCTTCAGACCCAGATCGGTGAAGTCCATCCGCGGGCCCGAGGCCAGCATGGCGGCGGTCCAGCGGGCGGTCTCCTCGCGGTCCATGCCGCGCAGAAAGATCGCCATCAGCAGGGCCGACATCTGTTCGGGCGCAACCGTGCCGTCGGTGTAGGCCGCGATCACCCAGTCGATGGCCGCGTCAGACAACCGGCCGCCGTCCCGCTTGGTGCGGATTATCGTCGGCGCATCGAATGTCATGTCCGTCAACGGGATTGCCGGAACAAGTCGTCGGGACCGAAGGCGTCGGGCAGCAGCTCCCCGAGTGGCCGCGCACCGGCAGGATGGTCGATCAACATTTCCGGGCCACCGTGTTCGAGCAGCACCTGACGGCATCTTCCGCACGGCATCAACAGCGAACCGCCGGAGTCCACACACGCCAGCGCCAGCAATCGGCCGCCGCCGCCGGAGTGCAGCGCGCACACCACCCCGCACTCGGCACAGAGACCAAGACCATATGAGACATTCTCCACATTGCAGCCGGTGACAATACGCCCATCGTCGACCAGCGCGGCCGCCCCGACCTGGAACCGCGAATACGGTGCGTACGCTTCCGCGCAAGCAGCAACTGCCTTGTCCCGCAACGTATCCCAATCAACATCCGACACTGTGCAACTCTGTTCGCCGTTGGGTCTGACTCTCCGAGCCCACCCTAGCCCGGCCCCGACACACGAGGTGGATCACATTGTTGAGCTACCGCGGGCAACCTTCGCCGAGCTAAGCTCGCGATTGCCGGCGATGGCCCTTTATCAGCCGGTTTCCCAACGGTGTGGATGAGGTGAGCACTCAGGTGGTTTTGAAGACGGCAACCACGGATCCGCCAGTCTCGGAAACGTCACGCAAGCGCAAGCCACCGCGGACCCTGTACCGCGGAGACCCCGGCATGTGGGCGTGGGTGCTGCACCGCATCAGCGGGGCCACGATCTTCTTCTTCCTGTTCGTCCACGTCCTGGACTCGGCCGTGCTGCGGGTCAGCCCGCAGGCATACAACACCGTGTTGGCCGACTACAAGACCCCGGTCGTCGGCCTGATGGAATACGGCCTAGTGGCCGCCGTAGGCTTCCACGCGCTCAACGGGATCCGGGTGATCCTGATCGATTTCTGGTCCGAAGGCCCCCGCTACCAGCGACGGATGTTGTGGATCGTCGCGGTGACGTTCCTGGTGATGCTGGTGATGGCCGGCGTGGTCACCGGCATCCACATGTGGGAGCACTTCACATGAGCAGTCCCGACCTTCAACTCGGACTTCAAAAGGGACCAAGCCAGCAGGCACCGGTGCGGCAACGCAGCTACTACCGTCCGGCCAGCCTGGACAACCCTCGTTCGCCGCGCCGCCGCGCCGGCATCCCGAACTTCGAGAAGTTCGCGTGGCTCTTCATGCGGTTCTCCGGCATCGCGCTGGTGTTCCTGGCGGTCGGGCACCTGTTCATCATGCTGATGTGGGACAACGGGGTGTACCGCCTGGATTTCAACTTCGTGGCGCAGCGGTGGGCCTCGCCGTTCTGGCAGGTGTGGGACCTGCTGCTGCTGTGGCTGGCACAGTTGCACGGCGGCAACGGCATTCGCACCATCATCGACGATTACAGCCGCAAGAACATCACCCGGTTCTGGCTGAACGCACTGCTGACGGTGTCGATGGTGTTCACGTTGATGCTCGGGACGTATGTGTTGATGACGTTCAACCCCAACATTTCGTGAAAGGCGACATTCTCGTGAAAGGCCAACATGTTTGAGCCACCTCTCCCCCGCAAGCGGGAGGTGCCCCCTCATCGCTTCGTCCCCCTCGCCGCTACGCGGCCTGAGGTGTCCCCACTGCCTCGTCGGTGGCTGCGGTGATCGAGCAACACCGATACGACGTGGTGATCGTCGGCGCCGGGGGCGCCGGCATGCGTGCCGCGGTGGAGGCGGGCCCTGCGGTCCGCACAGCGGTGCTCACCAAGCTGTACCCGACCCGCAGCCACACCGGCGCGGCACAGGGCGGCATGTGCGCCGCGCTGGCCAACGTCGAAGAAGACAACTGGGAATGGCACACCTTCGACACCGTCAAGGGCGGCGATTATCTCGCCGACCAGGATGCGGTGGAGATCATGTGCAAAGAGGCGATCGACGCGGTGCTCGACCTGGAAAAGATGGGGATGCCGTTCAACCGCACCCCCGAGGGTCGTATCGATCAGCGCCGGTTCGGCGGTCACACCCGCGATCACGGCAAAGCGCCGGTGCGCCGGGCCTGTTACGCGGCCGACCGCACCGGCCACATGATCCTGCAGACGCTGTACCAGAACTGCGTCAAGCACGACGTGCAGTTCTTCAACGAGTTCTACGCACTGGATCTGGCCCTCACCCAGACCCCCACCGGCCCGGTGGCCACCGGGGTCGTGGCCTACGAGTTGGCGACGGGCACCATCCATGTCTTTCACGCGAAGGCGATCGTGCTGGCGACCGGCGGCTCCGGGCGAATGTACAAGACCACCTCCAACGCGCACACCCTGACCGGCGACGGCATCGGCATCGTGTTCCGTAAAGGACTTCCGTTGGAGGACATGGAATTCCACCAATTCCACCCCACCGGCCTGGCGGGTCTGGGCATCCTGATCTCCGAAGCGGTGCGCGGCGAGGGAGGGCGGTTGCTCAACGCCGACGGCGAACGTTTCATGGAGCGCTACGCCCCGACGATCGTCGACCTGGCACCACGCGACATCGTCGCCCGCTCGATGGTGCTCGAGGTGCTGGAGGGTCGCGGCGCCGGACCGAATAAGGACTACGTCTATATCGACGTCCGTCATCTCGGCGAGGACGTCCTGGAAGCCAAGCTGCCTGACATCACCGAGTTCGCCCGGACCTACCTCGGCGTTGACCCGGTGCACGAGTTGGTGCCGGTCTACCCCACCTGTCACTACGTGATGGGCGGCATCCCGACCACCGTCACCGGACAGGTGTTGCGCGACAACACCAACACCGTGCCCGGCCTGTTCGCGGCCGGTGAGTGTGCGTGTGTGTCGGTGCACGGCGCCAACCGACTGGGCACCAACTCGCTGCTGGACATCAACGTCTTCGGGCGCCGCGCCGGCATCGCCGCGGTCCACTATGCCCGGAGCCACGACTTCACGGACATGCCGCCGGATCCGGCCGCCATGGTGGTCGGCTGGGTGCGCGACATCCTCTCCGAGCACGGCAACGAACGCGTCGCTGACATCCGCAGCGCCCTGCAGCAGTCGATGGACAACAACGCCGCGGTGTTCCGCACTGAGGAAACGCTGAAGCAGGCGCTCACCGACATCCACGCGCTCAAGGAGCGGTACTCCCGGATCACGGTGCACGATAAAGGAAGACGCTTCAACAGCGACCTGCTGGAGGCCATCGAGCTGGGCTTCCTGCTGGAGCTGGCCGAAGTCACCGTGGTGGGCGCGCTCAACCGAAAGGAGTCGCGCGGCGGCCACGCCCGCGAGGACTACCCCAACCGCGACGACGTCAACTACATGCGGCACACCATGGCATACAAGGAAGGCAGCGACCTGCTCAGCGACATCAGGCTGGACTTCAAACCCGTCGTGCAGACCCGCTACGAGCCGAAGGAGCGGAAGTACTGATGTCTGTCGAGACACAGGTCGATACATCCGACCCGCCGTTGCCGCCGGTGCCCGAGGGCGCGGTGATGGTGACCCTGAAGATCGCCCGGTTCAATCCCGACGATCCGGAGAGGTTCGCGGCAACGGGTGGCTGGCAGAGCTTCCGGGTGCCCTGCCTGCCCAGCGACCGGTTGCTGAACCTGCTGCTGTACGTCAAGGGCTATCTGGACGGGACCCTGACCTTTCGGCGGTCCTGCGCGCACGGCGTGTGCGGGTCGGACGCGATGCGGATCAACGGGCTCAACCGGTTGGCCTGCAAGGTGCTGATGCGCGATCTGCTGCCGAAAAAACCGGGCAAGAAGCTGACCGTCACGATCGAGCCGATCCGCGGCCTGCCGGTGGAAAAAGACCTCGTGGTCGACATGGAGCCGTTCTTCGATGCCTACCGGGCGATCAAGCCCTACCTGATCACCACGGGCAACCCGCCCACCCGCGAACGCATTCAGAGCCCCACCGACCGCGCCCGCTACGACGACACCACCAAGTGCATTCTGTGCGCCTGCTGTACGACCAGTTGCCCGGTGTTCTGGTACGAGGGCAGCTACTTCGGCCCGGCGGCGATCGTCAACGCCCACCGGTTCATCTTCGACAGCCGAGACGAAGCCGCGGCGCAGCGCCTCGACATCCTCAACGAGGTGGACGGGGTGTGGCGCTGCCGTACCACGTTCAACTGCACCGAGTCCTGCCCGCGCGGCATCCAGGTGACCAAGGCGATCCAGGAAGTCAAGCGCGCGGTGATGTTCTCCCGTTGAGCGCGCACCGAACCCCTGCGCTCGCCCGGCGGTTGTACGACCGCTTCGAACCGATCCACGCGTTGACGTACTTCGCACCCGAAGCGCGAGCGGCAATGGACAGTGTGGGATATCGCGGGTTCTGGATGGGGTATTTCGCCGCACGTTCGGCCCCGTTGGGTGCGGTGCCAGCGGAGGTGGTGACGGCTGTCTTCTACAATTTCGCGCACGCTCGGGTGGCCAAATCACTTCCGGCGGCGTGGGAGATCGCCGGGCCGACCGCCGCGCTCGGCGCGCGCCTGGATTCAGCGGTGGCGGCGCTGCGCCGCTGCGGAGTTTCAGAAGATGAAAACGTCACGGTGGCAGCACAATTGGCGGTTCGGACCGCACTTGCCGCGGCAGTCGACGGCCGCGCGTTGTTTGCTGCCAACGTGGCCTTGCCGGTGCCGTCCGAACCGGTGGCGGCGCTGTGGCACGCGAGCACCCTATTGCGCGAGCACCGGGGCGACGGGCACGTAGCCGCGCTGGTGGCCGCGGGGATCACGGGCCGCGAGTCGAACGTCTTTCACACGGCGGCCAGCGCCGTGTCCGAGGAATTCATGAAGCGTTCGCGTCACTATGACGAAGACGAGTGGGAGACCTGCCGGCACAGCCTTGCGGACCGCGGGCTGCTCGATGCCCGAGGCGCGTTGACTTCGGCGGGACGTGATCTCAAGCACGAGATCGAGTCCACCACGGACGCTTTGGCGCTGCGTGCGTTCGATGCGCTCGACGACGACGAACTGCAGGCCGTGTTCAGCGCGCTGACCCCGGTCGCGCGGACGGTGATCGCCGCCGGCGACGTGCCCGCCGCCACACCCATGAGTACCCGCCTTGATTTCTAGCCAGCTTCGCCCCTTCTTTGGACGCTGCGTACGCTGCCACCAGCGCTTCGATCACGCCGTTCCACGACTCCTCGTCGACACACAGTCGGCTTGCGGTCAGCACCAACCGATCCGGTGCACCCGGGAGCAGCGACACCGCGAACAGTCGTCCGGTGCGCATGTCGTAGCTGGCGCGTTGCCTGGCGATCACCTCCGAGACGCCGACGCCGGGCGGCTCCACCGCCCAGCTCCAGCAACCGCCCGGGCGTGACAGCCACCGGTCCCGGCTGGGCTCGAACACCGCACCAAGGGTGGGGTTGGCGTCGAAGACCGCGTCGACCGCGGCGCGGATGCCTGTCTGATCCAGCCGCGAGCCGGCGACCAGAACCTCTTCAAGCGTCCAGTCCTCGAGTTCTTTCAGCTGCGGGAATTCGGTAAAAGCCCAATACGAAGACGTTGCCTGCTCCACCGGCCCAGACTCCGCCGCGGCACTTGGTGGATCCTTGGCGGATTCTTGGAGCCGTCCTTGTCACAACTCGGCAGACCGTCTCGTCTCAGAGGTATGACGCAGAAAACCCGCATTCAACCCTTGCCTCCCAACAGCGCCGGACTGCTGGTACGCGCCATGTACCGGGTCGCCAAGCGACGCTTCGGCGAAGTGCCCGAACCATTCACCGTCGCAGCGCACCACCCTCGGTTGCTGGTCGCCAACGCCGTGCACGAGATGATGCTGCAGAGCGCGTCACGCACTCTGCCGGCCAGCGTGCGCGAATTGGCGGTGTTCTGGACCGCGCGGACCGTCGGCTGCTCGTGGTGTGTCGACTTCGGGGAGATGTTGCAGCGGCTGGACGGATTGGACATCGAGCGACTCAAGGACATCGATGATTACGCGACTTCGCCGCTGTTCTCCGACGAGGAGCGCGCCGCCATCGCCTACGCCGACGCCATGACCACCGACCCGCATTCGGTCACCGACGAACAGGTCGACGATCTGCGCGCCCGCTTCGGTGAGGCCGGGGTGATTGAGCTGACCTACCAGATCGGCGTCGAGAACATGCGGGCACGGATGTACTCGGCATTGGGTATCACCGAGCAGGGCTTCAACTCCGGCGACGCGTGCCGGGTGCCCTGGGCTGACTCACCGAGCGCCTGATCAAGCGCTGCTGCCGTTCGACAGTCGCAGTTGCCGTCGGTGGTAACCGTAGTGGCGGCCGGGATACCAGCACACGTCGGCAAGGCTCATATATTCGCGGAAGTAAGGGTCCCAACGAGTGGGAAAGAACATGCCCCTTCTCAACTCGGTGTCATCGAGGCCGGCGATCCGCCGTTGCAGGCTCCCGATCGTTCGATCCATCTTGGCGCCCATGCGATTTCGGTTGTAGAACGACGCAGCCAGGCACGTTCCGTAGTAATTGATGAGGTGGAAGGGCTGTGCGGCGGAATTCAGCATCCGAGCGTAGTTCCGGCTGAACGCATCCGGAAGTCGCCCGAAAATCCGCACGAGGCTCAATAACCGCAGCACGACCATGTAGCCGAAGACCATGTGGAACAACAGTTGTTCGTTGGTCCATTTCGTCTCGGACGTCGCGCTGTCCCACTCGTCCTCGCCGACGACGCTCAACAGATAATGGAAGTCGGCGCGCACCCGTTCCAGATCGGCCGTCAGGGCGGCCCTATTGCCGATGGTGCGGTCCCATCATGCCGCCGGGGCCCATCATGCCGCCCGGGCCCATCATGCCGCCCATCATCCCCTGCATCATCGCGGGCATCCCGTCGCGCACGAAGCCGCTGACCTCCTCGGCATGCGCGCGGATCGTCTGAACGAGATAGGGGTCATCAGCCGTCTCCTCGGCGACCACCCCGGTCGGAGTGAACGTGAGCCGGCGACGATATCCGCCGGCGCTGCGAAAAAGTGCCGGCAGCGTGGGGCTCATGCACATGACCTCCGAGCCCTGCCCTAACCGCACGTACATGTTGGAGACGTGGGCCTGCAACTGCGCGGCCAGGTCGGGCGAGGTTGACTCGGTGGTCGTGCGCACGCCACCCGGTATTTCTTCCACTGTGCGCGTGATCTCGTTGTGCCGGGCGAACATGTCCCGATAGACCTGCATGTCGGCGGCGCCGACACCCATCCCACCGTCGCCGGGCCCATTGACGAGGCGCACCCTCGTCGTGGACGGTCCGGCCAGGCCGCGGATGACGTGGGCGAGGCCGAGCGCACCGCCTGCCGCCAACGCGCCGAACATCGCCAGCACCGCACGGCGACTCATCAAAGGCGCCATTCTGACCTCACTCGAGAGCGGCCGATCACTATGCAGATGATCGCGCAGCCAAACGGGCGCGGATAGGGCATTTCGGCCTATGCCGCCGGCCACGGTGTCGCGGACAACGTCCGGGTCCCGCATTCCGGTCAAATCGTTCAATTTGTGAACTAAATCGCGTCCGAACTCGTAGCATTTGGCAGCAGTCCTGAGATTGTCGGGCCACCGGGGAATGGGAGCCGCCGATGTCGTCGTACGTGATTGCCGCGCCTGAAGCTTTGGCCTTGGCGTCGGGGGACTTGGCCGGCATCCGGGAGGCGATCGAAGGCGCCGCGGCCGCGGCGGCGCCCTCGACGACGGGCATCGCGGCGGCCGCAGCCGACGAGGTGTCGGCGGCCATCGCGAACTTTTTCGGCAGTTATGCCGATGAGTTGCAGGCACTGACCGCGCGGACGACGACACAGTTTCACAGCGCCTTCGAGCGTGCGGTGAGCGCGGCCGGTGCCGCCTACGCGGCCGCTGAGGCCGCGAACGCGTCGCCGCTGCAATCTCTCCTGCAGCAGGCCGAAAGCCTGCTTCCGGCGCCAATTCGACAACTGCTGCCGGCTCCGCTGGTCAACGGCACGGGTGTCGCGATGCTCGGAGCAGTACTCAACGCGGGCACCGACGCCGTGGGTCTGGGCCGGGTGATCAACTTCCCTTCGACAGTAACCCTCGCCGCCCCCGGCACGGGGGGAGTCACCGGGGTGCGGATCGGGTTCTCGTTCCTGCAGATCCCGATTGGCCCCAGCTCTTTCCTGGGGATCACGATTCCCCAGTTCAACTATCCCGCTCCCGCGTGGTGGTACTTCCCGACGCAGGTGAACGGGTCGGTGACTGCCAACGGCACGCTTTACCTGCAGCACGGTTTCGGCGCGTTCGGTTTGTTGTACCAGCCGCTGGCGATCGATCTGGCGAGGCAGACCAACAGCATCGTGGTCACTCCGACCGTGCCGTCGATTCCGCTGCCGTTCGGCCTGTTTATCGGCAGCCCGGAGATGCAGCAGGGCGTGGCGTCACTGTTCCAGGGATCCCAGGCAGCGCTGAACATCAGCGCACAACACGCAGGGTTCTTCGGCACGCTGCCGCAAGATTTCATCCTGTCCGGGCACTCGGCCGGTGGTGGCCTGGCGACGATCGCCGGCGGCAATTACCTGGCGAACCTCGGTGGCGCCACCAACCACCTCAAGGGTGTGGTGATGTTCGACGGCGTCGCCAACAACGCCTCGGTCTTCGGCGGGGCGATCACCAACCTGAAGGCCGCGGGTGTCCCCGTCTACACGGTGGCCGCGCCGCCTCAAGCGTGGAATGCCTTCGGCGCCACCACAAATCAACTGGTCAGCCTGTATCCGAACCAGTTCGTCGGGGCCGAGATCGTGGGGGGCTCGCACGTCGACTCGATGCTGGGGCTGAGCCGGATCACCGATCTCATCCTGCAATTGGTGACCGGGTTCTCCCCTCCTGGCGCCACTGCGGCCGTGTACACGCTGTCCGGCGGTTGGATCAACGACCTGTGGAACGGGTTGGGTCCGACAAGCCCGGGAATTCAAGGGATCTACGGACCCACCGGCGGCTACGTTCCCCCCGGCGGTCAGGCGGTCTTCCTCGGGCCGACCGCAGCGATCATCCTGCCGGTGTAGTCCGCATCCGCGATTCCGGCGGACTTGTCGCAATTGGCCATCCCGTCGCGCACGGTCCCGACTCGGCTCGGGTCAGAGCGCGGCCGCGGTGAGGTGGGTGACGGTTGCACTACCGGTCGCGGCTAAACCCGCTCAATTGTTCGTCGGTGGTGGTTGGGGTTGGAAGGGGTCGTACCACTTCCATTGGGCGCGTTCGCCGGTGGGCCCGGGGCAGGGTGCGACGTCGGGTGGGGGGCTGGTGGGTGGGCGGGCCAGTGAGCCTGGGTGTAGCGGGTCTCCGTCGCTGTCGGTGACGCTGAGATGCTCGGCGTCTCCGGT
>NZ_JBTNSY010000043.1:0-19505 GCF_054515735.1 Mycobacterium sp. ML4
CCCCTGCGAACCGGAGGAGTCGTAGATTGGCGATTTCACTTCGGTGACTGTCTACGGAAGCGATCGTCCTCCGCGCCCGACACCTACCACACGGCAGGTCACGAGCGGGGGACCGCCACCTCAATTTCTACGAGACCCGGGACAACCTCCTCTGCAAAGAATTCTCACAATTTTTGAAAACGTTACGTGTCTAACAGCGGCGTCGTATCGTCTGTCAAGTCGGGTAGGGCGCCGTCACACAAGACAGGTTACTGGAGGTCAGCGCGGGTGAACTTTTCGGTTCTTCCTCCAGAGATCAACTCTCTGCGGATGTACCTCGGCGCTGGGTCAGCGCCCTTGCTCGAGGCCTCAGCGGCCTGGTCGGGTCTTGCCGATGAATTGGGTACGGCCGCGGACTCGTTTTCCTCGGTGACCTCGAACCTGGCCGGGCAAGCCTGGCAGGGTCCGGCTTCCCAGGCCATGGCCAGGGCGGCGCGTCCGTACGCCGAATTCCTGCGGGCCGCTTCCCTGCGCGCCACCACTACGTCATCTGGCGCACGAACGGTGGCCAGCATATTCGAGGCGGCCAAGGCCGCCACCGTCCACCCCGAAATCATCGCGGCCAATCGGCAAGCCTTCGTGCAGGCCGTGCGCACCAACATCTTCGGCTTCAACGCGCCCTTCATCGCCGCCGCCGAGGCGGCCTATGAGGAGTTCTGGGCCACCGATGTCGCCGCGTTGGTCGGCTATCACGGTGGAGCCTCAGCGGTGGCCGCGCAGTTGTCGTCCTGGCAGCAGACACTGCAGCACCTGCCGGGTATCGGGCAACTCTTGGGCGGCGCACCTGCCGGGGCCGCTACGGCCGCCCCTACCGACCCCAACATCGGTGTAGGCAACAAGGGCGGGGGCAACATCGGTAACGGCAATAACAGCGAAACCGGTGCGGGCAACGTCGGCAACGGCAACAAGGGCAGCGGCAACTTCGGTAGCGGTAACCGCGGCAACGACAACATCGGCTTCGGGAATAGGAGCCCCGGCACCACCGGCGTGCGAGGCAACATCGGTTTGGGCAACAGAGGCATCAACAACATGGGTGCGGGCAACTTCGGAAACAACAACGTCGGCTTCGGCAACGGCGCAGGCCCTGTCCCCGGCGACGCCAACAGCAACTTCGGGCTGGGCAACTCCGGTCGCTTCAATCAGGGCGGCGGCAACACCGGCATCGGAAACATCGGAGCGGGCAACACCGGCACCAACAACATCGGCTTCGGTAACACCGGCAACAACAACCTCGGGATCGGGCTGACCGGCGACAACCAGGTGGGCGTCAACCTGGCCGGGCTGCTGAACTCGGGCAACGGCAACATCGGGCTCTTCAACTCCGGCACCAACAACATCGGATTCTTCAACTCCGGGGACGGCAACGTCGGCATCTTCAACTCGGGCCGCAACCTCACTGCTGCCACCCTGGGCGACATCCAGAGCATCGGCATCGGCAACTCCGGCTTCGGCCACCTCGGCGCCGGCAACTCCGGCCAAGCATCATTCGGCTTCGGCAACTCGGGCTTTTTGGACACCGGCATCGGCAACTCGGGCGCCTACACTACCGGGTTCGGGAATGCAGGAGTAGCAAACACCGGCTTCGGCAATTCCGGACAATTCAACACCGGCTTCGGCAATTCAGGCAGTGTCAACACGGGTGCCTGGAACTCCGGGAACTCCAATACCACCGTCGGCTCCACCACCGATTCCAGCGCCTCGACATCGGGCTTCGGCAACACCGGTACCAACGTCTCAGGCTTCAACAACTCCGCCTCCGGCGGAGGGGTGAACGGCAATATCTCGGGCTTCTTCAATAGGGCCAGCGGCGGATCGGCTCAAAACGGGAATATTTCTGGCTTGTTCAACACTGGTGTGTCGGCCGTCTCCCTGCCCTTCTTCCCAGTAGCTGGCGTCGTCAGCGGCTTCGGCTCCGGGGTGCTCAACACGGGCACCGGCTTCATCGGCCTGTTCAACATCGCTCAACTGCTCAAGCAACTGGGGTAGCCTCGGGTACCTCTGCAATGGAGAGGCAGAGGATGTTCCTCGGTGCGGGCTGGGCGCCCATGATGAACGCGGCCCCGGCCTGCAATGGGCTGGTCGGCGACATCAGCACGGCTGCAGCACCTTTCACATCGGTGACCTCCGGTCTGACAGCACCGGCGAGGATGTCCCGAGTTCCGTGGAACTTCCGGGTGAGCATCAGGCTGCGCTCACCTCGTCATTGTGCACGACGGGTCCGACAGATTCAGCGAAATCGAATATGGCGGGTTACCAGTAGTGGCTGTTTCGATTGTGTGCCAACAGAGTTAACTATTCAGCCTGGTTGTCGGGTCTCAGTGAATCTGGCGGTTAGCGCGATAGGCCTGGCGGCCGGCGGATCGCCCGGCGATTCTCAGCAAAACTGGCGGGCCAAAACCCGGGATCATGCCAAGACTTACGCCCGAAACTTGTGGGAGACCATTATGCACGAATACTGCTGCCGTACAGCGCATTATGTCACAATGACGGATGCGGCCCACGGCGAGGCGCTGCCCGCGGCTGCCGACTACGGCGCCCGAATCACCAACGCCCTCAACGACCCGGGCGTGCTGGCGGATGGGCGGCCAAGAACTGCGTAGCGATGGCGATCTTTATGGTGTTAGTGAATTCCGGGTCGTCGGCTGATTCGCCGCGCCATACCTCGTCGCCGTCTATGAGTACGACGAAATCGTCGGGACCGCGGTGTTCGACTCGATACAACGGCCAGGCGGTTGAAATTTGGCTTTCGCCACGGACTATCATCGCGACGCGTCGTTCTTGCCATACGTCGTCCGTGGGCGCACCCACCGACCCGCTCCAGTTGTGGTCAAGTCCCTGGGAGGATGCGAAATCGGCGGCAATCCGAACTATGTTCTTCAGGAACCTCTCTAGTGACTCGCGGCGTTCGTTTGCGGCGAGTATCCCTCGACTCGCTACGATCTCGCCGACCTGCGCGAGTAGATCTTCATAGCCGTCGGCACCTTCCTGGTCGCTGTGCATGGCTCTCTCCAATGCAGAAATGAGATCTGGCGCTGTTGCGTACCGCCTTGATAGATCCGTCGCGAAGGCATTGTCAAGAACGCTCGCGACCCTCAGACGCTGACGCGGCTCGACGAGAAGGCCGTCCAGTATGCTGCGTGCTTCGGGTCGGCGGTGGGGCATCACGTCACGCTCGTCTCTGAGTACCAGGGGCTCGTGCCCGGTGACGATGTAGAAGAAGATGCCGGCCAGTTGCGTCACATCGCTTACGGGATTCCGACCACCACTGCGGTGCTCCGGCAGGCGAAGGAACCGGTTTCCGATTTCCTGGTTCAATCGGGTCAGGGGGTCGTCTTCTTCGGCATTGTTGAACGAGAGGCCGAAGTCCACCAACACCGGCGTTCTTATGTCGCGGTGTCGAAGGACTACGTTGGCTGGCTTGAGATCGCGGTGAGTGAAATCGGCGGCGTGACAACGGTTTAACACAATCGCGAGTTCATTCACGCAAGCCAACACGGCGTCCAAATCAACGGCTTGCCCCGCCTCTACATAATCCTGGAGGTTGACGCCGTCGATGAACTCGGTGGCTGCAGCAGGCACAGCCACCTCGTTTCGTTCGGCTTGGTGATCGTCTTGCACCAAGCCATACCTTCGTAGGTTCGTGAGATTGGCAGCTGAGGCTCCAGATACGACTGCACGCCAGCCACTGACTGAGACAACCTCCACATTTCCCAGCCGTGTCCGCTGTCACCGGCAAGGAGTTCTGCGCGTGCTGGCAGTGTCAGTTGCTTGACGACTTGCGAGCGCGGACCTTGGGGCGTTGTGGCCGCTGGCGCCTCTGTGCCCGACGAGTTAGGCGACGGCGACGTTTGCGCACTACAGCTTGCTAGCAGAAATGTGGCTGCAAGAGCAGTGGCGGATACCGAGCGTCTCACGAGGGACACGGTAGCCGTACAAAGAAGGCTTTTCGATCACTCTTCCGGCAACACGCCTGGTCGTGCACTGACCCGGGCAAGGCCCTGGAAGCTGGCGGAGGTCCTGGCCGACATCGACCTCGCAGGCGTTCGATGGTGCTGCTATCTCGATGACCGGTAGCTAACTTCGCGGCAGTGGAGGAGCAATGCCGTGACCCTTCCGCGCGGTCCACATCAGACCCAATCGGGCAGTCAGCAAACATCTCATGCCGCACACCGATACAAGTTCTGGCCCGGCCGACGGTGGCGATCTGGCCGGCAGTCAGCACCTCTCCCCCGTCACATCCAGCCCGATCCACTGCTGCGCATCGGGAGGAATACGGCGGACCGAATATGGCGGGTTACCAGCAGAATGTGACCGTTTTGCTGCTGTGCGCAACAGGTTACGTCTCTGTAGCCGCAGTGCCGACAATTCGGCGTTCTCCGTACCTTTGAGTCGCAGATTGTCCAACTCACATTTTTTGAGTGCCCATACGTGACATCGGCGACACTGTCGACGGCCGAGCGGCTCCGAACCAACAATCCTGATCGGGTGATCCGGTGATCCGTGGCTATGTTCGCCGATCCTGCTGTAATCGGCCTCGTCGGGTGTTGGATCTCGTTGAAGCAGGACGGCCATGTGCCGGGCTGAGCCACTGTCGATAAGAAATGGCGTGTCGGGCCAGGCCACCCCCCTACACCGCAACAACCTCGATCAGGTCGTCAAGTCCGTGGAAGTCGCTGATATTGCGCGTGTAGAGCCTCGCCGAGTGTGCGTGAGCGGTCGCAGCGATGAGCAGATCCATCGATCGTGCGCGCGGCTGACGCCCAGTATCGACAACCGCAGCAGCGATGTTGCCGTAGCTTGCGGCCACAGCCTCATCGAGCGGCAGCGCGTCGAATTCGCGTTGCACCAGCAGAAGTCGTCGTAACCGTTCACCGCGCACGGTGCGGTCCTTGGCGATAAGAACGCCGAAATGCAACTCAGCCAATGTCACAGCGCTGATTGCGAGATCGTCATCGAGAGGAGCCACATCCGTCGCGATCACCACACTGGTGTCAAGGAGCGCCTTCACCGCGCTGACCACGGGTCACGCACATCGTGGGCGATCTCATCGCGGTCCGCCTCCCATGCCGGGTCAGCGGGTCCTGCGGACAGGTCGGCCACGTCGGACCACCGCCGCCATATGCGCGGTCTCGCGGGAACTAACCTGGCGCACGGCCGGCCGGAAACGGTGATCGTGATCTCCTCGCCATCCTCTGCGCGCCTGACGAGATCGGAAGCATGCTGGCGCAATTCACGCAGCCCCACAGTCTCCATCCCGTCACGGTAGCACAAGTGCTACCCTGAAAATGGATGGCGGCGGCACCTCGACAGTTCGGTGGTGTCCGAACGCTCGCCATACTCCGGTACGCTCCGGCCGTGGACACCGAGACCCCGCCGACCGGCCCGTCCGGCCTGGCGCGCACGCACGAGCCGCCACCTGCAGAGCTGGTGCTCGACGGTCGCTACCAATTCGGCACCTACAACGGCCCGATCGCGCGGATCAACCCACTCGACGTTGTCACCGCCACCGGAGCTCGTGGTCGCCTGCAGCGCGCCGCGCGCAACGCCCGGCTCAAGGAGTGGGAGGCGTTCCAGCTCGGTGACGACGCGGTGTTCGTGCTTGGCGCCGTCTACGACACGAAGTCGATCTCGCTGGTGCAAGTGCTGGTCGTTGACAAGCAGGCGGCCACGATCCGTCGGTGGGAGCAGAAGGTGCCGACCTCGATGGTGCACGTCGCTCGCGGCCTGGAGCACACCCGGTCGCACGGTCACGCTGGACGCTTCTCGCTGCAGCTGACCAACGAGATGGACTCGGGCCTGGTCGCGGTGGACGCCAGCCACCCTGGGCGCGGCGCGCTACCGCCGCTGGAGTTGCACGGCGCCGGGCGCTGCGGCCCCGGAGAGGCGGGACACCTGGTGATCTGCCACCCCTTCGCCGACGATCGTGCGCTGTACTCGCACAAGACGATGATGCCGTTCGCCGGAACGCTCCGCGCCGGCGCCGAGTTCACCGTGTTCGACCCCGACCGTTCGTTCATGATCCTCGACGACCACCACGGGGACTACCCCGCGCCTATGCAGTACGACTGGGTGACCGCAGTGCGCCGCAGCGATGGGGGCCGGGTCGAGGGCTTCAACCTGACCGACAACCAGGTGCGCGACCCGCAGCGCTACAACGAGAACGCCGTCTGGCTCGGCGACCGGGTCCACCGCCTGCCCGCCGTCCACGTGGAACGGCCCGACGGGCCCTGGGGTTTTTGGATCGTGCGTGATGCCGACGGGTCGGGCCAGGTCGAGGTGCGGTTCACGCCGACTGTTCGTTCCGAGCTGCACGTCGGCCCGCGCCGATCCCTCGCCGAGTATTACGCCCCCTTCGGCTGGTACGAGGGCCGGATCCACACCGACGACGTCGACCTTTCGGTCGATGGCATGTTCGGCATGGGCGAACAGAAGTTCATCCGCGTCTGAACCAGCGGACCGCGGGAGCGGGGCTGGGGGTGTTCATACCGGGGGGTGAGCTGAGCCTCGCAGTTGTTGGCCGGCCGGCGAGGCGTGCGGATGTGGTGCTCGCGCCTGATCCGGGCTGTCATCTCAATCCGACTACACCACGACCAATCCCAGTCCCTAAACCGGCGGCCACTCCGCCATGAGCGCCCGGAGTCCCGACCGCCAGGACCGGCTAACCTGGCGGTCGGACCGGTGATGCGCTCTGCTCAAGAGGTCGAAAGCCTCGGGACAGGTGAGTGAGTCGATCAGCGATACCAGGTCCGCCGCGTCGGCGGTTGCGCAGTCGGCGGTCTCGGGCCGGAACCACTCGCGGGTCTGTGCCAGCAGCGCGGCGCGGTTGTACGCGACCGCTTCGGCCATGGCTTGGTGTTCCAAAGCGCGGCTTCGCGCCAGCATCAGCAGTGGCAACGCCTGCGCATACAGGCTAACCCTGTTGCGCACGTAGAGCCTGATCCGCGCATCGAGGTCAGTGCCCGGGTCTGGCCTCGCTGCGATGAAATGCCAATAGCGCGCGCGGAACTGCTCGATGGTTTGCTGCTGCAGATCGGTTAGGCCATCGAATTGCCTGAACACCGACGAAACCGATACCCCGGCTCGCTCGGCAACATCGTGTACCGCCGGCGGGATCTTGCCCTCCAGGATGAGGTCGAACGCCGCGTCGATCACGGCTTGGCGGTTGCGCTCGCGACGCGCCCGCCGGCCGTCGGTGGGTTCGGTGCTCACAACGGCCAGCGTAACCCCCACCACAAAGTATTGATAGTTGCACTCGCAATACATGACTTTCCTGTGCTACCTTGCGTGGCATGGAATTTTCCTGGCGCCGCAACACGGTCGTGGTGGTCGCGGGAGTCGTCGCGCTCAGCCTGCTCGCTGCGGGGTGTGGCTCTCGGTCGGTCACCTCTTCGACGACTTCCGTTACCTCCAGCAGGCCGCCCGTATTCGTGACCGGCTTGCGCGACAAGCGATACTGCGAGGTTTTGCTCGTCCACTTCAGCCTCTCGGGGCTCACCGCCGACGTCTATAACTCCTACGGGCTCAATGACTGCCCGCAAGAGGAATGGACCGCGCTGGACGCTCAGCAGATCGCGAACGATAACGGCGCATTGCGCGCCGTTCTGAACGGCCCCCGCTATTGGCTGATGGATTCCATCGCCAAAGACGAAGCGCTGCAAGAATCAAAGACTTTCGGTGGCATCGCCATGCACAAGGCGGCGACGGTGGAGATCGGTGATCCGGCGACTGCGGCCCGGCCCTACACGCCGCACGCGGTGAATCGCCAGACGGTGTTCACCTTCGACACCGGACGCCAGATCTACGAGCTGGTCGAGCCTTCGGGTGCGCGGTGGGTCATGCAGACCTGGAGCCAGCAGAAGGACCCGGCGCTCACCGAAGCCGCCCTGCCTGCGCTGGCGCCCCGCTTGTCGCTGCCGGCAGGTTGGAGATATGAAATGCGAACGCTCTCGGCGCCGCTGCAGGTCAACACCACATCAAGCAGCGCCCAGGTCCTGCAGGACACTCTGAACAACAGCTATTCCAAGCAAACGTCGTGATGACAGGAGTGGTTGTCGCACAATGTATTTGAGCGATCGGTTGCATCAGACGAAGTGGGCGCCGACACGGGAGACCGTTCGGGCGGTGGACCCGGAGGTTACAGTATTCGCGGCTCTGGCCTTGCAGCCCCACATACCGACTAGCGTCTCTCCTCTACCGCATCTCGACTGACTCGGGACTTCCGTAGCGCCCCCGCGTACTCGACCGGGCAGGTCGTCAACGTCATTCGTGTGGGCAGGGGCCCGGGATGCCGGCGCTTGGATTAGCCAGCCTTGCCGGTCCTTGGCGTTGAAGGCCAGCAATCCAGTTCATGGCGAATCCGGGCGCGAGAATGCCGTCTGGCCCCGATTAGCATTGCTTGCATTGCTGATTGCTTGACGAAGCAGAGGCTCTGTTGAGGATGCGGAACAAGTTTCTCTTCTCGCGCCGGTGTGCGCTCGGTGTCGCGATGGCAGTGACTGTCGTTTATCTGCCCGCTGGCCTCGCTAGAGGCGGCAACGGCGAGTTTTCTTACCCGTTCTCCTGTACGTGGGCCTCGTTGACGGCAGACTTCGCCGACCGCGACGCCCTGCGGGAGTCTCGCGAGCCGGCTACCGAGTGGTACCGGACGAATGCCGAGGGACACTACCTCAATGGCGGGTGGGGACCAGCAGCCGACACCTTCCCCGCACCCGCGATACCGAAAAATGCGCAGTGTGATTCCTCAACGTGGAAGCAGGAACGCATTATTGCTGTTGCGATGCGCTACATTTACGCACCGGGCAATTCGGCAGGACTCCAGTACCGACACCATCACATTCCCGGATGGAATCCGCCGACTTCTACGTATGCCGGTGCACCGGGAGAGAATCCCGACGCCGATAATCCGGACGCGCCAACAGCCTGGGATCCTGGGAAAGGTTTGGATTGCTCTAATTTCACCGCGTGGGTTTACAACTACGGGCTGGGAATCAAATTCAGCGGTGATGTCCATCGGCAGGCGGACGGGAGCGCCGGTCCGCTGGGCAGGCGCATTCCTAAAGAAGGTTCGTTCGAGGCCGGAGATCTGATTTATCTGCATCCCAGCGGAGATGCCGGGCGGGCTTCACACGTGGTGATCTACATCGACGACGCGCACATCGTCGACAGCCGAGTGAACGCCCAGAACCGGGTCGGGGTCCAGGTCCGCGATCGAGTGGGCTGGTATCGGGATGCGGTCCTGGGCGCATGGCGGCCGATTGGTTGAGGCCATCAGCATTTACTGCGTCGGGCTCGAGTCCAGCGCCCCTGGAAAAAAACTAGGCGCAGGGGAATTGCCGATTGAGAACGCAATTGGACGGTGGCGTGTAGGTGCCGCTCAGCACGCCTCTCATGCCGCCCGTGGCTGTGCCACCGGGTGCGATGACGCGATTCCAATTCGCCGGGCTGAGCACATAGTGCGTGCCAGATTGCGCAATGGTGCTATTCCATGTGTGCACGACGGATTGTCCGGCGGGCATGTCGAATTCAAGCCTCCAATCGGCGAGCGGCACCATGCTCGAGTTGGTGACGGTAAAGCTGGCTATGAAACCGGTCTGCCACGTCGATGTCACCCTCAACGTGGCCGTGGCCGCGGCCGCATGAGCTACGGGGATGATGGCGAGTCCGGGGATGACGATCACTACTGCCGACAGAATTACCTGAAGCGCTGTCCGCCAGCGCTCCACGAACTTGTTCAGTCCGGCCATAGAACCCAACACTAGAAGCGCACAGGCGAAGCCGGCCCTGGCGGCGGGGCGAGCTGCAGTACCTTTGCTCAACTGAAACCGTCATGAAATTTTCAGCCTGGTCCCGGGCCGCTCCCCTGCCGCATCTCGACCGCTCCCGGACCCTGTCGACGCCCAGCGGGTAATGCTCAGGTAGCCGCCTGTGCGTGCGTTCGGTGCCGGACCAGGATCGCGCGCACATCGACCGGCGCTGGTACGTGAGCTCTTGGACAGCGCGCCATTGATCCGGCTTCTTTTGTCGGTCAGGTATCTGACGCGGGCAACGTGAGGGGTATGGCCCTGTTGATTTGCCCAGGCGACAGCCTCTTGTTGGGTACCGAACTCGGCAAGAACGCTGTCCGCGTGGTCTTCGACAACGTAGTGAGAGATGGCGTCTCCGTCGCGGCCCTTGGGTCGCGGTTCAACGAAAACGTTAGCCATGGGTTTCTCCTACCTGGGCGACGCTGAAACCGACCACGTCCGGATACCCCACAAGAGACGGCTTAGTAGCGGCGGGCGGGTTTCCTTCTGCGCTCCCAGCGGGTCTGCGACCAGCGTGAGGGACGGGACACCTGGCCGGCTTTCGCGCGTAATCTCGCCTGCGTGGCGCTTCGTAACCCTGGCGAACCCGCGGGTACACCGTCTGCGGCCGAGGCAGCACGCACCATCGCTGCCGCGACGAATGCCGCGACCCTGGCAAGCCTGACGGCCGACGGCGACCCCTGGGCGTCATTGGTGGCCTACGGCCTCCTTGATGGGACGCCGGTGCTCTGTGTGTCGAACCTTGCCGAGCACGGCCGAAATCTGGCCGCCGACCAGCGGGCCAGCATGTCGATCGTCGCAGCGACCGACGATCCCGACCCGCTGGCCGGAAGTCGGGTGACCCTCGCAGGAATGGTCACCCGGCCGGCGCCCGCTGACACGGAATTGGCTCGGCAGGCATACCTGAACGCAGTGCCGGCCGCGCATTCTTACGTGGACTTGAGCGACTTCACGCTGTGGCTGTTGAAGGTTCAGCGCGTGCGTTGGGTGGGTGGTTACGGCCGGATGGGCTCGGCCACCGGCCGGCAATACGACGCCGCCACACCGGATCCGGTAGCACTGGCCTCAGGCCGTGCCGTCGCACATCTCAACGCCGACCATGCCGAGGCATTGGCGGCGATGGCTCGGGCTTTCGGGGGCTATCCCGACGCTGACTCTGCGGAGTGCACCGGGATCGATCGCTACGGCCTACACCTGCGGGTGCACACGCCCCGCGGAGCCGCCCACACCCGGGTCGATTTCCCGGTACAGCTGCAATCAGCTGATCAACTGCGTTCGGCTACAGCAGAGTTAGCGCGCGCCGCGAAACGTGACTAACCGCAACCGCGCGGCTTACTTCCTCTTGCGACAATGCTTCACATGGTCGAACAAAGCCTCTGGATGCAGAAGGTCGCGCAGGATCCCGAGCACTCGCATTGGTATGTGAGCCGTTTTCGTTCCAAGGCACGAGCCGGCGATGACCTCGTGGGCGAAGCCCGCTTGGTGGATGCCATGGCACCTCGCGGCGCCCGTATCCTCGACGCCGGATGTGGCCCAGGTCGGATCGGCGGACATCTGGCGTCCCTCGGCCACCACGTCGTCGGAGTCGATGTCGACCCGGTTCTCATCGAAGCAGCCGAGCAGGACCATCCCGGGCCGCAGTGGCTGGTTGCTGACCTAGCGGAACTCGACTTGCCTGCGCGGGGTGTCTCCGAGCCGTTCGATGTGATCGTGTCCGCCGGCAACGTCATGACATTTCTGGCGCCGACTACCCGGGTTCGGGTTCTGACCCGGTTACGTGCCCACCTGGTTGCCGGCGGCCGGACCGTGATCGGCTTCGGCGCCGGACGCAACTACGAGTTCGCCGAGTTCCTCGATGACGCCGCGCAGGCAGGGTTCACTCCGGAGCTACTGCTGTCGACGTGGGATCTGCGCCCCTTTGTCGACGACTCGGACTTCCTCGTCGCGATACTGGGGTGAGGTGCCGCGAGCTCCGTTGAGGGCATCTGTAGCGTGGCAGCGGTGAATCTTCGTCGGCGGTCTCTTGCCCTCCTGCTTTCAGCCGCGTCATTTCTGATAGTCACCGCATGCGGCTCCCCCAAGGCCACGACATCAAGTTCATCAATCAGCACGCCGTCACTCGCGGACCCGTACACCCGGCCTTCTGCTCCCGCCACACCGGTTGATGCCGGCGCTTGCCCGACGGTCGCCCCGCAGAACGGCGGCACCCCCGAATGGACACTCGCCGGTACCACCGGCAGCGTCGCGGTCACCGGATCCACCGATGCGACCGCACCGCGCGTGACGGTGACGTCACCGTTCAGCATTGCCCAGACTCAGGTCCACACCCTGCACGCCGGAGACGGCCCGGTGGTCGCGAGTACCGCACGAGTTTCAGTCTGTTACATGGGCGTCAATGGGCGAGACGGGTCGGTCTTCGACAGCAGCTATGAACGGGGCGCCCCGGTTGACTTCCCGCTCACCGGCGTCGTGCCCGGCTTCCAGAAGGCCATCTCGGGACAGCGGGTCGGGTCCACCGTCGCCGTCGCCATGACGTCGGCGGACGGCTACCCCGACGGTCAACCCAACGCCGGCATCCGGCCAGGCGACACGCTGATCTTCGCCATCAAGATCCTCAGCGCGTCCAGTTAGGTCGGCAGATCCACCCGCAACGCCAGGTGCTCATCAAGGATGTGGCGCAACGCGGCATCCATCGGATGAGCAGATGCAAGATCGCGCTCCATCCGGTTGTCCACCAGAACCACCGTGTCGCCCGGCAGTTCGGCGGTGTCGACTTGGTCGACAAACGGATCGAACAACCCGTGCGGCGTTGCCAGGTAATAGAGCGCCCGCTGAGACTGCTCCAGCCTGGCGCCGTACATCAGGCCGTGCTGGGTGGTCACGAACAATTCCGAGGTGATCGTGGCGTCAGGGGTTTCGGCCTTCCCCCACGCGATTGCGGCGCACCGGCTCTGCGTCAACTTGTCCGGAACGTCGTCGGTCAATGCCAGCAATTTCCCGACAAGCCTTCGGCCCTTGCGCGGATAGGTGTCGATGGCGGGAATGAAGTAGCGGCGGAAGATCTCGCCGAAAAAATCGTAAAGCTGCTCGCTCATCGCGGCTCCCAAATCAAACGGACATCTCATTGTGCGCCGAAATGTCCAGTGACGACAGGGGCTCTGACTTAGGACGGTCGAGATGACTTACGTCGGCGAGCGCCGCCGGACTATGCGCAGGGCGCGTCGCCCGGTGTGTAGTAGGGCACGCCCTCCCGCGTGTAGCACGGCGGTCGGCCTTCGAGACGCTGTCGTGCCTCATCCAGTGCGTCCGCCCTGGCGATGCTGCCCAGTGGGCAGGTGGCAGGGTTGACATACTGGCCGCCCTCGGCGGCGGGACAGACGTCCGCACTGGCGGAAGGCGCTATGGCCACCTGCAACATTACGGCGGCGACCGGGGCCAACATGGCAACAAAGACCTTGTTCACGGCCGTTACTCTATCCGCGCTCACATCTGAGGTGGTCGCGTTTAGGCAGCGGAACTGCACCATATGAAGACCATTCCGAGGCGGACGCGACGTGATCGGAATGCTCGCAATTCCACACCCGGTTTCGCCGAAGGCGCCTAGGCTTCGTCTTGCCGAGAGTGGCGGTGGTACCCGAATGGGGTCGGTTTACCGGGCGTGGCAGAAGGGCGGCCAGACGTGGCGTATCTGATTGTGGCGCCGGATTTGGTGGGGGCGGCGGCGACGGATCTGGCAGGGATCCGTTCGGCCATCGCAACGGCAAGCTCGGCGGCTGCCTCCTCTACCACGCAAGTATTAGCCGCCGGCGCTGATGAGATCTCTGCGGCGATCGCGGGCTTGTTCGGCGCGCATGGCCAGGCCTATCAGACACTGAGCTCTCAAGCGGTGGCATTCCAGGACGCATTCGTGCAGGCGATGGCTGCCGGCGGCGGTTCCTATGCGGCCGCGGAGTCGCTTCAGCAAACCGCGCTCAGCATGGTGAACGCGTCTACCCAGGCCGCGCTGGGGCGTCCGCTGATCGGTAACGGCACCAACGGATTACCCAACACCGGACAGGACGGCGGGCCTGGCGGCCTGCTGTTTGGAAATGGTGGCAACGGCGGGTCCGGCGGCGCAGGGCAAGCGGGCGGTAACGGCGGTGCTGCCGGGCTGATCGGTAACGGCGGTGCGGGCGGACTCGGTGGGCCGGGCACCGCAACATCGGTGTCCGGCAATGCGGGCGGGGCCGGGGGGACGGGTGGCTGGCTCTACGGCAACGGCGGCTCCGGTGGCGGCGGCGGTGTCGGAGCGACGGCGGTAAGCGCTAACGGGGGGCATGGCGGTGCCGGCGGCAGCGCGATCGGCCTGATCGGCACCGGCGGGACCGGTGGCTCCGGGGGTGTGAGTGGACCGGGTGCTGCAGGCGGCAACGGGGGCGACGGCGGTAACGGTGGCAACGCCGCGTTCCTCGGTTTCGGAGGGGCTGGTGGTGATGGCGGCATCGGCGCGCAGAACGGCGGCACCGGGGGCACTGGCGGCAGAGGCGGGGTGTTCGGCGGTGGCGGTGACGGCGGAATCGGCGGCTTCGGGAGTAACAACGACGGCGGTGACGGCGGCAACGGCGGTGCGGCCGGTCTGTTCGGCGATGGTGGGGTCGGCGGCGACGCTGGTATGGGGTTCAACGGCGGGCTGGCCGGCAACGGGGGCGACGCGGGATTGATCGGCGCCGGCGGCACCGGCGGCAACGGTCAATTCGGTATCGGCGGAGTCTCATCGGCCGGTGGGGTCGGCGGTAACGGCGGCAGCATCATCGGCGACGGCGGCGACGGAGGCTTGGGCGGAGGGGGCGTCCCGGGCGCTGCAGGTGGTAATGGGGGCAACGCGATCGGGTGGTTCGGCAACGGTGGGGCCGGCGGCACCGGTGGGCCCGAACTGTCCGGCGGCATCGGGGGTGGCGGGCGTGGCGGTAACGGCGGCACCGGCGGCTGGATCGGATTCGGCGGCAACGGCGGCGCCGCCGGCACCAGCGTCGGGCAACCTGCCACCGGCGGCAACGGCGGCGATGCCAAGTGGATCGGCAACGGCGGCGACGGCGGTCCCGGCATCTTCGGCGGCGCCGGCGGTACCGGAGGCAAAGGCGGGCAGCTGTCCGGCTCCGACGGCGCTCCCGGAGCCGCCTAGTCCTCAGGCACCATCGAGAGCATCACGCACCCGGCCCCGCACCTGATCCAGCCGGGCAGCCGCCTCAGCGGTTCCCACGCCCGCGAGGAGCGCGACGATGGCGGTCTTGACGTGACCACCTACAGCCGACAGTGCCGCAGTCGCCACCTCCTCGTCGACCCCAGCCACATCGCGAATCATCCGGACAGCGCGGCGCCGCACTTTCTCATTGGTCACCCGTACGTCGACCATCCGCGGTCCGTACGTCTTGCCCAGCGCGATCATCACGCTGGTCGACAGCGTGGTGAGCGCCATCTTCTGGGCAGTTCCGGCCGTCATTCGTGTGGAACCGGCAAGCACCTCCGGCCCGGTCAACAACTCGATCGTCAGGTCGGCCACCGCCTCGCTACACGCATTGTTGACAATGGCGACGGTCAGCGCGCCCACGGACCGAGCGAGTTCGAGTGCACCGAGCACGTATGGAGTTCGGCCGGACGCCGTGATTGCGACCAAGACGTCTGCGGCGGTGAGGTGGGCGAGATCGGCCGGTTCGAACCGATCCTCGGCACCTTCGATCGCCTGGGTCAAGGCGTCGGGGCCGCCGGCGATGACCCCGTGCACCAGGTCGGTGCCGAACGTCGGACCGCACTCGGCCGCATCCAGCACTCCGAGTCGCCCGGGCGTCCCCGCGCCTGCGTAGATCAGACGTCCGCCATCCTCCAGCCGCGCCGTGATCGCCTCGGCTGCCGCGGTGATCTGCGGGACCGCCGCCGAGACCGCCTCGTAGGCCTTGGCCTGAGACGCAACCAGCAGCGCGACCACCTCATCGAGGGGCCGCGTGTCGAGGTCGTCAAGGTCCGGTTGCACGGCCTCGGTGCTGAGCTGATCGAGGTTGTGCCGGACAGGGCCGGCCTGTAGCCGAATCACATGCGGTTCGTGGATTTTCCCCAGCCGCAGCGCACCATCAAGCGCGTCACCGGCGGCGGGACGGAGATCGAGGCGTTCCGTCAAGACCTCTACTGTGGCCAGTCCTCCGACCACGGCCACCGGACCCACCCCTGCTGCACGCGCGGTCGCGGCGAGCGACTCGGCCGCTGCGCCGACAATCGCCCGTGCGGTGGCGTCCTCCCGCGCCGCGAGTACCTCGGGCGCGAAAGACGCAACTGCGGCGGCGTCGTTGAGCTGCGCGGGCCAGGTTCGTGGTGCCCCGAATCGCGCGCGGGCAGCACGAGCAACGTGGTGGCTGGTCCGCGACCGTCGACGGCACGCACCGCGGCACGTAGTCCGGCGGCACCGATCCACGCGCCACCTCCCTCGTCTCCCAGCCAGGGGCCCCAGCCGTCAGCGGTCCGCAGCGAGCCGTCCGCTTCGATGGTGAGTGCCACGACGCCGGTGCCTGCGATCAGGACGATGCCCGGCTCCCCATTCAGCGCGCCGGCGTGCGCGATCACCGCGTCGCTGGTCACCGTGACCCGATGAGCCGGCAGTGCAGCCAGCAAGGCGTCTCCCAACGCGCGCGCCGCCTGCGGTGCCGCCAACGCCCCCGCCGCCCCGACTACCACCTCCTCGACCGGTCCGAAGTCGCGCGCGACAGCGAGGATCGCCGACGCGGCGGCTGGCACCCCGCCCGGTGCGGTGAGCCCTGGTGCACCCGGCCCGGCCGCCGTGCGACCCCGTGCCGCCGCCCGGCACCGTGTCTTGCCGAGGTCGACAGCGAGCGTCACCGCGGCGCTCGGTCGTTGTGTCACGTTGCTCTCCTCGATATGTGACGCAATCACTGAATCATCAAGCGCCGCAATTAATTTCGACGTGAAAGACCAGAGATGACGCGGTGTGACGCAGGTTGGTTCGGTGCGCGGTTCGCTGTTACCGCTGTCACGACCATATTTCCCTTTCGCTCTTTGGCGGCAATGAGCGGAATTCGCGCTACGCTCCCCACGTCACGGTCACCGTCGATCAGGAGCCCGCAATGAAGGACGACGTGGAGGAACTACAGCGCGACATCCAGCGAGACGTCGGTCGCCTACGCGAGTTCAGTGCGTTCGAAAAGTTTTCGGACGCGGAGCTCGAGCGTCTTGTCCGCTCGGCGCGACGCTCGTCGCAGTCTGGACCGTGGCCCCTGATCCGCGAGCAGACGCCGTCGGACGCCTGCTTCATCCTGCTCAGCGGTGAGGCCGGCGTGTACGTTGGCCAGGACCGCGTTGCCGTGGTGGGACCCGGCGAGGTTATCGGCGAGTCCGCCTTGCGCCGTGGGCAATTGCGATCCGCCACCGTTACCACCATCGGTCCTTCGGAGGTGTTGCGGATCGACCGCGACGATCTCGCCCGCCTGCTCGACGAGATCCCGGCTCTGCGGGAAACTATGGACGCCACGGCAGCCCGGCACGTCGCTGCTGCACCGCCTGAGAAGCCGAAACCGACGCACTCGAAGTTGAACGTCTCAGTACCGACCGAGCTGTTGGCGCGGCTGGAGCAGGCTGCCGATGCCGCCGGGGTAAACGTCCCAGCCGCGGTTGAGGCCGCACTGACCCGCTGGATCGAGCAGAACAGCAGATAACGGCGGACGGGCGAGGCAAGGCGCCGTCACGCAACTATTCTTCTGGGGTGTCCTGGCGCGTGGACCCTCGGCCCTCAGCGGGGCAATGGCATACCGTTGGCCTGACGGGTTTCCTTGCGATGCTGGCCATCTACGCCGCGGCCGCGGACGCTGAAGCGTTCGAGACTCGGCTGTACTGGCTGCTCAGCGGTGCCGCTGTTCTCGCTATCATCGTCGCTCTCGTGGGACGGTGGCGCGGTTGGCGGGACCGGCGTCGGCTGCTGATGGGGTGGTCGGTGGCGGCATTGGTCATCACGATCCTGGCCGGCCTCATCGACCCTCACGCGACCCGGGACTTCCCCGGCACGATCACAATCGCCTTCGCTTTCATCGGCCTCACGTGTACCCGCTGGTCCTCCCTCGCTGCCGTCCCCCTCGGCGTCGTGGCGTTCGTGGTCGGCGGTGCCAAGCAACTTCCCGCAGATCTGCCGAAAGTGGCGCTGACCGCGATCATGTGGGTATTGGTCGCAGAGGTGCCGGCCTGGCTGATCGCGCGGCTGGAGGCCCAGAGCGCGCTGCTCCAAGAGATCGCGCAGACCGACGCCCTCACCCAGCTGCTCGACCGGAGCACACTGGGGCCCCGGTTGTCGATGCACGCCAGGGACTCGGCCGTCGTGCTGCTCGACCTTGACAAGTTCAAGCGGTACAACGACCGTCACGGACACGAGGCGGGCGACGAACTTCTGGTCGCCTTCGCCGACGCGCTGCGTTGGTCAGTCCGCGAGGACGACATCGTCTTCCGCATCGGCGGCGATGAATTCCTGCTCATGCTGGTGGGCGCCGGACGCGCCGAGGCTGAAGACGTTCTCGAGCGGCTGCACCGTCACTGGGCCGATGTCGGCGCGCCAGTGGGCTTCAGCGCCGGCATTGCCGCTGGAGAAGACGACCTGCTGCGCCTGGCCGACGAGCACATGTACGCCGCCAAGCGGGCCCGCGGCCTACTCGCCGACTGATTCACAACTGGCGGAGTCACCGGATGACACGGAATCGCTTCCGTCGTGAGGTCGCTCCGGACACCAGCTCGATCCGGCCCCGTGGCACTTCAAGATGGGCAGCCAGCAGTCGAGTGACCGCGTCGTTGGCCCTGCCGTTGTCGGCTTGCTCCCGGACGTAGATTGTCAGCTCGCCGCCCGGACCGGCCTCGACCAACGGGTCCTTGCGGCTACCCGGCTTGACCTTGACGAGTACCGATCCGGTCAACCGCGCAAGGATACGGTCCCCGGTTCCTGAGAAAGCCCTTAACGCAGCTGAGAAGAACCTTACGGAGACGTGAGCAGATCGTATGTATTGACAGATCCAATACGAAAACGCATGTAAAACTGTTGTTCATCGGATAGATTCGCGCATCACAAGCGAAGGCGGCCTCGCGGACTGGCCGACGGCGGTGAGAAAGGCACAGGCAGATGAACTTTTTGGTGTTTCCCCCCGAGGTCAACTCGTTGCGAATGTTCACGGGCGCGGGTGCTGCGCCGATGGCGGAGGCGGCTGCGGCGTGGAGCACCCTGGCCGAGGAACTCGACTCGGCGGCGGCGTCGTTTTGGTCGCTGACCTCGGCGTTGGCGACCGACTCCTGGCAGGGGCCGGCATCACAGGCCATGATGGCCGCTGCCAGACCGTACGCAGGGTGGCTGGGAGCCGCGGCATCCCAAGCGTCGGGAGCAGCGGCACAGGCACAAGCGGTGGCGGGTGCTTTCGAGACGGCCCTGGCGGCGACGGTCCATCCGGCGGCAGTAGCCGCCAACCGTTCAGGCCTCGTCAACCTGGTGATATCGAACCTGTTCGGGCAGAACGCGCCGGCCATTGCCGCCGTCGAGAGCATCTACGAGGAGATGTGGGCGCAGGACGTCGCCGCGATGGTCGGCTATCACGCAGACGCATCCGCCGCGGTCGCACAGTTGATTTCCCCAGCGCAGGCACTACCGCCGAG
>NZ_JBTNSY010000044.1:0-19220 GCF_054515735.1 Mycobacterium sp. ML4
CCGGTGCCGGCGCTAAACGCCGAGGCGGCGAAATACGCTGCGGTGAAACACGATCGGGGCAACCCCGGCGTCGACCGTGACCTCGTTGACCCTCAGCACCACGATCGTGTGGTCGCCTGCCGGAATGAGTTGCTCGATCGCACTTTCCAGCCATAGCGCGGTGCCTTTGACGAAGACGGCTCCGGAGTCGCGCGATTCCGTCTCCAATCCGGCGAACCGGTCCCCCGTTTTGGCAGCCAGAGTGCGGGCGGCCTCGTCATGAGATTCCCCCAGCACGCTGATGCCCAGCATCGGCACACCCTTGAGTTTGGGCCAGGTGGTGGACGTGTTCTGCACGCAGAACGAGACCAGCGGCGGGTCAAGCGAGACCGGCACGAACGTGCTGGCCGCCAATCCCTCGCGCACGCCGTCGACCTCTGCGGCGATGGCGATGACACCGGAGGGGAAGTGACCGAAAGCCTCACGCAGTGACGTCGGCGTCAGCTTGTTATTCGAGTTCACCGGACTTCACTTGCTCCTCGAGCCGAGAACGGGATTCTCGCTTTCGAGCCTAACCGACGCGTATCCGTGCGCGGCAGCCACATCCGAGTGCGCCCGCACCCGGCTCTTCCGGGCGTTGCGCCCGTAGACGGGGTCAGATCGGGTCCGTCGGGTCGGGCACGGTCGCGCATGTCGGCCAGCTCGGCGGGCAGCGGCAGTACCGGGACCTGTGCGCCCAACGCCGGGTTGAAAAAGGGCATCGAGATGGTGGGCCGCCTCTCTGGCGGACAGGCGCGCAATAGTCCAGAATCCGCTTCTAAATCCACAGTCGGAAGGGCCGTGACGCTCCCCACAGTTGTCATCTCTTCTCACATTTCCGCAGGTGAGCGGGTGTGCCAGGGCTGCGATGAGCGGTATCCCAACCGGTTGGTTAATTAGACCGTGAAATGTTCCTCACATTGACTTGCGTTGAACAACGCAGCCGGGATATTTTAACGGTGTTACTGGTGGGTAACTTAGACCTAGTACCCAACCACAGGTGGCATTCTCAACGAGGAGGACCGTAGTGAGCCACTACAAGAGCAACGTTCGTGACCAGGAATTCAACCTGTTCGAGGTGCTGGGTGTTGACAAGGCGTTAGGCCAGGGCGAATTCAGCGACCTGGACGCCGACACCGGCCGAGAGATTCTCGCCGAGGTCGCCCGCCTGGCGGAGGGACCCGTCGCCGACTCCTTCATCGAAGGCGACCGCAACCCACCGGTCTTCGACCCGAAGACGTTCTCGGTGACGCTGCCGGAGTCGTTCAAGAAGTCGGTCAACGCGGTGATCGACGCCGGCTGGGACAAGGCGGGCCTCGACGAGGTACTCGGCGGCATGCCGATGCCGAAAGCCCTGATGTGGGCCATCAACGAGCACATTCTCGGCGCAAACCCCGCGGTGTGGATGTACGCCGGCGGAGCGGGTTTCGCGCAGATCCTTCACCACCTCGGCACCGAGGAGCAGAAGAAGTGGGCCGTGCTGGCCACCGAGCGGCGCTGGGGCTCGACCATGGTGCTGACCGAGCCGGACGCCGGCTCGGATGTGGGTGCCGGCCGCACCAAGGCCGTTCAGCAGGAAGACGGCACCTGGCACATCGACGGCGTCAAACGGTTCATCACCTCCGGTGACTCCGATGACCTGTTCGAGAACATCTTCCACCTGGTGCTGGCCCGCCCGGAGGGCGCCGGCCCCGGCACCAAGGGTCTGTCGCTGTTCTTCGTACCCAAGTTCCTGTTCGACCCCGAGACCGGCGAACCCGGTGAGCGCAACGGTGTGTACGTCACCAACGTCGAGCACAAGATGGGCCTGAAGGTCTCCGCCACCTGCGAGTTGTCCCTCGGCCAGCACGACAAGCCCGCCATCGGCTGGCTGGTCGGCGAGGTGCACGACGGCATCGCGCAGATGTTCGAGGTCATCGAGCAGGCGCGCATGATGGTGGGCACCAAGGCCATCGCCACGCTGTCCACCGGCTACCTGAACGCGCTGGAGTACGCCAAGTCCCGCGTGCAGGGCGCCGACCTGACGCAGATGACCGACAAGACGGCTCCGCGGGTGACCATCACCCACCACCCCGACGTGCGCCGGTCGCTGATGACCCAGAAGGCGTACGCCGAGGGCCTGCGGGCGCTGTACCTCTACACCGCCACCTTCCAGGACGCGGCTGTGGCCGAGGCGGTGCACGGCGTCACCCCGGAATTGGCCGCGAAGATCAACGACCTGATGCTGCCGGTAGTCAAGGGTGTCGGCTCCGAGCAGGCCTACGCCAAGCTCACCGAGAGCCTGCAAACCTTCGGTGGCTCCGGCTTCCTGCAGGACTACCCGGTTGAGCAGTACATCCGGGACGCCAAGATCGACTCGCTGTACGAGGGCACCACCGCCATCCAGGCGCAGGACTTCTTCTTCCGCAAGATCATCCGCGACAAGGGTGTGGCGCTCGCGCACGTCTCAGGTGAGATCCAGCAGTTCGTCGACAGCGAGTCCGGCAACGGGCGGCTCAAGAGTGAGCGGGCGCTGCTGGCCAAGGCGCTTACCGACGTCCAGGCGATGGCTGCCTCGCTGACCGGCTATCTGATGGCCGCTCAGGAGGACGTCACCAGCCTCTACAAGGTGGGCCTGGGTTCGGTGCGGTTCCTGATGAGCGTCGGCGACCTGGTCATCGGCTGGTTGCTGCAGCGTCAGGCCGCCGTGGCGATCGAGGCCCTGGACGCCGGTGCCACCGGTGCCGAGCGGTCCTTCTACGAGGGCAAGATCGCGGTCGCGTCGTTCTTCGCGAAGAACTTCCTGCCGCTGTTGACCAGCACCCGCGAGGTGATCGAGACCCTGGACAATGACATCATGGAGCTCGACGAAGCCGCTTTCTGAGGCCGCCTTTCGTAGCACCGACGCAAGATCCCCCCGCTGCTGGCGGGGGGATCTTGCATCAGTGCGCGGGTAGCGCGACCTGGAAACGCGACATTGCCACCAGGCACGCGACACGCCGCGCGGGGTGTACGCGGTGTCAATCTCGGCGATGCGAAGGGGCCGACGGCCGCCAGCGGACATCAAAAAGACCGCCGCTGGATCCCCTCAGTCCAGCGGCGGCCCTTTTCGCTCGCCCGTCCGCGCTGACCGGCGCTCGATCCAGGGATTGCCCCGCGTTGCCGTCGGGTCGGGGGTTCAGACCACAACACGGGGCTATCCGGGCGGATTTATACCCACCAGGCCGCACAACTAATCGTTCCTAAGAAAAATTCATTCCAGATTGCTAGCCGGCTCAGGTCAGCGGGCTGGTTGCGATCGGCACGCCTGCAGCCAGGATCGCCGTAGCGGCTGTCGACCTGGCACCGGTGGGGCCGACGGCGGCCCGGAAGTCGCTGGACCGTCAGGCCTCCAGGATCGCCGCAACGCCCTGTCCGCCGGCCGCGCAGATCGAAATGAGCGCGCGCACCGAGCCGGTGGTTTCGGCCTTCTTCTGCGCCAGTTGCTTGGCCGCCTGCGCCAGAATTCGTCCTCCGGTGGCCGCGAACGGGTGTCCAGCGGCCAGCGACGACCCGTTGACGTTGAGCTTGGACCGGTCGATGGAACCCAGCGCACCGTCCAGGCCCAGCCGCTCCTTGCAGTACTCCTCGGACTCCCACGCCTGCAGATGCGCGAGCACCACCGACGCGAACGCCTCATGAATCTCGTAGAAGTCGAAATCCTGCAGGGTGAGCCCGTTGCGCGCCAGCAGTCGCGGCACCGCATAGGTGGGCGCCATCAGCAGGCCGTCGTAGCCGTTGACGTAGTCGACGGCAGCAGTCTCCGAATCCACCAGGAAGGCCAGCGGCTGCAGGTTGTGGTCGGCCGCCCACTGCTCGGTGGCCAGCAACGCCACCGACGCGCCGTCGGTCAGCGGAGTCGAGTTGCCGGCGGTCATGGTGGCGGCGCCCGCCTTTACCCCGAAGACCGGACGCAGGGTGGCCAGTTTCTCCCGGCTGGACTTGGGCCGCAGGTTGTCGTCGCGGTAGAGGCCCAGGAAGGGCGACACCAAATCGTCGAAGAACCCGCGATCGTAGGCAGCGGCCATGTTGCGATGGCTGGCAACGGCGAGTTCGTCCTGGTCGACGCGCTTGATTCCCATTTGCTTGGCGGTGACGGCGGCGTGCTCGCCCATCGATTTGCCGGTGCGCGGCTCGCTGTTGGCCGGGATCTCGATGCCCAGGTTCGCCGGCAGCGTGCCGACGAGCTTGAGCCGCTGCACGTTGGACTTGGATCGCCGCAGCTTGAGCAGGGTTCGGCGCAGGTCGTCGCCGAGACCTATCGGCGGGTCGGAGGTGGTGTCCACTCCGCCGGCGGCCGCTACCTCATAGCGGCCCGCGGCGATGCCGTCGGCGGCCGCGATGGCCGCCTGCAGACCGGTGCCGCACGCCTGCTGAATGTCGAAAGCGGGCGTGTGCGGCGAGAGTTCGGATCCAAGGACGCACTCGCGCATGAGATTGAAATCACGGCTGTGCTTGAGCACCGCGCCGCCGATCACCGCGCCCAGGCGTTCGCCCCGCAGATTGAACCGGTCCACCAGCCCGCCCAGCGCCGCGGTGAACATGTCCTGGTTGGACGCGTCGGCGTAAGCGCCGTCCGAACGCGCGAACGGGATGCGGTTGCCGCCCAGTACTGCGACGCGCCGCTTGGTCTGATCACTGGCAGGGGCCACTGTTTTCTCCGTAGATCGGCGTTAGTTCGGGGGCTAGTTTTGGGGTAGTAGCCCCTCCAGGCAATACTACCCACTGTTCTTACTCTCAAGTAAGTTCGTCCCCCCGATACGGAAGGCAAGCTCAGTGGCACCCAAGGCATCGCCCGATCTGTTCTCCCAGGTGGTCAACTCAGGCCCCGGGTCGTTTCTGGCCAAGCAGCTTGGAGTCCCTCAACCCGAGACGCTGCGCCGGTACCGGCCGGGCGAGCCGCCGCTGGCCGGTTCGCTGCTGATCGGCGGTGCGGGCCGGGTCGTCGAGCCACTGCGGGCGGCGCTGGACAACGACTACGACCTGGTGGGCGACAACTTGGGCGGCCGTTGGGCTGACTCGTTCGGCGGTCTGGTGTTCGATGCCACCGGCATCACCGAACCGGCCGGCCTGAAAGCCCTGCACGACTTCTTCACTCCGGTGATCCGCAACCTGGGCGCCTCCGCGCGGGTCGTGGTGGTGGGCACCACGCCGGAGGCGATCGAGAGCCCGCACGAGCGGATCGCGCAGCGCGCGCTGGAAGGCTTCACCCGCTCGGCGGGCAAGGAACTGCGCCGCGGCGGCACCTCGGCGCTGGTGTACCTGTCGCCGGAGGCGAAGCCGGCCGCGACGGGACTGGAATCGACGATGCGGTTCATCCTGTCGGCCAAGTCGGCCTACGTCGGCGGCCAGGTGTTCTATGTCGGCGCGGCCGACTCGACGCCGCCGGCCGACTGGGACCGTCCGCTGGACGGCAAGGTGGCGATCGTGACCGGCGCCGCCCGCGGCATCGGGGCTACCATCGCCGAGGTGCTTGCCCGGGACGGTGCCGGCGTGGTCGCGATCGACGTGGAGTCGGCCGCCGAGGCGCTGGCCGAGACTGCCAGCAAGGTGGGTGGCACGCCGCTGTGGCTGGACGTCACCGCCGAGGATGCGGTGGAGAAGATCTCCGAGCACCTGCGCGACCACCACGGCGGCAAGGCCGACATCCTGGTCAACAACGCCGGGATCACCCGCGACAAGCTGCTGGCCAACATGGACGATGCCCGCTGGGACGCCGTGATCGCCGTCAATCTGCTTGCACCGCTGCGTCTTACCGAGGGTCTGGTGGCCAACGGCACCATCGGGGTGGGCGGCCGGGTGATCGGGCTGTCGTCGATCGCCGGCATCGCGGGTAATCGCGGGCAGACCAACTACGGCACCAGCAAGGCCGGCATGATCGGCATCACCCAGGCGCTGGCCCCGCAACTTGCTGAGAAGGGCATCACGATCAACGCGGTGGCGCCCGGCTTCATCGAGACGAAGATGACCGCCGCGATCCCGTTGGCCACCCGCGAGGTGGCTCGCCGGATGAACTCGCTGCTACAGGGCGGCCAGCCCGTCGACGTCGCCGAGACCATCGCCTACTTCGCCAGTCCCGCCTCAAATGCCGTGACGGGCAATGTGATCCGGGTTTGCGGCCAGGCGATGATCGGAGCCTGACGGTGGACCAACCCAGTGGCCTTCGCAACATGCTGCGCGCGGTGGCCGGAGCGCTGCCCGTGGTGTCGCGGTCCGACCAGCTGTCCAGCCGCGTGGTGACCGTCGAGGAACTGCCGATCGACTCGGCGAACGTCGCCGCGTACGCGGCGGTCACCGGACTGCGCTTCGGCAACAACCTGCCACTGACCTACCCGTTCGCGTTGACCTTCCCGTCGGTGATGTCGTTGGTGACCGGCTTCGACTTTCCGTTCGCCGCAATGGGTTCGGTGCATGCCGAGAACCACATCACGCAGTACCGTCCGATCGCGGTGACCGACACGGTAGGCGTGCGGGTGCATGCCGAGAACTTGCGAGAGCATCGCAAGGGACTCTTGGTCGACCTGGTGACCGATGTCAGGGTCGGCAACGAACCGGCGTGGCATCAGGTGACCACCTTCCTGCACCAGCAACGCACCAGCCTGTCCGATGAGCCCAAGCCGCCGCCGCAGAAGCAGCCCAAACTGCCGCCGCCCTCGGCGGTGCTGCGGATCACCCCGTCGCAGATCCGTCGCTATGCCGCGGTGGGTGGTGACCGCAACCCCATCCACACCAGTTCGGTGGCCGCCAAACTGTTCGGCTTCCCGACCGTCATCGCGCACGGAATGTTCAGTGCCGCGGCGGTTCTGGCGAACATCGAGGCACGCTTCCCGGATGCCGTGCGATATTCGGTGCGCTTCGGCAAGCCGGTGCTGCTGCCGGCGACCGCGGGGCTGTACATCGACGAACGCAGATTCGACGGGCAAGACGGCTGGGAGTTGACGCTGCGCCACATCTCCAAGGGCTACCCGCATTTGACGGGTTCGGTGACGCCTCTCTGAGCGGTCAACCCGCCCGGTGGTCCAGGCGGTGGCCCTGCCGGCCGATGACGATTCGGTCGAGCGTGTGCGCCCCGACTGCTGTGACCGCGAAAACCAGCAGCATCCAGATCGGCGGCCGGGCCAGCTCCCAGACGAAGATGGCCGACCAGATCGGCGAACCCTGCGTCACCGCCAACACGCCGGCCGCGGTGCTCAACGAGATCACCGGGCCGTGCAGATGTGCGCCCGCGAGCTGATCGAGGGTCAGGACCAGCAGCGTCCCGGCCGCCGCGCCGGTGGCCAGGGACGGTGTTAGCAGGCCGCCGGCGCCTCCGGCACGGAGGAACAGCGCCGTCAGCAGGGGCTTCAGCAGCAAGATGACCGCGGCCGACCCCAGCGTCATGCCCGAGGCGAGAGTGACGGTGAGCACACTCTTGCCGTTGCCGGGCAGCTCGGGCCACCAGTGCGAACAGATACCGGTCAGCAGTCCGGCGGCAGCCAGGGCGGGAATCAGTACCCAGGACCGGATGAGTTCGGCCGGACGCGCCGCGGCGATAATCTTGTTGAACACCCACCCCACCGCGAAGGCAACCGGCGCCAGCGCCAGCCCGTGCGCGCTCAGCAGATACGCCGATTCCGCTGCGGGCCAGTTCAATTCGTTGTGGTCGTGGGTAACCGCCGAGCCGACCGCGACGGCCAGACTCGAGGTGATCAGGGCCGCGCCCGTCGCACGCAATCGCCAGGTGTCCAACAGGATCCGCAACGTGAAGAGCGCACCCGCCAGCGGTACCGCGTAGACCGCACCCAGACCGGCACCCGCCGCGCAGGCCAGCAGGATCTCCCGGTCGCCCGGGGACAGCCGCCTCAGCCATGTGGTACCGAAATCGCCGAGCACGGCGGCGAATTGACGTGGCGCACCTTCCCGCCCCAGCGAGGCGCCGGAGCCGACCAGGACGATCTGGAGCATCGCGTCGATGCTCCACGTCAGCCGCGGCACGCGTCGGTGTCCGGCAATCGTTCCGGCCAGCGGTGGCACCTCGGCGCGCCGCCGCAGCAGCCACCAGCCCATGCCGGCCAGTGCGGCGCCGACCATGGGACCCAGTGCCCGGCGGACCGGGCTGCTGCCGGTGATCCCGTCGAGCAACGAGCCGAATGTGTAGTGATACGTGAGGTGTTCGACCGAACGCAGCACCAGCGTGGTGATGAGTCCGGCGAGGCCTGCGAGCAATCCGACGATGACGACGGCACAGAAGAAGGCACAGAAGTAGTCCTGGCCGGACTTTCGGGGCACGCCTGCCGACAATACGGATACCGGACCGGTTGCGCACCGGGTTGCCGGCGGCCTTTCATGGCCCATGTGCGGCTGGGCGCTTGCGGTCGTGGCTTTGACTTTTCGACACCACCGGTTGCGCGCCCAGCGCACATCTCCCGCCTCGAACGTGCATCCAGGGCGGCGACACGCCGGGTAGCCGTCGCCCTGAGTGCACGTTGGAAGACCCGCAGCGTCCCTGGCCGCAGCCAAGCCCCAATCAAGGATCAGCGACCACGCAACTAGCCGGTTGCGGCGTTGGGCTTGACATCGCGATCGGGCGGCGCCCCGCGCAGCCCTGCCCAGAACAGGTCGATCATCATCTCGGCGGCCGCGTCGACGTCGACGTCACCTGTACTCAACCGGCTGGCGACCGCTTCACCTGCACCCACCAGAGCCACCGCCATGATCTCGATTTCGGCGTCCGACCGCGGGCTGCGGGTACCGGCCCGCACCAGCCCGGCCACCAGTTCGATGATCTGCTCACGGCCTTCGCGCACCGTATGCGCGAACGCCTGCGAGCTGGTGGCCTGAGCGTACATCACGATCCAGGACGCGCGATTCTCGTCGATGTAGCGCAGAAACGCGACAATTGTGTTGCGCAGCAGGTCTTTCGGGCTGTGGTTGAAGTCGATGTCGGCGCGCACCGCGTCGATGAATCGAGTCATCTCCCGATTCAGGCACGCACCGAACAGGTCTTCTTTGGAGCCGTAGTACAGGTAGAGCATCGGCTTGGAGATCTCGGCGGCGGCCGCGATCGTGTCCATCGACGTCTCGTGGTAGCCGTTGACCGAGAACATCTGCACGGCGGCATCGAGCATCTGCTGCTCGCGGACGGCACGCGGTAACCGCTTGGTACCACCCGCCATCGCGATCCCCTATCTGTCCAATCAAGGGTAAGTATGGTTCCCTCAGCGGCCACACGCCGCAGTGACGCCCTTCATCGCCGCAACACGCTCCAGCGAGGCGTCAACCTGCTGCGCCGACAGCTCGCCGGCGTTGACCGCCTGCTCGAGACGGTCCAGCACGGCGGGCACTTCCTTTGTGGTGACCCACAAGGCGATGTCGATGCCGGCCTGCAGAGTCTTCAGCACGGCCTCGGTCACCCCGAAGCGGTCGGAGATCGCAGCCATGCTGGACAGGTCGTCGCTGAACACCGGGCCGTTGAACGGCGGTCCGCCGTAGCCGGTACCGGTACGCAGTAGATTCACCGCGTCCTTGCTCAGACTGGCGGGGTCGCCGCCGGTCAACCCTTGTACCTGCAAGTGCCCGATCATCACCGCCACCGGGATGGCGTTGAGCAGGGTCCGGTACGGCAGCAAGTCGCTGGAAATCAGATCTGACAGGGGGGGTGTGGTGACGGCGCCGGTGTGCGAATCACCCGACCCGTGTCCGTGGCCCGGAAAGTGTTTAAGCACCGGCAGCAGTTTCGCGTCGCGCAGGCCTTGTGCGTAGGCGCCGGCGTACTCGGTGACCTTCGCCGGGTCGGAGCCGAACGAGCGGTCGCCGATCACAGAATCGTCCGGCTCGTCGGTGACGTCGACCACCGGCGCGAAATCGACGGTGATGCCCAGTTCTTTCATCTTGCGGCCCCGGGTCAGGGCCAGGTCGTGGACCTGCTGGACCGGCATCTGGCCCATTTCCTTGGCCGTCGGTCCCCGGCCGTCGAGCAGCGTCCGCAACCGCGATACCCGGCCGCCTTCTTCGTCGACGCCGACCGCGAGCGGCAGCGGGGTGGCGGCGTTCGCGACCTCACTCAGCGGGCCGGGAAGCATCGTGAGATCGGTGTCACTGCCGATCAGAATGCCGCCCACATGGAACTGGGTGACCACGGCCTTCGCGTCGGCGGCGTCGCGCACCCCGACCATGAGCAGCTGGGCCAGCTTGTCGCGCAGGTTCGGAATCTTGCCCGGGACGTCCGGTGGATCAGCGCACAACCGGGGTCCCGGGGCCGCCGCGGGAGCGGAATTGGTGCTCGATGTGGAGGTGCTCGGGGCCGACGACTTCGCGGGCTTAGTGCCGCCGTGGCAGGCGACGACCAGCATCGACGCAGCAGCAAGGGCGGCCAGGGTGCGCGGAAAAGCCATCCGGACATGCTGTCACGGGCGTTTCCCCGGCGGGTTCGGGGGCGGGTTCACGCGTGGCGGCGGCGCACCGCCTTCCCGGTACTGGTTCGCCGAGCGTGACGTGAAGGCGGCTTTTCGGCCGAAACTCATCCCACAGAACACGGTCGACGCGGTCGGCTGACCCTGGGCCGTTCAGGACCCACCCCGGTCCCGTGCGTCGTTCTGCTAGGTTGGCTGACTATGAACCGGATCGTCGCGCCCGCCGCCGCCAGTGTGGTAGTCGGTCTATTGCTTGGCGCCGCCGCGACATTCGGAGTCACCCTGATGGTCCAGCAGGACACGAAGCCGCCACTGCCCGGGGGCGATCCGTCGTCATCGGTGCTCAACCGGGTCGAGTACGGCAACCGTAGCTAGCCGGTCGACGGTCGAGATATCGGCCCTTTCGCGTCGCTGGCTGCTATTGGTCGGAGTTGTCTCGCTGGTACTGGCATTCGCCCAGTCACCCGGCCAGATCTCCCCTGACACCAAACTCGACCTCACCATCAACCCGCTGCGCTTCCTGGCCCGGGCGACCAACCTGTGGAACAGTGACCTGCCGTTCGGCCAGACGCAGAACCAGGCCTACGGCTACCTTTTTCCGCACGGCACCTTCTTCCTGATCGGCCACGCGTTCGGCGTCCCCGGCTGGGTGACCCAGCGGCTGTGGTGGGCGCTGCTGCTGACGGCGGGTTTCTGGGGGATGCTGCGGGTCGCGGAGGCACTGGGTATCGGCACTTCGTCGTCCCGAATTCTCGGCGCGATCGCATTCGCGCTGTCGCCCAGGGTGCTGACCACACTGGGGTCGATTTCGTCGGAAACGCTGCCGATGATGCTCGCACCATGGGTCCTGTTGCCCACCGTTATGGCGTTACAGGGTGGTTCGCAGCGTTCGGTGCGGGTGCTGGCCGGGCAAGCCGGAATCGCGGTGGCGCTGATGGGCGCGGTCAATGCCATAGCGACCGCGGCCGGCTGCCTTCCAGCAGCGATCTGGCTGGTCTGTCACCGGCCAAACCTGCGATGGCTGCGTTATGCCGGGTGGCTGGTGTTGGCGCTGGTGCCCGCGGTGTCGTGGTGGGTGGTGGCACTGAGTCGATTGCGCGGGGTGAGCCCGCCGTTCCTGGACTTCATCGAATCCTCCGGGGTAACTACGCAGTGGTCCTCGCTGGTGGAGTTGCTGCGCGGCACCGACAGCTGGACCCCGTTCGTAGCGCCCACCGCGACCGCGGGCGCTCCCCTGGTCACGGGGCCGGTAGCGATCCTGGGGACCTGCCTGGTCGCGGCGGCGGGCCTGGCCGGACTGGCTGGTCGCGACATGCCGGCCCGCGGCCGGCTGGTGAGCATGCTGCTGGTCGGGGTGACGCTGCTGGCGCTCGGCTACAGCGGCGGACTGGGGTCGCCGGTGGCCCACCAGGTGCAGGCGTTCCTGGACGCCGCCGGTACGCCGTTGCGCAATGTGCACAAATTGGGACCGGTCGTCCGCATCCCGTTGGCGCTCGGGTTCGCGCAGCTCCTGGGCCGCGCCCCGTTGCCGGGAAGCGCGCCGAAAGCGGTGTGGCTGGACGCTTTCGCCCATCCCGAACGGGACCGTCGGGTGGCGGTCGGGATAGTCGCGCTCACCGGGCTGATCGTCAGCACCTCGCTGGCCTGGTCCGCGCGGCTCACTCCCCCCGGGACCTTCAGCGCGATTCCCGACTACTGGCATGAAACGGCCGACTGGCTCAGCACGCATCAGCTCGGGCGGGTACTGGTGGTGCCGGGTGCGCCCTTCGCGACCCAGGTATGGGGTACCAGTCACGACGAGCCGCTGCAGGTGCTGGGGAGCAGCGCATGGGGGGTCCGCGACTCCATTCCCCTGACGCCTCCCCAGGCCATCCGCGCACTGGACTCGGTGCAGCGCCTGTTCGCCGCCGGACGGCCATCGGCGGGGCTGGCGGATACGCTTGCCCGACAAGGCATTTCTTATGTCGTGGTACGAAATGATCTGGATCCGGAATCGTCGCGGTCGGCGCGGCCGATCCTGGTACACCGAGCCATCGCCGGGTCGCCGGGGCTGACGGAAGTGGCCGAGTTCGGAGCGCCGGTGGGTCCTGGCGCGCTGGCCGGCTTCGTCAGTGACAGCGGACTTCGCCCGCGGTATCCGGCGGTGCAGATCTACCGGGTCGGGTCAGGCGGCACTCCCGGCGCCCCCTACTTCGCCGAGGTCGACGGGCTGCCGCGGGTCGACGGTGGACCCGAGGTGCTGTTGCGTCTTGACGAGCGGCGGCGGCTGCTGGGCCGTCCGCCGCTGGGTCCGGTGCTGATGACCCAGGATGCCCTGGCGGCCCACCTGCCCACGCCGCTGGTCACCGTGACCGACACACCGCTGGCCCGGGAAACAGATTACGGCCGCGTCGACCTGCACTCGTCGGCCATCCGAGCTCCCGGTGACGCCCGGCGCACCTACAACCGGGTGCCCGACTATCCCGCCCCCGGTGCCGACACCGTCTACGGCGGTTGGACCGGCGGCCGCATCACGGCGTCCAGTTCGTCGTCGGACGCCACTGCCCTGCCCGACGTCGCGGCGGCCACCTCGCCCGCCGCAGCCGTCGATGGCGACCCGGCGACCGCCTGGGTCTCCAATTCCCTCCAGGCCGCCGTCGGGCAGTGGCTGCAAGTGGATTTCGACCATCCCGTGACCAACGCCGTCCTCACCCTGACGCCCAGCGCGTCGGCAGTCGGCGCACAGGTCCGCCGCATCCTGATCGAAACCGTCAACGGCAGCACCACGCTGCGGTTCGACGAGCCGGGGAAGCCGTTGAGCGCCGCCTTGCCGGTAGGCGAGACGCCATGGGTGCGGATCACGGCGGCCGGTACCGACGACGGTTCGCCCGGGGTGCAGTTCGGTATCACCGACCTGGCGGTGACCCAGTACGACGCATCGGGTTTCGCCCAGCCGGTGCAGATGAGGCACACCGTGGTGGTTCCCGGGCCACCGCCGGGCGCGGAGGTTGCGCGCTGGGACCTGGGTGCCGAATTGCTGGGCCGACCGGGTTGCGCGCCGGCCCCAGACAGTGTGCGCTGCGCGGCGTCGATGGCGCTGGCCCCGGAGGAGCCCGTCAATTTCAGCCGGACGCTGACGGTGCCCGGCCCCATCTCGGTGCTTCCGACGGTGTGGGTGCGCCCCCGGCAGGGGCCCAAACTGTCCGATCTGGTGGCGCAGCCGGATACCACGCGGGCAGCCGGCGATTCGGATCTGGTCGAGGTACTCGGCTCGGCGTACGCGGCTACCGACGGCGATCCGGCCACCGCGTGGACGGCGCCGCAGCGGGTGGTGCAGTACAAGACACCGGCGACCCTGACCCTGACGCTGCCGCGGGCCGCCGAGGTCACCGGCCTTCGGGTGACGCCAAGCCGGACGACGCTGCCGGCCCACCCGACGATGGTGGCCGTCGACCTGGGTGACGGACCGCAGGTGCAAGCGGTGGACCCCGGTGGTCAGACACAGACGCTGGCACTGCACCCTCGGGTGACCGACACCGTCACCGTGAGCCTGCTCGACTGGCAGGACATCATCGACCGCAACGCGCTGGGCTTCGATCAGCTCAAGCCGCCCGGGCTGGCCGAGGTGGCCGTCCTGGGCGCCGACGGACAGCCGATCGCACCGGCCCGGGGTGGCGAGGGCGCCCGCACCCGCGAGGTGATCGTCGACTGTGAGCACGGTCCGGTGATCGCGGTGGCCGCCCGGTTCCTGCATACGTCGATTCGGACCACGGCGGGGGCGTTGTTGGACGGCGAACCAATTGCGGCCCGGCCCTGTGAGGCCGGCCCGATCGCGTTGCCGGCCGGCCGGCAGGAGTTGTTGGTCAGTCCAGGACCGGCTTTCGTGGTGGACGGTACACAGCTGTCGGCTGTGCCGGACCCGCCCGCTGCTGCGGTCACGCCCGCTGATGTTGTCGGGGTGTGGGGACCTGCTCGGCGTGAGGTGCGGGCGCCGGCGTCGGGAACCGCCCGAGTTCTGGTCATCCCGGAGAGCATCAACCCCGGGTGGGTTGCCCGCAGCAGTAGCGGCGCGCGCCTGACCCCTGTGGCGATGAACGGATGGCAACAGGGCTGGTTGGTGCCCCCCGGCGATGCCGGCACCATCACGCTCACGTTCGCCTCCAACACGGTGTACCGGGCCGGCCTGGCGGTGGGGTTGAGCTTGCTGCCGGTGCTGGCGGTTCTGGCGTTCTGGCGGCGGCGAGGCGGTGGCGACGATGGGCCGGCCGCGGTGGCCTGGTCGCCGGGGCCGTGGGCTGCGGTGGCCGTCCTGGGAGCGGGAGGTCTGATCGCCGGCGCCGCCGGCGTCCTGGTGGTCGGGTCCCTGCTTTTCTTTCGGCGCTTTGTGTCCGGCCGCTTGCGAGATGGGCTGACGGTCGGGCTGAGCGCCGGTGGGTTGATCATCGCCGGGGCAGTCCTGTCGCGCCATCCCTGGCGCTCGGTAGACGGCTACGCCGGCCATTCCGCGAGTGTCCAACTGCTGGCCCTGATTTCGCTTGCGGCGGTGACAGCGTCGGCGGTCTTACCACCCCGGCGCGAGGACGGATAGTTGGCTGCGGGTTTTCCGGCTGGTTGACTGGATACCCGGAGGAGTTGTGGCCATGAACTGGTTATCGGCACCCGAATATCGGCTGGGCGCGTGGGTGCTCGAGCGCGGCGTCGCGGTCGTATATTTCGTGGCGTTCGTCGCGGCCGCGCGGCAGTTCCGGCCGCTTATCGGGGAGCGCGGGATGTTGCCGGTGCCGGGGTATCTCGCCAGGCGGTCGTTCTGGCGGGCGCCGAGCATCTTCCACCTGCGTTTCTCCGACCGATTGTTCGCCGGGGTGTCGTGGTTCGGTGCGGCCCTGGCCCTGGCCGTGGTCTGTGGCGCGGCGGAGGTGGCGCCGCTGTGGGCGGCGATGCTGATGTGGCTGACGCTGTGGGGCCTGTACTTGTCGATCGTCAACGTGGGCCAGACGTGGTACGGATTCGGGTGGGAGTCCCTGCTGCTGGAGACCGGTTTCCTGATGATCTTCCTGGGCAGCGGACAGGTGGCGCCGCCGGTGCTGACGTTGTGGTTGGTGCGCTGGTTGCTGTTCCGCGTCGAATTCGGCGCGGGGTTGATCAAGATGCGCGGCGACAGGTGCTGGCGCGATCTGACCTGCCTGTACTACCACCACGAGACCCAGCCGATGCCGGGTCCGTTGAGTTGGTTCTTTCACCATCTACCTAAGCCGTTGCATCGGATCGAGGTGGCGGGCAACCACTTTGCCCAGCTGGTGGTGCCGTTCGCATTGTTCGCGCCGCAACCGGTCGCCAGTGTCGCTGCGGCGATCATCATCATCACCCAACTGTGGCTGGTGGCGTCCGGCAACTTCGCCTGGCTCAACTGGCTGACGATTCTTCTGGCGTTCAGCGCCATTGACCAGGATTCGATGGGTGCGCTGCTGCCTGTTCCCGCGACGCCGGCACTGCCCGCTGCCCCGGTGTGGTTCGTCGGCCCGGTGATTGGGTTCGCCTCGGTGATGGTGGTACTGAGTTACTGGCCGGCACGCAACATGCTTTCACCGGGGCAGCGAATGAACATGTCTTTCAACACCTTTCATCTGTGCAACACCTATGGCGCATTCGGCAGCATCAGCCGTATCCGGCAGGAGGTGGTGATCGAAGGCACCTCAGATGAGTTGGTGGGTGATCAGACGAAGTGGCGGGAGTACGAATTCAAAGGCAAGCCCACCGGCCTGCGCCGGCTCCCGCGCCAGTTCGCGCCGTATCACTTGCGATTGGACTGGCTGATGTGGTTCGCGGCCATCTCGCCGGGCTATGCCCTGGCATGGATGACGCCTTTCTTGCACCGGCTGCTGCGTAACGATGCCCCGACGTTGAAATTACTGCGGCACAACCCTTTCCCTGACTCGCCGCCGCGCTTCGTGCGCGCGCAGCTGTACAAGTACCGGTTCACCACTCCAACCGAACTGCGCCGCGACCACGCGTGGTGGCATCGCACGTTGATCGGAAGTTATGTGCCGGCGATGTCGCTGCCCGAGCGGTTAAGCACCAAGGATCAGTGATCCGTGCGAGAAGTACGGCCCGGCGCCAGGTGTCAGAGATGAGTAGCCACTGTTGACGATCGGCTGAAGAAACGAGTTGAGGCTGTCGACGATCGGTTGCGGGACGCCGATTTGCTGCAGTGGCAGCAGCATTGGCAGCGTCGGCGACGGAATCATGTAGGTGGTGATGGTGCCGCCCAACGGGGTGCTGACGCTGGACACCGTGAGCGCATCCGACATCGACGCATATGCCGCCGTGTTGTGGTAGTAAGCGGTCCCGAACAGCGAGTTGACCACAGCCGGGATGTTCCATGGCCGGTCCGGCGGATTGGCCCAGGCGTCGTACTGGCCGTACACCACGCTGACGTCGTACTGGGTGTTCGTCAGGCCCTGCACCGTGTAATTGAGGAACGGCAGCGTCGCCCGGTTGGGCAGGTAGGTCTGCGCTATGCCCAGTTCCGGACTGGAGAACAGAGCGAACTGCAGAGCGTGTGGTGGCGGGGCGGCGGCCGGGTTACTCGCCAGGTACGCCAGTTCGCGGTTGACGACGATGGTTCCCTCCGACAATGCGGCAACGTGCACCGGTGAACCACTGCCGTTGACGAAGGCGTTGATGATCTGGTCGTTGAGCGCCCGCTGCCCGAAGGCGACGGCGTCGGTGACGTCGGGTGCCGCCAGGCTGCCGCTTACGATGCCGATGCTGGCCGGATAGTTGACCACCTGAGCGAGGCTGCCGGGGAACCAGTTCTGGCCGATGGCGCGGTTGATCAGCTCATACCCCTGCAGGATCGAGGCCGAACCCGAGCCCGGGATGCTGCCCAGATAAAGCAATTGACCCAGGTAGGGAAGTCGGGTGAGGAAGTTCGGGTAGTACAGCGGCCCCGCACCGGGGACGGTGATCCTGGTTCCTGCCGCGGCACCCGCCACTCCGTTGCTTCCCAGGATCCGTTCGGCGTTAGCGATCTCAGCGGTCATATACGCGTCTGCTGTCGCCATCAGGCCGCGCCCGAACCGCTGCTGAGACTGCGACACTTGGGCGCTCACGGCCTGATACTGCCGGCCGTGCCAGCCGAACAGCGCTGCAATGGCGGTCGAGACCTCGTCCGCAGCCGCGCCGCTCAGCGACGTAATACGTTGTGCGACAGCCTCATTCGCCGCGCTGATCGCAGACCCCACGGCAGCCAGATCGCTGGCGGCAGCCATCAAGAAGTCGGGCGACGCGACGAAATACGACACCGGCGCCTCCTCGCGGCGGCGGTCGACAGGCGGGCAGTTGCGACACTACCCGCAGCCCGGACACATGGTTCGGCTTTCCATGAACCCGGAGCGTCGCCAGGATTGCGCAGTCCGGATCGAAGGGGGCCCGATCGTCGCGGCTTCCACCGGCCGAGAGTGGAAACCATGCGCCCCGCACGCTCACGCATCGTCGAATTCAGCAGGTTCGCCACTATTTTCTTGTCCGGAGTGACAGCCGATATGGCGGACATACATCGATGTCGACGATGAATTAGTCGACTATGCTTCACCCGTGAGCACGACCACTCTGGTCGCTGATGACGTAGAGGTCGTTCGGCGCGTACTAGCCCATGTTGACAGCGGCACAACTGATGAAGGCAACAGTTGGCGTGAGCCCGTTGACAACTACCTCAATCCAGACCGGTTCAGCCAGGAACTCAAGCTGCTGCGCGCGATGCCGAGCGTGTTCGTCCCGTCCGCCACCATTCCCAACCCGGGCGACCACGTCCAGCGAGTGGCCTTCGGGGTGCCCCTGTTCGCCGTGCGCGGCCGGGATAACCGGGCTCGGGTGTTCCGAAACGCGTGTCGGCATCGTGGTTTCGCACTGGTCCAGGACTCGGGGTGTTCCCACGCCCTGGTGTGCCGCTACCACGGCTGGACTTATCGCCTGGACGGGTCGCTGGCAAATGTCCCTCACCCCGAAGCTTTCCCTGATTTGGACATGTCGGCCCGCGGTCTCGTGGAGGTTCCGAGCTCTGAGGCCGACGGGCTCATCGTTATCGGCGCCATGGATCCCGACGGCGAGCGCCCCCCAGAGCACAGTGTTGATGAGGCGACTGCCTGGCTGACCCACGGGCCAACATGGCGAGACCAGCTGCTGCCGATCGATTCGCTGATGTCGGTCGAGTCCATTCCCCTGGCGATAAATTGGAAGGTGATCGTCGAGCAGTTTTTGGAGGGGTACCACATCCGCTGGACTCACAAAGAGACCCTTCCCCACCTGTACGACAACCTCACCCTGGTAGAGACGTTCGGCCCGAATTCTCGGGTTACCTTCCCCTACCAGGCAATTGAGCAACTCCGTGACCGTCCAGAATCAACCTGGGTGGGACGTCTGCCCGCGACATTCGTCTACCACCTCTTCCCCAACGCCATCATCGGAGCGTTTCCGCAACTGGTTCAGGTGGTGGTGATCAACCCAGTGGACGTGGCTCACAGCGAGGTCATCTACTACACGATGACCAGAGCAGACCTCGCCCGCCGCATACCTCTCGACACCGACGAGTCACTGGACCCGGTGGAGCTGGCCAGCTACATCACCCGCGTTGTCGCAGAGGACAATGAAGTGTCGGCGGGCGTACAAAAAGGATTTCGTGCAGGTGCCAACAAATTCGTGGAGTTCGGCCGTAACGAGTGCGCGATCGGACACTTTCACGCCAATCTCGGTGAGCGTCTGGCTCAGCTGAACGGGACCCGAATACACGATCCGACTCACCCCGTCCCGCTTTAA
>NZ_JBTNSY010000045.1:0-18164 GCF_054515735.1 Mycobacterium sp. ML4
GATCGCTATCGGTATATTGGCCAGGTCAGGAGGTAGGCGCCTATTGCATTGTCGACTGCCTTACCGTATTCATTTGGAATATGGCCTGGCCCATAGTTTTCGCTCATGGCACCATAAAGCACATCCACTACGGCGTCGCTCTGCTCATTGGTCGGCTGCGGTGTTGCGCGAAGCTCCGCAAGGAGGGCAGGGCTACGACGCGTCAGCTCTTCCACGATAAGAGCGCGGGGATCCGGTGGAATAGCGTCGAGAACGTTGCTCACGGATTTCTCCATCTATTACGGGTTTTCGCCCAGGCGGTCACTAGCTGTCCATCCTGGTTCAAAATCACTGTGGCATCTTTGCCAATGTATTTGTACGGACCGCGGCCATGCTCGTCCAGCTCAGGAATCGGCGGTTGAGTGGGGATTGGCAACGGCATCTTGCATTGCGCGGTCATTTACTCCGTGGCCGTCGCGGCCGTTGACCTGCTCCTCTCCGTGTCGCGCGAGTCCGCTGATGTGCGTCGGCGGTGGAAACGGCGGTGTGCCCTCAACGACCGGGGTACGGGTACTTGAGGGCGGCGCGAGTTCGGGCATACGCACGAGGCCACCACGTGTCAGTTCCTCGACGCCAACAGCGCGGAATTTGGGTGAAATAGGCCCGAGACATTGCGCAAGGATTTCTCGTCTATCGCTCCAAGCGTATTCAATGTGGAATAGCTTTGCGATATGCACTCATTCTCGCGTAGAGAGAGACGGGTTGTAGCACAACGCAGTAGATCCAAATTCCGGAATGCCCCCAACTCGACTATTGCGCTACCCATATATCGGCCATGCTTCCAAGTAGGCGTCAATTGCGCGTTCAATCGCCAATCCATACTCATTCAGAACCCAGTACGGCCCGAACGTCTTTATCAAGGCATCGGAAGGCGCATCAATAATGGCGTCGCTTTCGTTATTGGTCGGCGCCTGTGTTTCGCGAATCTGCTCCAGGAGCGAAGGTTTGCGCTGCAGCCGCACCCGCACGATAAGTGCGCGGGGTCCGGCGGAATAGCATCGAGAAAGTTGCTCAGAGATTTCTCCATTCATTTCCTATTGTCGCTCAGGTGTTCACCAGAATGCTGATTGTCGATATGGGCGACGTAGCTATAGCAGTTGCGCGACCTGTCGAAACTTTGGTTGAGGCTAGTCATACATTGGCCAGGCCAAAAAGTATGCGCCGATGGCGTTGTCGACTGCCTTTCCGTACTGATTTGGAATATGACCCGGCCCGTAGTTTGCACTCAATGCGTGAATAAGCTCATCCACAACGGCGCGGCTCTGCTCATTGCTTGGTTCCTGGGTGCTGCGAAGCGCCTCGAGCAGATCGGGATTGCGACGGCTCAATTCTTCCTCGATAACGGCGCGATGTTCCGGTGGAATTGCGTCCAATACGTTGCTCACGGATTCCTCCATCCAATACGGCTCTTTGCCCAGGCGGTCACTACTTGGCCGTCCTTATTCAGGAGCACTACTGCATCTTTTCCCTCATACTTGTAAGCCCCGCCATACTGGTCTTGCTCAAACACAGGCGGGTGTGTTGGATTGGCAACGGCGTCCTGCATTGCGCGGTCGCTGACTCCGTGGCCGTCGCGGCCGTTGACTTGCTCCTCTCCGTGTCGAGTTAGTCCGTTGATTTGCGTGGGCGGCGGAAACGGCGGTGTGCTCTCGGCGGCGGGCGCGGGTGGCTGTTCACCCTCTACTTGTATGCCTAAGTCCCGTAACCGTGCTCTGATTGCGGCTTGCCGTTCCAGCAGGGGGCCCCGGTCGGCGAGGCAGGCGTTGTAGGCGGATTGTTCGTTGGGCAACACGAAGGTGCGTCCGCATCGGGCGTTGTAGGCCGCCAGGTCGGCGTTGACGGCTTGCCAGGCGGCGCCCGCTTCGGCCGCGGTCATGTCCTTCGGGTCGACCGGAACGGGGAGTTGCGGGTCTTGCTTCCAGTGGTTGTCGACGGTGCGGACGGCGCTTGTGCGGCGGTCGACGGTGGGTGCAGGCTGGGCGGGGACCGGCGCGACCGGGTCGGTGACGGGGCTGGTGCCAGTGCGCGGGCGCCATGCCCGCCATGTGCGTGGCACCGGCATGCAGCGTGGTGGTGATGGTCGCGTTGGCGGCAGCCAGCCGGGCGACGCGGTGGGCGATGAAGCTGCGATGGGTCTCGGCGTGTTGGTGACGGGCTATCTGCTGTGCGGGTGAGTGCGCCGCGCGCATGTCGGTGACCGACAAGTCCTCACCGACTTCAAAGCCGTCGTCCTCGGCCTCGGCGATCGCCTCCAGCGCCTCCGCACGGGCCCCGCGCAGATCCTCACCGCCGCGGTGTGCGACGTCGGCCATCTGGTCTGCATGAGCGACAGCAGCCAACACCGCCGCCGTCTCGGTGTGGGCCATCTGCACGGCCGATCCGGCGGCCTGCCCGTCCCAGGCGGTCCCGCCGGGACTGGTCAGCTGCTCGAGGTAGGCGTGGGCGGCGCGCTCCATCACCGCCGCCCGCGCCCGCCACTGCGCCGCGGCCTCGGTCAACAGGTCCGCCGTCTGGTCAAAGGCCTCAATGCGCGACCGGGTCGGCGGCCCCACGGCGGCCATTGCGGCTATCGTGCCTGCCCGGGCGCCACCACCGTCAGTGCCGCGGCGCCCGCCTCATCCATGGCGACAAACGCCCCCGACGCCACCGTCAACGCCGCCGACGCCCAAGACAAGCGACCACCGAACGCGCCGCAAAACTCACCAAACGCGGCATGCATTACGGCGGCGGCCACCCCAGCCGATTCCACCGACCCGCTCACCCCGCCCCCCGGCGCCGCCACCCGCTGGGCATGCCCGGTCAGGATCCCCGACCCGGCCCGCAACCCCATCCACCCTCTCGCCGCCACCTGCCACTCAAACCCGCCTCACCCGAACGTGATGATCCTGAACCGTAGGCGCAAGATTTTCACACCCCAGCAGCCACCTGATTAAGCCGGCAGTGCCCCCGGCCGATGACCGCCCGGGAGATCGGCGGCAGATTTCTCGCGAATCGGCGATTGATTGAGTGCGCTATTGAAGTGGATCCACCGTCTCGCATTGCTCGAAACCTGCTTTCGAGGGTTGAAGAGGCACTGATCGACACACGGATCGTCGTTGTTCAGGGCGCGCGACAAGTTGGGAAGTCAACCCTTGCGGCCGAGATCACGCGCCGCCTCGACGGGCGGTTGGTCACCCTTGACGATGACATAACCCGAACAGCTGCGGCCACAGATCCCCACGGTTTCGTTCGCCAGTTCCCCGACGGACTGCTCACGATCGACGAAGTGCAACGGGTCCCAGAACTCGTTCTTGGGCTCAAGGCCACCGTTGACGCCAACCGTCGGCCGGGCCAGTATCTGCTCACCGGGTCCGCCAATCTCTTGCAGCTCCCAGCGACCGAGGACAGCCTCGAGCTCTTCGGATTCAGCCAAGGCGAGCTCGACGGAGTCACCGAGACCTTCATCGCCCGGCTGTTCGCCGGCGACCTCTTCCTCGGTCACGAAAGTGACCTGACGCGTCACGACTATCTCGCCCGCGCCTGTACCGGCAGCTACCCCGAGGCCGTCAGCCGAAAGTCAACCAGACGCCGAAATGCGTGGCTGGATAACTACGTCGACCGCATCGCCAAACGCGACGCGATGGACGTCTCCAATCTCCAACGCATCGCCGACCTACCGCGGCTCATCCGACTCCTAGCCGTACGCAGCGCATCCGAGCTCAACCTGAGCTCCCTAGCTGTCGACGCTCAGATCCCTGTGCGTACCCTGCCGCCATACCTCGACCTACTCGAGACCCTCTATCTCATCGACCGCATCCCCGCATGGTCAACCAACCTTTCCAAGCGGGTCGTCGCTCGACCGAAAGTCCTCCTCGACTCCGGAATTGCCGCTCGCCTCATCAATGTCTCGCCTACCGGTGCCGGGCCAAATGCCAACCCGGACGCAGCCGGAGCCATCATCGAAACCTTCGTGATCTCAGAACTGCGGCGACAACTCGGATGGTCGCAGCAGACACCTCGCCTGTTCCACTACCGCGATCGAGACGGCGCCGAAGTAGACCTCATAATGGAAGCCGCAGACGGCCTCATCGCCGCAATCGAGATCAAGTCGGCAGCAACCCTCCGGTGTAAAGACACCCGCTGGATCACCAAATTCCGCGACAAACTTGGCACACGCTTCGTCGGCGGCCTCATCCTCCACACCGGTCCACGAGCCCAGCCATTTGGCGACCGCCTCGCCGCCGTCCCCATCGACGTCCTCTGGTCCACAACGGGATAGTTCAACGACCGTAACTAACCTCAAATCGGAGATTCACGCCGCGGCGACGGCGAACAGGCGCCACTCGCCGGGTACACCCTTGAGGTGATGCGTCCCGCGCTCCTCGAATTCGAGTCCCGACCCGATCACGAGATCGCGCAGCGTGCTGGACACCAGCACGTCGTTAGGCCCTGCCAGCGCGCTCACCCGAGCGCCGATGTGCACCGCGATCCCGCCGATGTCGTCACCGCGGACCTCGACCTCGCCGGTGTGCAACCCGGCACGCACCTCGATGCCGAGCGCCTGCACTGCGTCCCGAATTGCCATGGCGCAGCGGATCGCCCGCTGCGGTCCGTCGAACATCGCCAGGAATCCGTCACCGGACGTACTGACCTCGCGGCCCCGAAACCGAGCCAGCTGCGACCGCACCACAGCGTCATGCGCATCAAGCAACGCGCGCCAGTCACGATCACCCATCGTTGCGGCCCGCCACGTCGAGTCCACGATGTCGGTGAACAGCACCGTGGCCAACACCCGATCGTCGGCCACGTCGGCCCGGTGCCCGGTGAGGAATTCCGCGATCTCCTGAAACGACTGACGCCATGGTTCGACGAAGTGCAGCATGTTGCGGCCTGGCACTTCAACATATCTCGCGTCGGGTATGTGCTCGGCGATGAACTTGCCCTTCGCGGGCGGGATGGTTACGCAGTCGGCGTGCTGAACAACGAGAGTCGGCACGCGGACTGTCGGAAGGACTGCCCGCACGTCTAATTCGGTCACCAGAGGGAACATGAGGGAGACGGTCCGAGGGCTGGCCGCCAGGCGTTCGTGTCGGGCCCAGGTTGCGCGGATCTCCTCGTTCCATGGCATGTCCGGATTATTCAGATGTGCAATGTTCCCGCTGCCCCACATGCGGGCCAACGCCCCAGGAGCTTTCTCTCGAGCAAATGCGGTGCCGCCCGCATCCGCGTAACCGTCGAGCACCACCAGCGCGGTGGCGCGCGACGGATGCGTCGCCGCGAACAGTGCAGCGGGCGCGAACGCGAAGTTCGACGCGACCAGAACCGCTTCGCGACTCCCCAGCTCGTCCAAAACCGCGGTGACGCTGTCGGCCCATTGCTCCAACGTCGGCAGCGCGTCAGGCGTCACTGGGTCGGACGCTCCCGTGCCTGGCTGATCGAAGAAGATCAGCCGACCGAGCGATGTCATCGCCTCAACCCACCCTTGAAGCGACGGCAGCTCCGGTAGGTGCTCGCAGCAGGTGAACCAGTTCGGGACGGACACGATGTCGCGCGGACCTTCACGTGACGTGCGATAGGCGACGCGCAAGTCCCCGTTCAGGGCGTAGCACGTCTCAGCGAACACGGTCGAAGTCTAAGTCGGGAAGGCGGGTCGGGAGACCACGCACGCCCGACCTGCTAAGTGGGCCAGGAACTCGCAGTGCTCCGGAAGTTGGCATTCGGAGGATTGCAGAAGTCCGAGTTGGTGCCGGCCAGCAGGACGAAATAGCCCTCGCCTTTGCGGGTATCACTGTACGGCGGGTAGCTCCATCCGCTGTTGCACATCGACGTCGGCGTGCCCATCGTCGCCCGGCGCCAACTCGACTTCGCGCAGGCCGTCAGGGCTTCGATGTTGGGAACGCCGCTCTTGGCGATCACCAGCATCCCGCCGCCCCACTGCCCGTCGGCTCGACGGTAGGCGCGCGCCCCGAATCCGGCGCCGTTCACCTGGCAGCTCAGCGCCCGCTGCAGCGGCTGAAAGACGGTGGCGAGGTCGCGGTTGGTGACGGCGGCGGCGGCAGTGATGAATTGCGCCGCGTCGGATCCGTCGACCTCCTGCACATTGGGGTCGTGGAAGCTGAACAGCTGCTGCGAGATCGCGCCCGCATTACCACCGCCGCCGATGACCGGCCCGCTGCCGGTGGACGTCATGGGCGGCAACCCCGAGCTTGGGTCGGCGGCCGCCGTGGGCGCCAAGGCCAAGGACAATGCGGCGATCATGACCAGGCGTGCAACAAGTTCCATCGGCTACCTCCCGGGTGGCATGGGTGGGGCGTCGTTGGGGACCAACTCAGCACCGATCTTGCGAAATAATATGTCGGCCTGGTTGGGGTAGTTGCCCTGATCATCGAAGGCTTCCGGCGCGTAGGTGACCGCGACGGCGATCGCGACCTTCTGCGCCGGCAGGTACGCCTCCACGGCGGCCTCCCCGGAGAACTGGGGATTCTGCAGCAGCCACTTTCCGGAGATCACGATACCGAGACCATAGGTGTATCCATCACTTTGATCGAAGCACGTCGGACAGTCCGGTTGGGGGCGCGTCTTTCCGCGCAGCTCTGTCGACACCATCTTCTTGTACGATTCGGCCGACAGGAATCTACCCGACCCGATCCCGACCGCGGTGGCCTCCATGTCGTAGATGGTGGTGGTTTGGATCGCGCCGTGGGTGATGGTCCAGGACGGATTCCAGAACGTCGACTCCTCGTAAAACGGAACGCCCGCAGGGATTTTCAGAAACTCCCGCCGCTCGGAGCTGAACGCGTGCAGGACCGGCTGCGGAATCTCCGGTGTCTCGGCGTTGGCGGTGGCCGTCAGGCCCAGCGGCGCAAGCACTTTGGACTGCAACAGCGACGGCATGTCGTGCCCGGTCGCTTTCTCCAGTGCGAGGCCCAGCAGCACGTAATTGGTGTGTGAGTAGTTCCAGTTCGTCCCCGGCTGGTAAAGCAGTGGCCGCGAGGAGATCTGCGCGAGAATGTCCTGAGTGGTCCACTGCCGGAACGGGTTTGCGTAGGCCGCATTGCTGAAGGCGTCATTGCCGATGACGTAGTCGGCATAGCCCGAGGTCATCTGCGCGAGCTGGCCCAACGTCACGCGGTCGGCGTGCGGGAAGTCGGGCAGCCAGTTGGACAACTTGTCCTGCAGGCTCACCTTCTTTTCGTCGACCAGTTTCAACAGCAACGTCGACACGTACGAAATGGCAACCGCCCCATTGCGAAAGTGCATAGTGGTGCCGGCCGGCACTCCGGTCATCGAATCACCAACGGCCGCCGTCACCACCTCCTTCCCGTCCACCGTCACCCGCACGATCACCGCGCGCAGGTGCGCCCGCCCCATGAAGTCGCGGACAACCCGCATCACCGACTCGGCCTGAGCCGCCGGGCCGCTCGATGGTGCCGGCGGCGTCACCCGCGGCACTGTGCAGCCGGCCAGGAACACCAGCAAGGTGGCTACCACGCCGATGCGTCGCGTCACCGGAATGCGGCTATGCCGGTGAATGCCTGGCCGAGGACCAGCTGATGCATCTCGGGCGTGCCCTCGTAGGTCAGTACCGATTCCAGGTTGACCATGTGCCGGATCACCGGGTATTCCAGCGATATTCCGTTGCCGCCCAAGATGGTTCGCGCGGTACGGCAGATTTCGATCGCCTCCCGGGTGTTGTTGAGCTTGCCGAAGCTGACCTGTTCGGGGCGCAGCCCGACGCTGTCCTTGAGCCGGCCCAGATGCAACGACAACAGCTGCCCCTTGTGCAGCTCTACCGCCATGTCCACCAGCTTGGCCTGAGTCAGCTGGAACGCGGCGATCGGACGCCCGAACTGGGTGCGCTCAGTCGCGTACTCCAGCGCGTACTGCCAGGCCGATCGCGCCGCCCCCATCGAGCCCCAGACGATGCCGTAACGCGCCTCCGACAGACAGGACAGCGGTCCCTTGAGGCCGACGACTCCGGGTAGCACCGCCTCCTCAGGCAGTCGAACGTCGTCGAGCACCAGCTCACTGGTGATCGAAGCCCGCAGCGACAGCTTGTGGTGAATAGTGTTGGCCGAGAACCCGGGTGTGTCGGTCGGGACGATGAAGCCCCGCACGCCCTCGTCGGTCGCTGCCCACACCACGGCGACGTCGGCGATCGAACCGTTGGTGATCCACATCTTCCGTCCGTTGAGCATCCAGTCCGAACCGTCGCGTCGTGCCCGCGTCTTCATCGCGGCCGGGTCGGATCCCGCGTCGGGTTCGGTCAATCCGAAACAGCCGATCAGTTCACCTGCCGCCATCCCCGGCAGCCACTGCTGCTTCTGTACCTCAGATCCGTGCTTCCAGATTGCGAACATCGCCAGCGACCCCTGCACCGACACCAGCGAACGGATGCCGGAGTCGGCGGCCTCGAGCTCCAGACAGGCCAGGCCGTAGTGGACCGCTGACGCGCCGCCACAGCCGTAGCCGTCCAGATGCATGCCCAGCAGTCCGAGTTCGCCGAACTGCTTGGCCAGTTCGCGAGCCACCGGCAGGTCGCCGTCCTCGAACCACTGGCCCACGTGCGGGGTGACCTGCTCAGCGCAGAACGCCCGGACCGTGTCACGCACGGCGATCTCGTCGCTGGACAACGACGCATCCAGCCCGAGCGGGTCAAAGGGGTCGAATGGCGGTGGAGTCTTCTCGGTGCTCATGGGTCAATCCTGCCCCCGCCCGGTAGTCTCGCTTCATGCAACCGCGGCGGGGGCTGGCGTGTCTCGGCGTAGATGTGGTGGCGGTGCTGGTCTTCTGCGCTCTCGGGCGCCGCAGCCACGACGAAGGCCTCAGTGTCGGCGGGCTCGCGAGCACGGCCTGGCCGTTCCTGAGTGGCACGGCGCTGGGTTGGCTGATATCTCGCGGATGGCGCGCACCCACGGCAGTGGCGCCCACGGGAGTGATCGTCTGGGTGTCGACGGTGGTCGCCGGCATGCTTCTGCGCAAAGCCACCTCGGCCGGTGTGGCGGCCGCCTTCGTCGTGGTCGCCTCCACAGTGACGGCGGTTTTCCTGCTCGGCTGGCGGGCGGGGGTCCAGCTCGCCGCCCGGCATCGCGCGGACGGCTGACGGCCAGGCCAGATGGTAGGCACCGACGGCGACAGCTGGGACCCCGCCACCGGCGTGGGTATGACGGCGACATACGGTGCGGTCGCTCGCGCGGTGGGAACCAATAAGGGGCTGATCAACGACCCGTTCGCCGAGCCCCTGGTGCGTGCCGCTGGCGTGGACTACTTCATCCGGCTGATCGAGGACGAGCAGTATGCGGCCGACGGCGGCGGCGATCCGGTCATCAAGGGAACACTCAATATCCTTGCCGTGCACGGCCGGTACTTGGACGAGTTTCTGACCAGGGCCGCCAGAACGGGCATCCGCCAGGCGGTCAACCTGGGCTGCGGGCTGGATACCAGGGCGTATCGGCTGTGGTGGCCGCCGGGGACGACGCTCTACGAGTGCGACCTGCCCCCCGTCATGGAGTTCAAGGCCCAGGCGCTGCGTGACCTCGGCGGCCGACTGACCACGCACCGATGCGCAGTGAGCGTCGATCTTCGAGACGATTGGATGGCGGCGCTGCGCCGGGTGGGATTCGATCCCGGCCAACCTACGGTCTGGATAGCCGAAAATCTCTTGGTGGGCTATCTGCCGCCCGACGCCCAGGATCGGCTGCTTCATGAGCTCAGCGCGGCGAGCGCGGCCGGCAGCTGGTTCGCCGCCGACCACATGCCGTGGACTGAGGCGCAACTGCAGGAAGGTCGGGCGTTCATCGAAGGCTGGCGCCGGGAAGGCCTGGAGGTCGAGTTGGCCAAGCTGACCTACGCTGCCGAATTCGGTTCGATTGCAGAGAATCTGGAAGCACACGGCTGGCGGACGACCAACCAGACTCTCGTCGAGTTGTTGTCCGCCGTCGGCCTGAGCGGACGTAGACGGCTCAGCCAGCACGATGTTGCGATCACCCCCAGCTATGTCACTGCCGCGTTGGCAGAGCCGTGACCGGCGAGCTGCGCTTCGTGCCGGCCACCCTGGACGACCCGCTGGCACGGCCGCTGCTGACCCAACTGACCGATGAATATGCGCGACGGTACGGTGCGGATCCGCAGCGGATCGCCGAGTGGCTCATCGACAGCCCGGAGGGCGAATTGTCCGCTCCGCACGGCGGGATGTTGATCGGCCTGCTCGGCGACCGACCCGTGACCGGCGGTGCTTTCTGCCGATTCGACGCCGAAACCGCTGAGCTGAAGCGGGTCTGGACACATCGTGAGCACCGCCGCCGCGGGTACGCCAGGGCACTACTGGCCGCGCTGGAATCGGAGATCGCCGCGCGTGGTTACAGCAGGGTGTACCTCATCACCGGTGATCGTCAGCCCGAGGCCGAGGAACTCTACGAAGCAACCGGATACCGCAGGCTGTCCGAACCTCTGCCGTCCCGCGGCCCGGTGTTCCCGGTCGCTTTTCTGAAGACACTCCCATGACGTTCCATCTCGGTGTCGCCCTGGACGGGTACGGCTGGCACACCAGGGCGTGGGCGCTGACGGGCGAGACGCGGTCGGTGCTCAGCGGAAGGTATTGGACCGATCTGGCCGTCACCGCCGAACGCGGCCTGCTGGACTTCCTCACCATCGACGACTCGCTGATGCCGCAGCCCGGACGCCGCGAGCGCATCGATCCACAGCGGCTGGCCGGACGAGGCGACGCTGTCCTTATCGCCGCGCGCATCGCACCGGCCACACGGCACATCGGGCTGATCCCGGTGGCCACCGTCACCCACACCGAACCGTTTCACATCTCCAAAGCCATTGCCACTCTTGACTATGTGTCCCACGGCCGGGCCGGTTGGCAGCCTCGGGTCAGCGTCACCGCGCACGAGGCGGCGCTGTTCGGCCGGCGAAGCGTACGCCCGGAGGAATTGTTCGACGAAGCCCGCGACTACGTCGAGGTGGTGCGCAGGTTGTGGGACAGCTGGGAGGACGACGCGGTGATCCGTGACGTTGCCACCGGCCGCTACATCGACAGGGACAAGGTGCACTACATCGATTTCGTCGGGAAGTTCTTCTCGGTCAAGGGTCCGTCGATCACACCGCGTCCTCCCCAGGGGCAGCCGGTGATCGCGGCGCTGGCGCACGCGATACCCGTGTGCGAGTTCGCCGCCGACACCTCCGACATTGTGTTCGTCACGCCCACCGACACCACCGTCAGCGGCCTCGTCACCGACGTACGGGATATCAGCGAACACCTGAAAGTCTTTGCCGATATTGTGGTTTCGTTCCACGGTGAAACGGACTTCCGGTCCGACACGTTGGTCTGGGGCGGTGCTCCGGTCGAGCTGGTGGACCTGCTGCTGCACTGGCGGGACGAGGGCGTCGACGGGGCCCGGCTTCGCCCCGCCGTGCACGCCGGCGACCTCCCGGTGATCGTGGACGAGGTGGTGCCGCTGTTGCAGCGGGCGGGACAATTCCGCGACGGCTACCGCGATGGCGAAACGCTGCGCGAACGACTCGGGCTGCCGGTGGCGGTCAACCGGTACACGGCGGTGAACCGATGATTCCGTTGTCGATCCTGGACCTGGCGCCGATCAGCGCCGGCAGCACAGTGACGGCGGCCTTGCGCAACACCATCGATCTGGCGCAGCACGCCGAGCGGTGGGGCTACCGCCGCTACTGGATCGCCGAACACCACTTCGTGGGCGTCGCGAGCTCCTCGCCCGCCGTGCTGACCGGGCAGATCGCCGCCGCTACCAACACGATTCGGGTGGGTGCGGCAGCGGTGCAACTCGGGTACACCACCGCCGTCGCGGTCGTCGAGAACTTCGGCATGCTCGAGGCGTTCTACCCCGGACGCATCGACCTCGGTGTCGGCCGGTCCGGGCAGCGCCGCTCCGAGGAGAGCAAACCGAAGAAGCCACGCGAGCCCCGGCCGCCACGCGTCTGGCATGAGGTTGACGGCGTGGTGATTCCGACCCCGTTCGACCTACGGGGGATGCTGGATCTCGAACGGCTGGCGGCCACCATGGAAATCCTGCAGCAGCCGCAGGCGATATCGCCGGACTTCGCAGCGCAGGTCCACGACATCCTCGCCCTGCTGGACGGCAGTTACCGCGCCGGCGCGTTCGACGTGCATGCGGTGCCCGGCGAGGGAAGCGGGTTGCGGCCGTGGATCTTCGGCAGCACCAGAGGCCAAAGCGCTCGGGTTGCCGGGGCGTTGGGATTGCCCTTTGTGGCGAGCTATCACATCACGCCGGCTACCGCGCTGGAGGCGATCGAAGCCTACCGCGACACGTTCGTCGCGTGCGCGGCCCTGCAGGAGCCCTACGTCGTGGTGTCGGCCGACATCGTCGTCGCCGACGACACCGAAACCGCTCAGCGTCTGGCCGCCGGGTACGGTCACTGGGTCTATTCGATCCGGACCGGGGTGGGCGCCATGCCGTATCCGGCACCGGAGGACTGCGGGCCGCTCACCGACGAGCAGTGCGAACTGGTAAAAGACCGTCTCGCAACGCGATTCGTCGGCAACCCGGACGAGGTCGCCGAACGGCTGCACGCGCTGGCGCGGGTCGCCGGAGCCGACGAACTCGTCGTCACCTCCGTGACCCACCGCCATGAGGACCGGTTGCGCTCGCACGAGTTGATTGCGCGTACCTGGGGCTTGAGGCCATGAGTCGCAAGCCCATTCATCTGGCGGCCCACTTCCCGGGCGTCAACAACACCACGGTGTGGACCGACCCCACCGCGGGCAGCCAGATAGAGTTCGAGTCATTCGTGCATCTGGCGCGCACCGCCGAACGCGGATTCTTCGACTTCTTTTTCCTGGCCGAAGGATTGCGGCTGCGCGAGCACCGCGGCCGCATCCATGACCTGGATGTGGTGGGCCGGCCGGAGACCTTCACCGTGCTGGCGGCGCTGGCCGGCGTCACCGACCGTATCGGCCTGACTGGAACCATCAACACCACCTTTAACGAACCCTTCGAAGTGGCAAGGCAGTTCGCGACGCTCGACCACCTGTCGGACGGCCGCGCCGGCTGGAACATCGTCACCTCGTCGGACGCCTTCACCGGCGCCAACTTCCGCCGGGGCGGCTTTCTCGCCCACGCCGATCGCTACCGGCGCGCCGAAGAGTTCGTCACCGTGGCACGTCAGTTCTGGGACAGCTGGGCACCGAATGCGTTGGTGCGCAAGGATGGTGTGTACGTCGACCCGGCCGGGATCCGCAGCGTCGAATACCACGGCTCGCATTTCGACGTCCGCGGCTTCGCGACGCTGCCGGGCGGACCGCAAAGCCACCCGGTGCTGCTGCAGGCGGGCGACTCCGACGAGGGCAGGGCGTTCGGTGCACGGTACGCCGACGCGCTGTTCACCCTGCACGGGTCACTCGACGACGGTCGGCGCTACTACGCCGACGTCAAGGGTCGCGCGCAGGCATTCGGCCGGGATCCCAACCAGGTCAAGGTTTTTCCGGCGGCCACCTTCGTGCTCGGCGACACCGCCGAGGAAGCTGCGGACAGAGCTCGTCACATCCGCTACCAACAGGTCAGCGGGGCGACCGCGATCGGGATGCTGGAACAGGTATGGGGCCGCGAGCTTTCCGACTACGACCCGGACGGCCCGCTACCCGAGATCGAACCGGTCGTCGACAGCGCTATCACGCAAGGGCGCGTGCGCCACGTTGACCCGGTGGCGGTGGCCCGGCGCTGGCGGGAGCGGGCACAAGCGGAGCAGCTCTCGATCCGCGAACTGGTGATCGCGGTGACCAGTCGCGAGCAGTTCGTCGGCACCGCCGCACACATCGCCGACGAGATCGACCGCTACATTCAGGCCGACGCGTGCGACGGGTTCATCTTGGTGCCGCACCTGACACCGCACGGCCTCGACGAGTTCGTCGACCGGGTGGTCCCGCTGCTGCAGGAACGTGGCGCCTTCCGTAGTGAGTACCCGGGTGAGACGCTGCGGGAGAATCTCGGGCTAACCTGCTGATCGTGGCGCGTACATGATTACGGCGACACCCAGCGCGCAGATCACTGCGCCGGTCACATCCCAGCGGTCGGGTCGGAAACCGTCGAAAGCCATGCCCCACAACAACGATCCCGCGACGAACACCCCGCCGTAGGCGGCCAGGATCCGGCCGAAATGGGCGTCGGGCTGCAACGTGGCCACGAAGCCGTACGCACCGAGCGCGATGATGCCCAACCCCGCCCACGGCCAGCCGCGGTGCTCGCGCACGCCTTGCCAGACGGCCCACGCACCTCCGATCTCGAACAGCGCCGCCAGTACGAACAACGCGACCGACTTGGTGACGGTCACCGCGCGCCCGCCTTGCGCAGGGCGGCGTCGGTGGCTTCGCGGATCGGACCGCGCCACAGCGGGCCGTGGCCGGGCGCCAGGGTGTCGGTGTCCACCTGCGCAAGCACCGACAAAGTCCGGATGCAGTCCTGCTGGCTGTAGCTGAAGATCGCCGGCAACAACTGCGGCCCGTCATGGCGGATCAGCGGGTGTCCGGTGATCAACGCGTCGCCGCTGGCCAGCACACCGTCCACCAGATACGAGCAGTGGCCGTTGGTGTGGCCGGGACTGAACACGGGCTGCGGATGGCCGGGCAGCCCGGCGGCGATGTCCGGTGTCAGTGCCTGGGTGCTGGGTATCCCGTCTCGGATCAGGCCGCCGCTGCGCACCACGTGTGCGGTCCACACCGCCCAGCGCGGTCGCCACAGGCGCAGTGCGAGATCGTGGATCGCCACTTGTTCCAGATAGTCACGCTTGGCGTGGCCCACCTCGTCGGCGTGGCAGTAGACCGGCGTGCCGTGCTCGGCGGCAAACCAGATCGCGGTGCCCAGGTGGTCGATGTGGGCGTGGGTGAGCAGGATCGCGCGCACGTCGCCCGGCCCGTAACCCAGCATGCGCAGCGAGGACAGCACCTCGTCGCGGTCCCCGGGGTAGCCGGCGTCGATCAGCATGACTCCGGTGTCGTCGGTGACCAGCGTCCAGTTGACCGCGGGGCCATGTGCGAGGTGGACCTTGTCGGTGACCTGAACCAGCTCGGTGTTCAACGGCTACTCCCCACGTTAGGCGCGCGGTCAGCCTAACGGGAGCAACGCGGGTGCATCCGGTCAGCCGGGGTTGCCCGGCTGACCGTCTGGAGCGAGGCCGGGGGTCTTCCCGTTGTGACCGGGCTGCCCGGGTAGCCCGCCAGGAGCAATCGGTTTGCCCGGCGAACCGGCGGCACCGCCGTTGCCACTGGCCGCTCCGTGGCCTGCGGCACCGCCGCCGCCCGCCTGACCCTGCTGGCCCAACAGGCCGCTCGCACCGCCCGCGCCCCCGTTACCGCCGTCGCCGCCGGCACCTCCGGCGCCGCCGTCACCGCCGTCACCGGCGTCGCCGCCGCCGCCAGGCAGGGCCGACTTGAAGGTGCCACCCAACCCGCCGTTGCCTCCGCCCCCGCCGTCGGCGCCATGTCCACCGTCGGCACCGAGGCCACCGTGGCCGCCGTCACCACCGTTGCCCAACAACAGGCCGCCGCGACCACCGGCACCGCCCGCCCCGCCGGCACCGCCCGCTTGACCGGCGGCGCCATCACCGCCACGGCCGCCGCTGCCGCCGTGACCGCCCTTGGCGTCGCCCAGGCTGCTTCCGAGGCCGCCGTTGCCGCCGTCACCGCCCCTGGCGCCCGTGCCACCGGCGCCGCCGTTGCCGCCGTCGCCGCCGGTTGCCAATGTCTTGTCAAAATTGTTCAGCGCCATGCCGCCGTCGCCTCCACGACCGCCCGGACCGCCAACACCGCCGGCGCCGCCGGCGCCGCCGGCGCCGCCGGTAGCCGGCGCACCGAGAAGTTTCGGAACGGCGTCCCCGCCGAGGCCTCCGGCACCGCCACCGGCGTTCGGACCCCCGCTCCCGCCGTCGCCGCCAGCGCCGCCGATAACTTGAGGCGGCGTCGCAGTGTTGCTGGGGAAGGCAGCGACACCGCCCGTGCCGCCGGCGCCGCCGCCGATTCCGGCAACTGTGCTGTTGCCACCCGGCTGGCCGGGCGTGGCCAGGCCTTGCGCATCGGTGCCGCCATTGGGACTAGGCGGCAGTTGACCAACCTGGTTGAATGCGGGATTCACCCCCGGGGCACCCGATGCGCCATGACCACCGGCGCCGCCGGCGCCGCCGTTGCCGAACATGAACGCGTTGCCGCCCGCGCCGCCTGCGCCACCCACCCCGCCAGGGGTAGCGGAGTTGCCGCCGGGGCCGCCGTTTCCGCCGTTTCCGGACAACCATCCGCCGGCGCCACCCGCTCCGCCGGACGCGCCGATGCCGCCGGCACCACCCGCTCCGCCGTTGCCGATCACGCCAGCCGCGCCGCCACTTCCGCCGTTCTGGCCCACGCCGCCAGCGGCGCCGTTGCCGCCGTTGCCGTACAGCAGACCGCCCGCTCTGCCACCTTCGCCAGGCGTGGTGCCGTTGGCGCCGTCACCGATCAGCGGGCGCCCCAGCAGAGCCTGTGTAGGTGCATTCACCGCGTTCAAGACGCCTTGCTGCAACGCCCCCAGCGGTGACGCATTGGCTGCTTCGGCGGCTGCGTAGGAAGCGGCGCCGGCCTGCAGCGCTTGGACGAACTGGTTGTGAAACGCGACCGCGCGGGCGCTGAGCGCCTGGTACTGCTCGCCGTGCGCCCCGAATACAGCCGCGATCGCCGCCGACACTTCGTCGGCCGCCGCGGACATCACAGTGATGGTCGGCACGGCCGCAGCGTTGGCGGCAGCGCCGAGCGACGAACCGATGTTCGTCAAATCAGAAGCGGCTGTCGCGACGAAGTCCGGCGACGCGATGACAAAAGACATTCCGCACCTCCATGCTCGAATGAGGAAACGCAGATGCCTGTGCAGGTCACTCCTGGCCGACACAGCCGAGGCGGAGTGTAGCTCCGTGACGAGGTGCCGCGCGGGCTTTTGGCAACGTCCGCCGCGCCCGGCGCGAACACCGAGGAGTAGAAAAGACTCGTGGCTGAACTGAAGCTTGGATACAAAGCGTCCGCCGAACAATTCGCACCTCGTGAGCTTGTTGAACTGGCCGTCCTCGCCGAAGGACACGGCATGGACAGCGCCACCGTCAGCGATCACTTCCAGCCCTGGCGACACAAGGGTGGGCACGCCCCCTTCTCGCTGGCCTGGATGACCGCCGTCGGTGAGCGCACCGAAAGACTGCAGCTGGGCACCTCGGTGCTCACCCCGACCTTCCGGTACAACCCCGCCGTCATCGCCCAAGCCTTCGCCACCATGTCGTGTCTGTACCCGGGCCGGGTGTTCCTGGGCGTCGGCACCGGCGAGGCGTTGAACGAGATCGCTACCGGATACGAAGGCGCCTGGCCGGATTTCAAAGAGCGCTTCGCGCGGTTGCGGGAGTCGGTGCGGCTGGTGCGCGAACTGTGGCGCGGTTCTCGGGTCGACTTCGACGGCGAGTACTACCACACCAAAGGTGCCTCGATCTATGACGTGCCCGAGGGTGGCGTGCCCGTCTACATCGCCGCCGGGGGTCCGGCGGTGGCCAAGTACGCGGGCCGCGCCGGTGACGGTTTCATCTGCACCTCCGGCAAGGGCGAGGAGCTCTATACCGAGAAGCTCATCCCGGCCGTGAAAGAAGGCGCGGCCCTCAACCAGCGCAACTACGACGACATCGACAAGATGATCGAAATCAAGATCTCCTACGACACCGACCGGGACCTGGCGCTGGAGAACACCCGGTTCTGGGCTCCGCTGTCGCTGAGTGCCGAGCAGAAGAACAGCATCGACGACCCGATCGAGATGGAGAAGGCCGCCGACGCGCTGCCCATCGAGCAGATCGCCAAACGCTGGATCGTCTCCTCTGACCCCGACGAAGCCGTGGAGAAAGTCGGCCAGTACTACCGGTGGGGCCTCAACCACCTGGTGTTCCACGCGCCCGGGCACGACCAGCGACGGTTCCTGGAGCTGTTCGAGAAGGACCTGGCGCCGCGACTGCGGCGGCTCGCCTGACGGTGCCCGCCTCCAGCATCTACATCGCAGCGCCCGAATCGGAGACCGGCAAGTCGACGATCGCGCTGGGCCTGATGCACCGGCTGGCCGCCACGGTCGCGAAAGTCGGTGTGTTCCGGCCTATTACGCGACTCA
>NZ_JBTNSY010000046.1:0-17671 GCF_054515735.1 Mycobacterium sp. ML4
AGCAGCGCCCAACCGGCAAACGTCAGCGCGGCCACGCCAAGGACGGCGGGCACGAACACCGCCGAGACCCGATCGGCCAGCCGTTGCACCGGGGCCTTGCCGCCCTGGGCCTGCTCGACCAGGCGCACAATCTGGGCCAGCGCGGTGTCGGCCCCCACGGCGGTCGCCTGCACGGTCAGCAGCCCGTCGATGTTGACCGTGGCCCCGGCAACACGATCGCCCACCGCTTTCTCGACCGGGACCGATTCCCCGGTCAGCATCGACTCATCGACGGCGGCGCGCCCGTCGATGATCTCACCATCGACGGGGATCTTCTCCCCGGGCCGCACCAGCAGCAAGTCTCCGACTTGCACCTGCTCCACTGGCACGAGAATTTCGTGGCCGTCGACCAGCACACAGGCTTCCTTGGCGCCCATCTCCAGCAGCTTGCTGATCGCCTCGCGGGTCTTGCCGGTGGCTCGGGCCTCGAAATAGCGGCCCAGCACCACGAACCCGATAATCAACGCCGCGGTGTCAAAGAACAGCGGCCCCCCAACGAAGAGCTGATACGTCGAGTAGCCGAACGCGGTCAGCGTGCCCAGCGCGATCAGCGTGTCCATGCCCGCTGACCCTGCACGCGCCTGCTGCACGGCCCCTTTGAGGAACGGCCAACCCGCGACGAACTGCACGGGCAGCGTCGCGGCAAAAGCCAGCCACCCCGCCCACGAGGCGGCCAAGAGCATCGGCGCCGCCATCGACACCAGCCCCAACGGCAGGGCCAGCCACACCCGCCGCAGCCATCTGCGCTGCTCCCCCTTGGCATCTGCGACCGGCGCGCCGTGACAGGACGCCCCCGGCTGATGGCAACTGTCCTCGCTAGGCGGCCCGGTCGTGTCGCTGCCCGACGAGAGGCCGAGCAACCTGAGGATTCCGCCGGTGATCTTGTGCACCACCCCGGAACTGCCGGCACCAGCAGAGTACGGGGCGCGCTCGGGCACCAGCTCCGCAGGAGTGTCCCGGCCCTGTTCGATCGCCGACAAAACCGCGGCGGTGTCGCAATCATCAGGCAGATACCAGATCACCACCGACGCCGATCGCGGATAAGCATGCACCGCGTGCACACCAGCCACCTTGGCGACCGCATCCTCGATCGCGATCGCCCGGACCGCGTCGAAGGCAAACCCGCTGGCGCGCACCCGCATCCGCCCGCCGCCCTGGGAGACAACGTTCAGATCGAGGCCGCCATCAGCGGTATGCGTAGTCTTAGTGACAAGCATCGCCGGACTCCGGGGCCGAGGTGGGTACCGACTTCACCCGCGTCGGGGGTGGCGGCACCCGCTCTCCGATCCGATCGGCCGCCTCGGCGAGCACATCGGCCACCGCCAGCCGGGCCCGCTCGGCGCCCTCTTTGGTCTTGCGCTCGGTGGTCCGCGCTGCACGCAGGCCCCACGCCGTGGCACCGACCGTCACCTTCCGCCAAGGCGCTTTCGCCAACGCCCCATACACCGCAGCTCCCACCACGCCGGTCACCAACGTAGGCACCGTCTTCGCCAGAACTCCCTGCACCACTTTCAACACTTCCTTCCTCAAATTGATTAATTCCGTACAGTTGCGACAAGCTGCCGAATCATCCTGTTGCGCTACGGGTGGGGCGTTGGTTGTGGGTTAGGCGCGCCTGGTTGCAGGGGCAACATTGACCTCACGCGCCTTTCACCCGAGTCCCATGCCTTCGCCGAAGTCCATCATCAGGCAAGTGTTCGCAGCGCCGCACCCGGAGATTTGGCGCCCAATACTGGGGTCGTTCGTGGCACGGCCCAGAGAACCCCCGAGAATAGGAGCACGGCCACGATGAACACGGTACCTGCGGTAATAACCCACGATGGCTCAGAACTGATTCACCCGGCTAGACCGACCGGCAGGATCCAGGAAAACGGCTTTGTCGCGGTGGGCAGCTCGGGGGAGTCAGGTACTCGCGTCATGAGTTGATTATACGCATAATACCCTCTGGGGGTAGGGACCAAAGTCCCACAAGCGGGAGCCCCTCGATGACGAATCCGACCAGTCGCGCGTCGCGGGCGGCGTCACGGCGTTGCCTGCCACACGAAGCCAGAAGGCGACTAATGGAGCGGGCTGAGCCAATCTTGTTGTGCGGCTTGACAAGAAATACGCGCAAACTCACCTCGCTCGGTGGAGCCAATACTAGGACGGCCGAGGCGCGCACGAACATGCACGCTGGCGCATTGACGAGACCGAGCAACTGCTCGCATCTCGAGATGCAGACTGCGCGACACATTGCAGCAGCGCCCTCGTGACCAAAAATTTACAACGAGCGCTCCAACAGCACTTTGCCGCTGTCGGCGTAAACCACCTGTACTGCGGCGATCTGATTCGCCGGTGTCGAGGTGCTGCCGGCGGGGGTGGCTGTGTGGCCCGGTTCGGCTACCCATGTCGCCAACCGGGTGCGGCTGCCGTCGCGCTCGACCACGACCATCGCGAGCCTGTCGTGTGGTGCATCCGGTGGAGCCAGGCAGTCGGATCTCATCTTGACGGTCGTCCCCCAGCGTTCAGGGGTGACCCACACCTGCGAGGTCAGCAAGCTTGTACCGACTTGCGACATCGACAGTGCCGAAACTGTAGTCTGGGGCGGCGACGAGTTCGTGAAACCGCCCTGGAAGTCGACGAATACAACGATCGCTAACATTGCCGCGGCGACTGTGGCCGTCGCGGCGATCAGCCTCGTACGGTGGCGGCGCCAGCGCACTGTCGCCAGCAAGGACGGCAGCAGCTGCGCCGACGACACCGGCATCTTGGATGGGTGGTCGTAGTCATTGATCCCGGGTGACTCGTTGCGGTCGAGCTGTGCAAGCAGGGCCGGCATGGCAGACAGTTCGGCGATCGCTGCCCGGCATGTCGGGCAGTGTGCCAGGTGCGTCTCGAATTCACCCCGGTCGGCGGCCGATAGGGATCCCAGCACGTAGGCCGCATCCCATTTCGCGTAGTGGTCATTATCATCGCCGGATACGTCCCGATGATCGGGCAGACCGAAACCCGGGAGCGGCCTCATCACGACAATCCATCGCTGCTTGACAACCAAATGCCCGGGCCTACCGCCGCGCTGGTGGCCTGCGGTGTAGTATCGGCGGAAAGCCAAGTGGCTAAACCTATTTGGATGCCGACGGTGGTATCCGACCGGATGCCCCTTGGCGCTGTCACTGGTGCACCGCGATCCGAGCAGCCCAAATCGCGGGGACCGGCCCGGCGTGCGCGGGCCGCAGCATAGGTCAGCCACACGGCGTACCAATGCAATGCGGCGACGTGCTCGCCATAGTGCGCATTCTTCGCTGTGGCTTTGGAGGCCGCGGCTTCGGCGAGCTTGGACATTCGATCACCTTCCGCTCTTGACACGAGTCAAACGCCGGGTCGGTTCACAGATCGGTCACGGGCGATTCTGCTGGGGTTAAGGCGTTCCGCGCCGACGCGCTGTACTCCGACCGAGCGCGGTCAGTGCCATTTAACAAGTCGAAGCAGCACCGGACGCAAGAACTTCCGTTGACCCCCCCGCGGTAGAGCCCGGGAAAGGTTGCTGGATTGGGGTGGGGAAGAAACCTGAATGCATGGTTTACGCCGTGACCTTACTTGTGTTGGGGAGGCAAGGTTTGCCAGGCCCGAGGGGTCGGGGCGAAGGGTTGGCGGGGTGGGTATCGTCGATGCTGCGTCGCCGTCCCTGGCCGACTCAAGCACACTGCATGCCTTGCTCGCCTCTGTCGGGTTGCTCCGCGGCGTGCCTAGCTCGTGTGCAGTTGCATCGTAGGCTCGATGAGACTCGATCGCCCGATGGTCGCGAGCCGCCGTTTCCCTTCGCAGCTCGGGATACTGACATCGGTCCGAGGGAAACAGCTGAATCGGTTACCGGGTCGGCGCGGCGAGCACGTCCCAGAGCGGTCCTGCTGCAATGCCGAGCGCCAGGCTCAGGGCCGCTGCGACCATCGCGGTGCCTGTGGACCAACGGCCAGTGGTGAAATCGTCTGTGGGTTGCGGCTTCTGGAATATCGGGACGATCCAACGCATGTAATAGAACAGGCTGAGAAGACTGTTGACGAATACCACTGTGGCCAGCCACGCGTAATCGCCGTCCCAGGCGGCCGTGGCGGTGGTGAGTTTTCCGATGAAGACCGCGGTAGGCGGGGTCCCGACTAGCCCGAGCAGCGCCACCACCAACGCGCCGGCGAGCCAGGGCCGGGCTCGCGCCAAGCCATGGTAGGCGTCAAGGTCGCGCCGATCGGGCAGTGCGGTGCTCACCGCGAAGGCGGCGCTGTTGGTCAGCGTGTACCCGATCAGATAGAACAGCAACGACGGAAGGGCAAACTCGCTGCGGCCGGCGACGGTGATCGGCACCAGTAAGTAGCCGACTTGGCTCACCGTCGACCAACCCAGGAGTCGCCGGGGATTCTGCTGCCCGTAGGCGGCCATGTTGCCCAATGTCATACTCGCGACAGCGAATATCGCGATGAGCAGTGGCCACGCAACCGTGTTCGGTAGCACGGTGGCCACGCGGTAAAGTGCGATCAGTGCGCCGATCTTGGGCACCGTCGTCAAGAAGGTGGCCGCTGTGCCGTTGGCGCCCTGGGCGGCATCGGGAACCCAGAAGTGGGCGGGCACGCCGCCGGCTTCGAACATCAGTCCTGCCAGTATCGCCACTACGCCAGTCGCCACCACCGCGGCCGGTGCGCCAAGCAGTTGCGTGGCAAGCTCGTCATAGCGGGTGGCCCCGCTGATGCCGTACAGGACGGTCACGCCGAGCAGTAGGGTGATGCCGAACAGGGCACCGATCAAATAGGTCTTCATCGCGGCTTCGGCCGCCAGGCCGGATCGCCGCAGTCCGATCAGTCCGTAGAGCGGGATGCCGGCCAGCAGATATCCCACGGCTAGGACCAGCAAATCGCTAGTTCCAGCCAGCACCATGATGCCGGCGGTGGAGAACAGAAGCAGCGCATAGGTTTCGCTTTCCCGGGCCGTTCCTGTGATGTCGTCGCCGGCAATCGCTAGAACCATCAGGACCCCGACTGCGGCGGCGATCCGGGCGACCGCGGTCGCGGTATCGACGGTGAAGGCTCCCGCGAACGCAGTCTGATCCGGGGTCGTGCCGACCGCCGCGGTCGCGATGACACCGGCAAGTGTTGCGGCGCAGACGATTCGGGCCCACCATTGACGCTGTCGGGGCAGAAATGATCCGCCGATCAGCACCACCAGGCCGGCGCCGAAGGTCAGCATCTCCGGCAGCATCAGCAGCGGCCGCATCCCGGTTTCGGCATTCACCGGCTATCTCCCGACCAGCCCGATGAGCGTGCGCGAGGCCGGCTCGATCAGATCCAGCAGAGGTCGCGGCAGGATGCCGATCAGAACTGACAGCGTCAGCAGCGTTCCGGCCGAGCCCATTTCGGATGGGTGCAGATCGAGGAAGCCCTGCGAGTGGCCTGCAGTGTCGCCGGTGAAGATGCGCTGCAGTGCCCGCAAGAAAAGGGCAGCGGTGATCAGGATGCCCGGTAGCGCGACCGCGGTGAGGGGCGCGGCGGCGATGCTGCCGGTGAAAATCTGGAATTCCGCGATGAAGCCGGAAAATCCCGGCAACCCGAGGGAGGCGAGGGCGCCGAGGGAGAATAAAGCTGCCAGTTTCGGTGCCGGCCCGGCCAGACCGCCGTAGGAATCCATGTCGTAGCTTTCGGCCCGGTCGTAGAACACCCCGGCGAGCAAGAACAGCGACCCGGTAATCAGACCGTGACTGACCATCTGTGTGACCGCTCCGCTGACCGCCACCGCCCGCGCGTCGGCGGTGCTGCCCGAGAGCAGACCGGCGGCGCCGAGTGCCAGCACGATGTAGCCCATGTGATTGACCGAGGTGTAGGCCACCATGCGCTTAAAGTCGTTCTGCGCCAACGCAACCAGCGCACCGTAAAGCACCGACACCACGCCGACGGCGATGATCACCCACGCCCAGGCGCGCCAGGCCTGCGGCAGCATCGTCATCGCGATACGCGCGAACCCGTAAGTGCCCATCTTCAACAACACCCCGGCCAGCACCGCCGAGCCGGTGGCCGGCGCATCGGTGTGGGCCGGGGGAAGCCAGGTGTGGAACGGAACCGTCGGCGTCTTGACCGCCAGACCCAGCAGAATCGCTGCCAGGACCAGCCCGCCGGCCAGCGGCCTACCGGCCAGCGGGGGAGTAGCGACCAGTTCGTTCATGTCGAAGGTGTGCGGATCGGCGGCGATGTAGAGGCCGATGAAGCCCACCAGCAGCGCGAGCGAACCCAGAAAGGTATAGAGGAAGAACTTCAACGCCGAGCGGGCGGCGCTGCCGTGGCCCCATCCGGCGATCACGAAGTACATGGCCACGATCGACAGGTCGAAGAACACGAAGAACAAGATCAGATCCGCAGCGACGAATAGTCCCAGGCTCACGCTCTGCAGAAACAGGAACAGGGCGGCCTGTTGCCGGGGCCGGTCGCGGCCGCGCAAACCGTAGATCGCGCAGGCCAGAAAGATCACCGCGGTCATGACCACTAGTGGCAGGGATAAGCCGTCGACGCCGATGTGGTAGCTGCTGTTGACTCCCGGGATCCAGCGGGCGCGTTCTTCGAAAGCCAGCCCGTTCGGTCCTGGTGCCTTATAGCGTGCCCACACCAGGATCGTTAGCGCCAGATCCACGGCGGTGAGGACGACCCACACCCAGCGGGCTGCGAACTCGCCCGACTTCGGTATGGCAAGCACGCCCGCTGCGGCGGCCAACGGCAGAAAAACGATCAAACTGAGCACCTGTCACCCCACCGCCACAAGAAGCACGACGCCTAGCACGACCATCACCACCGCGGCAAGGTAGTACTGGTGCAGCTGGCCGGTCTGCGGTCGTCGCGCCAGCGCCCCGAGCTGACGTGTTCGCGCCGCCAACGATTCCACCGCAGCATCGACGCGGCGGTCATCGGTGCGGGCCGCCCACTGGCCGGCTGTCAGCGATCCGGCGGCGATCCGGTTCACGGCCCGGTCGAGGACGCGGTCGTCGAACCGGGCCAGCGCCTGAGCCAGGCGCATGGTGGGGTGGGCGACCACCGCGTTGGCGGCCCGTTGCAAGCCGAGCCAGTCGGCGGCCCATCGCGGCTCGGGCACCCCCCAGCGCATCACTGCGACCACCACCAGAAGCGCCAACATCGCCGACGCCGCCAACTCCGGCGCTGTGGGGTGTGCGGGCGAGCCGTGGTCGAGGACACGGCTCAACGTCGGCGCGATGGGCGGCAACGCCAGGATCCCTGACGCGGCGGCACCAGCTGCTAACACAAGAATGGGAAGTTGCGCAAAGGCGTTGAGCGCCTTAGGTTTCAGAGACCCTGGATTCCCGACCGGCGATGGTGCGCCCCACACCGCAACGAGGATCTTCGCCGCGTAGGCCGCCGACAGCGCGGCGGCCACCAATCCGACCGCATACAGAGCGATCGAATGGTCAAGCGCGACCGCCAGCACTGCATCCTTTGTCGCCCACAGGGATAGGGGCGCAACTCCGGCGAGCGCGACCGCAGCGATGGTGGCGCACCAGCCGATCAGCGGCCATCGCCGGGCCACACCGTGCAGCTTGTCAAGCCGTTTGGTGCCGAGCAGCGAGAGCCAGGCGCCGGCGGCAAGAAAGAGCCCGGCCTTGGTGAAGGCGTGCGCGACCAGCTGCGCGGCGCCACCGCTGACCGTACCTACTCCTGCTGCCATCACCACGAACCCGAGTTGCGCTGCGGTGGATGCGGCAAGCAACTGTTTGAGGTCGTGTTGAGCCACCGCTACAGCACCGAGCAGTACTGCGGTCACGGCGCCGGTCCAGGCCGCCAATTCGGCGGCCCATTTAGTCGCTGCCAGCAACGGCTGGATGCGCAGCAGCAGGTACCCGCCCATGGCCACCATGGCCGCCGAGTGCAGCAGTGCGCTAACGGGGCTGGGGCCCTCCATCGCGCGTGAAAGCCAGAACGAAAACGGCAGCTGCGCCGCCTTGCCCAAGGCGGCGATGAACAACCCACCCGCAATGACGTTGCGCCACAGCGTGGTTGAGTGGGGCAGATCCGCCAACGCTAGCCCCGCGCCGCCGGCAACCGCCGCGCCGGCGGCCAGATAGAGCCCGAGGTCGGCGCTGCGGGTGGTCACGAACGCCGTGAGGCCGGCCGACATGCGAAAGTCATCGCGCCACCAGAAGCCGATCAGCGCATACGAGGCCGCCCCCATCACCTCCCACGCCAGCAGCAGCGCCGGCAAGGTGGCGGCGGTTGTGGTCAGTAGGGCGGCCGAGGAGAACAGCAGCATCAAGCCGTGGAATCGGCGCGCGGCTTCGCGGATGTCCGCTACGGCGAACACCAGGACCAGAAGGGTAACTACCGCGATGGCGGGAACCACCACCGCCGATAGGCTATCCACGGAAAGCCCGAACTGCCCACCAGCCACAAAAGCGACGCTGACAGCGGGATGAGTCATCGCCACCACGATCGACAACGCGACCACCACCGCTGAGGCCGCGACCGATATCCCAGCCGCTAACCGATCCCCGCTGCGTGCCAGGAGCAATGCCGCGCCGCAGGCTGCCGGAAAGCAGACCAGCAGCCACAAGGCCAGCTGCGTCGTCGAGATCACCCCGTTCATCCGGCCAAGTCGGCGGCCGCGTCGGTCATGTCGGTGCGGCGTTCGCGGTGCAGCAGCGTGGCCACCGCGAATCCCATCGCCATCTCTACGGTCATGGCGGCGATGATCACCAGCAGCAGAACCTGTCCGGCCGGTTTAGGCGCAGAAAACCACCAAAATCCTCCGGCCGCCAGGACGAGGGCATTGACCATCAACTCCAGGCCCATCATCACCATGACCACGACCTGTTGCGAGAGCGCGCCGTAGATCCCGACGCTGAACAGCGCCGCCGCCACCAGCAGGACGCTCTGCAGTGTCATCGGCCCACTCCGCCTGGTTGTGGGTCGCGAGGGGGGCGGTGTTTGAGGTCATCACCGAACCGGTCGTAGCGACCGCGCCGGGTCGCCAGGACGACGCCGGCGACGATGGTCGCGACCATTACCGGGCTGATCACCGTCATGGCCAGCATGCTGGAGCCCATCAATTCCTCACCGAGCGTGAAGGTCAGATCCTTCGGCGGCGTGCCGCGCCGCGCCGGCCAGTCGGTCAGCAGGATCCCCGACGCCAGCACCGTGAAGGTCCCGACCGCAGCGGCTAATGCCCGTCGGTTGTCGTGCACCATGCTCATCGGCATCAGCGCCGGGTTCATGCCCATGAACATGACCATGTAGACCGCCATCACCGCCATCTCCATCACCATCATCAAGATGACGACGATGCCGATGTAGCTCTGCTGTAACAGCACAACCGCGACGCCGACCGCGATGAACGAAACGGCCAAGGCGTAGGTGGCGCGGGCCATCGAATTGACAACGAAAACGGCGGCTCCGGCCAGCACGGCGGTCGCGGCGACAAACCAGAACGCAAAATCAACGATCATGAGACTCACTTCCTCACTGCGATGATGGCCACGACGAGGTCTTGCACGAGCGTGAGCGGCAAGAGCACCATCCAGCCGATCTCCAGGAATTTCTCGGGCCGCAGCACCGGGAGTCGCCCGCGCAGCCAGACAAATACCGACAGCAATCCGAGGGTCTTGACCAACACCCATAACCAGGCGGGCAGCAGCGGACCCGCACCGCCGCCGAGGAACATCGGCACCGCAAACGCCGCCCCGGCGCCCAGAAGGGCGTAGCGACCGGCCTGGAATACGAGTCGATCCACTCCGGACAGCTCCGCGCTGACACCGCCGGCGATATCAGCGCCCAGCGCGACAGAAAACGGTCCCCACACCGAAAAGGCCACTGCCCCAAGGCAATACACGAGGAACGCGACTGGCATCCACACCACGAACCAAAGCCGGTGTTGAGCGGCGACAACATCGGCCACCCGTAGACTTTGCGCGGCGATGGGCGGCGCGACCAGCGCGAACATCAACGGCATCTCGTAGCCGAGCCCATGAGCGAGGAATCGATAGCCCCCAACCAGGGAGTGGCCGGAGTTAGGACCCCAGCCGGCGAGCCACACCAGCGCCCACACCATCACATCCATGGCGTTGAACCACATGACTCCGACGTCAAGATCGGCCAGCGTCCAGCGCCCGAACGGCACAACAGTCACCATCAGCGACGCGGCGACGATCAGCCCCGCTCCGCCGACGCGCCATAACAAGGTGTCGGCGGCCACCGTGCGGCGACGACGCTGCCGCATCAGCCGCGCGATTTCGTAAAGAGCGTTACTCGCCCCCGGGCCGCGGCCAGCAAGCACGCCGTCGAGGGTCGCCGCGCAAAAACCGAGGCACAACACCAGTGCCGCCCCGCCCAGCACCCATACAGCGGGCACGGTCATGATCGAGACGTCAGCCATGGTGCCCGCCCAGGTGCTCGAATGCGGTGTCGATGCCAAGGCTGGCGATTACCAGCCGGGCCGTTGCAAGGTCCAGGCCACTCACCAGATGAGGCAACGCGTCGATGACGCTGATTGAAGGTTTGGTGACACCGTGGGGTTCCGCCGGGTTCGCTAGCGCTTGCCGCGCCTTGTCGACCTGCGCGAGGAGACGGTCGTAGCAATCGCCGGCCAGGGCAGTCGGCAGCTCGAGGTTCCTGCAGTCCTCGGGTGTCAACGATGCTATGTCGCGCAACGACCAGCGCAGCGTTCGAGAGCGGCGGAGCTTGCGGTGGAGGGTGTCCAGCAGCGACGCGGCGCGCCCGGCGTCCATGTCGCTCAGCAGCTGGTCCCGCGCTGAACGCGCGATCGTTTCGGCACCCGGCCACGCGGCCAGTGCCAGCAGATCAACGACATGGTCGCAATATCGCGCCGCGGCGCGGTTCCCCGTTTCCGGCGGCGGGTTGCCATAGTCGAAATCTTTGTCAACGACCCACGCCTCGGCTCGCGTGAGCACGTCTCCCTGCAAAGAGCACCGCACCACCAGCCCCGCAGGCCAATAGCACAGCACCGGCCCCAGGCGAACGTGCAGCACATCCATTTCCAAACCGTCGCGGTCGTCGCCACCTTCGGCCAACGCAATCCCGGCCGGCGCCATGTCCATGGCGCTGTGGTGGTTGTGCTGGTGTCCGCCGTGGTCCATGTGCCCGTGCCCAGCGTGGTTCATGGTGCTGTGGTCCATGTGCCCGTGCTCAGGGTGGTTCACAACGCCGTGGTGATCACCGCTCCGCTCCGGAGATTGGGCACGCTCGCGAGCATCCTGGCGGTGCCGGTCGACCTCTACCAACTGCATGGCGGCGCGATACAGGGCCGACTCCACCGCGTGGGAATCGGACAGCTCGACGCGAACCCGGGGCCCCGGCATCTGCTCCCAGACCCGGTCGATCGCCTCACTCAATTCGGGTCCCGCCGTACCGCAGACCGCCAGTACGTCGGCGTCGGCCGCGGATGTAGCCACACACCAACCCCGGGCACGAAGTCGATGTTCGGCCTCTGCGCGCACCACCCAGAAACCCGGCGCAGCCACGATGAGAACGTGTGCCCGCCGTGCTGCGCATCGAGCCAGCCGCTGCGTCAGACCCACCGCAGGGCGCCCTCGCGCCATGCCCACGCCACCGCCACGAGCAGCGCTGCCAGAAACAAAAACATTTCAGCGATTGCGCCAGCACCCATTTTTCTGACCACCAAGGCCCACGGGTACATGAACAACATTTCGACATCAAAGGCGAGAAACACCAAAGTCGCCAGATACCACCGAACGTGATAGCGCGACAACGCGTGCTCTTCCGGGGGCCACCCCGACTGGAAAGGCAGCGTCGTCAACGGGGTCGGGCTGATCGCAGTGAGGCGGTGCAATCCATAAACACCGCCAACCCCGGCCACGACAAGCACCAGCATCCACGCCACACCGGCGTACATCGCAGCTCCTCGTCCGTTGTCGTGGCACGAAACCGATACCCTTGCGGCGGCGGCTCAAACTCCCGCCGTTGATCATTTGTCCATTAGTCAGGTGTGAAGCGATGTTGACCTAATGAATTCCTTCGGCGCAGTCAGTGCCGCTGAAGTAACGTATCAGCACCCACGGAGGGCCGCGCCAGGTCTTTCTCGCTAGCCACCGACTCGCCGCGATCCTGGAGAAAGCGTTCCGTGCTCCAGCCGACGACCAGTTTGACGCCGAACTAGTCACCAGCGGCCATTGACCACGGACCAAGCTGCTCGCGGCGCGCAAGTTTTGTTGGTGCGATCGCCCTGGCACGATCGGATACATGCGTGAGTCCCGAGCGCCCGTCCCTGCCACATGCGATGAGGAGCTGCTCTCCTGCCTGGGCCCGGGCTTTCCCGCGCTGGCCGGCAGCGATCCTGACCGTGTTGCCAGGATTCGCGATGAGGTGGCGCAGGGCTTTGCGGCGCTGGCGGACGTGACGCATGCCGTGTCCTTCTTCGGTTCCGCCCGTACGCCGCCGGATCATCCGCACTACAAGCTGGCGCGCACGCTGGCCGAACGGCTGGGCAGGTTGGGGTTCGACATCATCACCGGCGGTGGGCCCGGGATCATGGAGGCTGCGAACCGGGGCGCTCGCGACGCCGGAGTGCGGTCGATCGGCCTTGTTATCGAACTGCCCTTCGAGCAGCAACCGAATCCGTTCCTCGACGTCCCACTTCAGTTCAAATACTTCTTCGTGCGCAAGCTGATGTTCGTCCGGTACGCGTCGGCGTTCGTGGTTCTTCCGGGCGGTTTTGGAACGCTGGACGAGCTCTTCGAGGCACTGACGCTCATCCAGACTCAGAAGATACGAAACTTTCCCGTCGTGCTAGCGGGTTCGGATCACTGGGCTGGCCTGCAACGGTGGATTAGTGACCGGCTGCTCGAAACGGGACTGGTATCAGGAGACGATCTTGACTTGCTCGTGGTCGCTGACGATCCCGAGCAGATCGGCGAGATCGTCAAGCGATGGCGCCGACGGCAGTTGCAGACCTACCGCCCATCCAGATGATGAAACGGATGGCGAAGTAGCTCGCCGGCGTCACGTCCTAAAACTCGCCGCGACCGAAGCTCCAGGAAGAGACGTCGAACAACCGTACGCGAAGCTGATCGTGCAAATAGACGTCACCGCCGCCGCGGCGGCAGGTAACCCCAGATAAGTGCACGTAGTCGTGACGGTCACCCCCATTCGGACAATTCGGGCAGTTGCCGTCGGTCGAGGTCTGCCGGTGGTGGTCGACGCCGACCGTTTGGACGTAGCCAAGGACTTTCTGGTCGAAATACCAACAGGGCTCGATCTTGCCCATCACGGTTCCTCAGGGCAGGTGCAGGGTCACGTCGACGTCTGCGCCGGGTCTGGGCGGATTGGACTCGATTGCGTTGATGATCAGAGGAAGAGAGCGGTCGGTCATCCGGGATGCGCCAGGTGTATTGGTCGCGGTCACGCTTTCTCCTTGGCTTTTCGTCATCTGCTGTCCCCTCGTCGCCGGCGTAGATCATGCCTGTTTGCACGCAGTCAAACAGGTATTCGCCAGTTCTACGCCATGCCGCAGCCCTGACCCCAGGAATTGCCGACATGAGATGGCGGATTGTGCCATTCATACTTGATTACCCTAGGGGGGTATGGTAGACATGAATTATTCAGGCACGCTGCATACAGATTGGAGAGCGGCATGAGCACCGTGACAGTCACCGTCTCTGGCATGACGTGCGGACACTGCGCTTCCTCCGTCCGCGAGGAAGTCGGCAACATCGCTGAAGTCACAGGCGTGGACGTGGAGCTCGACAGTGGAAAGGTCACCATCAACAGCGACGGCGTGATCGAGCTGGACGCGATCAAGAACGCGGTGGAAGACGCCGGCTATGAAGTGGTCCGTTGAGACGACCTGCCGCGATCGGACTGAGGGAACACAGCATGAACTCCGCAACGGAAACCGCGCGACATCTTGAGTTGCGGATCGGCGGGATGACGTGTGCTTCATGCGCGGCCCGAATTGAGAAGAAGCTCAACAACATTGACGGCGTCAGCGCGTCTGTCAACTACGCGACCGAAAAGGCCAGCGTCGCGTATCTCGGCACCGTCTCAGTTGATCAGCTTGTGACAACGGTTAGGAAGGCCGGCTACACCGCGGACTTACCCAAGCCGAACGCACCAGCCACGAAGGACGAGGCGGGGGAGCCGGATGCGGCCGCGTCGTTGCGGCAACGTCTGCTGGTCTCCTTGGTGTTAACGGTGCCGGTGGTCGCTTCCGCCATGGTGCCCCCACTGCAGTTCACCAACTGGCAGTGGCTCTCGTTGACGCTGGCCGCGCCGGTCGTGGTATGGGGCGGCCTGCCGTTTCATCAGGCCGCGTGGACCAACCTGCGGCACCACACCGCCACCATGGACACGCTGATCTCCATGGGTACGATCGCCGCGCTGGGTTGGTCGATTTACGCATTGTTCTGGGGCACGGCCGGTATGGCAGGCATGAGGCACCCATTCGAGCTGACCATTTCCCGCACCGACGGCGCCAGCAACATTTACCTTGAGGCCGCCGCAGGCGTTACTACCTTCGTCCTTGCAGGCCGGTTCTTCGAGGTCCGCTCCAAGCGGCGCGCCGGCGCCGCGCTGCGTGCACTACTCGAGCTCGGCGCCAAGGTGGTCGCAGTGCGCAGAAATGGCGGCGAACAACGCATTCCGATCGAGCAGCTCGCCATAGGTGACGAGTTCGTAGTACGACCCGGCGAGAAGGTGGCGACCGATGGCGTGGTGATTGAAGGCTCCTCCGCGGTGGACGCCTCCATGCTTACCGGGGAGTCTGTGCCTGTTGAGGTCGGTCCGGGGGATCAGGTGGTGGGCGCAACAGTTAACATGGGCGGGCGAATTGTGGTTCGTGCCAAAAGGATCGGTTCGGACACCCAGCTGGCCCAGATGGCGAGGCTGGTCGAAGAGGCACAATCGGGCAAAGCGCAGGCGCAGCGCTTGGCCGACAGAATATCCGGAATCTTTGTGCCGATCGTGATCGCGCTGTCGCTGGCGACACTCGGGTTCTGGATCGCTGTGACCGGATCGATCGCCGCCGCATTCACCGCGGCGGTGGCGGTGCTGATCATCGCGTGCCCGTGCGCCCTGGGCCTTGCCACACCGACCGCCCTGATGGTCGGCACCGGCCGTGGCGCACAACTCGGGATCTTGATCAAGGGACCTGAAGTACTGGAATCGACGCGTCGAATCGACACCATCGTGCTCGATAAGACCGGCACCATCACCACCGGCGAGATGGCCCTGCTCGAGGTGATCGCCGCCCTCGGTGAGCAGCCCGACGAAGTGCTGCGGTTGGCGGGCGCGCTCGAGGACTCCTCTGAACACCCGATCGGCAAGGCGATTGCGCGGGCAGCGCATGACAAGCTCGGTGAGCTGCCGGCTGTCGAGGGTTTCGCCAACCTTGAAGGGTTGGGCGTGCAAGGCGTTGTCGAAGGGCATGCGGTGACAGTGGGCCGCCGGCAACTCCTGGCGGATTGGTCCCAAGAGCTACCGGAAAGACTCACCCGTTTGCTGCGTCAGGCCGAGTCGGAGGGCAAGACCGCTGTCGTGGTCAGCTGGGACGACAAGCCGCGAGGAACTCTGGTGGTGGCGGACGCGGTCAAACCGACGTCGATCGAGGCCGTCGAGCGGCTGCGCGCGCTGGGTTTGACCCCGATCATGCTCACAGGCGACAACGCGGCCGCGGCCCGCGCCATGGCCGGCCAGGTAGGCATCGGCCAAGTGATCGCCGAAGTACTGCCGCGAGACAAGGTGGACACCGTCAAGCGGTTGCAGGCCGAGGGCAAGGTGGTGGCCATGGTCGGTGACGGGGTCAACGACGCCGCGGCCCTGGCGCAAGCCGATCTGGGCCTGGCGATGGGGACCGGCACCGACGTCGCCATCCAGGCCAGCGATCTGACACTGGTACGCGGTGACCTGCGCGCAGTGCCCGACGCCATTGAACTGTCGCGTAAGACGTTGGCGACGATCAAGGGCAACCTGTTCTGGGCGTTTGCCTACAACATCGCCGCATTGCCGCTGGCCGCCGCTGGGCTGCTGAACCCCATGTTGGCTGGCGCGGCTATGGCGTTTTCGTCGGTATTCGTGGTCACCAACAGCCTTCGGCTGCGCACCTTCAAGCCGGCCTCGTAACCGAAGCCGACACCGAGCAGCCCCGATATGAGCGCACGATATCTCGGATTGCTTCGTTGTCCCCGGTGTGGCGAGTCAGCGCCGGAAGGTCAAGCATCCTTCGGGTGTTCTTGCTGCGCCCGCGACGGTATCGGGGTGAATCTCACTCCCGTATACGCGCTGGAGGCGGGCTCCTTGCCATGCGAGGCGTCCCAGTCAGGGATTTTCGAATTCCGCGATTTGCTGCCTTTGGCGCCAGAGGATGCTCCGGTGACCTTGGGAGAGGGTCAGACGCCCGTTATTCCGTTAAATCGGCTGGGTCCTCGGCTTGGACTACACAGACTCATGCTCAAAGACGAAGCCCGCAATCCGACCTGGTCATTCAAAGACAGGCTGGCGGCGGCGGCCGTCACCAAGGCGGTGGCGTCGGGAGCTTCGACGGTCATCGTCTCCTCAACGGGAAACCACGGCGCAGCAGTGGCCGCCTACGCAGCCGCGGCAGGGCTTCGGTGCGTGGTCCTCACGGTGTCGTCGGTACCGCGCGAGATGAGCATTCTCATCCGAGCCTATGGCGCCTGCGTCGTCGCGTACGAGAACGGCCCGGACCGGTGGTCGGTGCTCCGACAAGCGGTCGAGGCGTTCGGCTGGACGCCGATATCCGGGGCAGTGACCCCGCCGATCGGTTCCAATCCGTTCGGGGTGGAGGGATACAAGACGATCGCTTACGAGCTGTGGCGACAACTCGGGGAGACACCCGACGTTGTCGTCGTCCCGACGGCCTACGGTGACGGGTTGGCCGGTATTCGCCGGGGCTTTGCTGACCTGATTGATCTCGGCCTCAGCACCCGCATGCCCAGGCTGGTCGCGGTCGACCCGTTCGGTGCCTATGCCCACGGGCTCCAAGCCCCGCCCGGACATCAGCCAACCGTCCCCACTCAACCGTCGATCGCATTCTCGGTCGCTGCGCGGGTGGCGACCTATCAGGGATTGGATGCGATCAGGGCCACCAAGGGGACGGCCGTAGCACAACCGAGCGATGCCGCAATCATTCGTATGCAACTCGAGTTGGCCTCGAGCGAAGGCATTTACGCAGAAGGCGCGTCCGTGTTGACAGTACTTGCCGCTCAGCAGCTTGCCGCCCGACGTTGGATCGATGCTGACGAGAGCGTCGTGTTGCTCTCGACGTCAACCGGGTTGAAAGATACCGGCTCGACGGCCCGCCACCTGCCCGAGCTACCAGTCCTCGCACCCACCTTGACAGCTCTTGAGGCGGCCCTACCGGCGAGCATGTGCCGATAAGCCGCCGATCCCCAACGCCGAACCCTTCACCAAGGCTAGGATTCCGATCCGGCCTGACAACCGTTCTTTGCGGCCGGTTGCGCAACCGCTGGTGCGGTGCCGATGTTTGCCGTGCTGCACCACGGGTATCGCTGAAGCATGAAGCGGAAGGTGACAATGGTTGCAGCCGTCGTCGCAATCACGGCGAGGCCCCACCACAAAAACGCATCCCGAATCGCATCATCAAGATGATGGCCGGTCGCGATCTG
>NZ_JBTNSY010000047.1:0-17591 GCF_054515735.1 Mycobacterium sp. ML4
GAGAGAATGAACGGTCCCGTCGCACCTACTTCTTGATCGGCGACAGCAGCTCGAAGGTGACGCCGAGTGCCCAATACTTCGCCTCGGCGCGCCTGTCGCACGTGATGAGCGGCAACTTATGCGCGCGGGCGGCCGCGCCGACCAGACCCCCGTAGAGCGCGCCACCGACCAAGCCCGCTCCTTGCCCAACATAGGCATTCACGGTGGCGGGTTGGTGTGCGACGGGTACTGTGCAGTCAGTCGAGTTTGACTTCAAAGACCGGGATGATCCGGTCGGTTGACGTCTCGTATCCGGCGAATCCCGGCGAGCGCTGCTTGATGATGTCGAAGATGCGGTCGCGTTCGGCGCGGGGCAGCTCTGCTATGGTCGCGGCCGCGGCCGGGTTAGCGCCGATTTCGACCTTTACCTGCGGATGGGCGCGAATGTTGGCCACCCACGCCGGGTTTTTTTCTCTGCCGGCCGCCGACCCGACGATGTAGATCTTGCCCTCGATGTCGAAGTAGCCAACCGGGTTGACGCGCTCGGCGCCGCTCTTCGCGCCGGTGCTGGTGAGCAGCATCAGTGTGAAGCCTTTGAACTGTCCGCCGACCTGACCTTTGTTGGCCCGGAATTCGGCGATGTTCTGCTCGTTGAACGATCTCTCCGATTCCATCGCGGACGTGTTGTCGTCGTTGCTCATGGGCTCCTCTTTCGATTGGTGTGTGTTGACATGCTGGCGCGCTGTGCGGATTTCACCGCGGCGACCCCTGCGCGCCGCGATCGCCGTCAGCGGCCGATCGGGCGTTGAAGACTTCCGGCGACGGGAAGCGTGCCCCGCGGTCAAACAGGGCGGTCTGGGCAGCTTGGGCCTTCAATGCGGCGCCGACTCGCGCGATCGCCGCGCCATGGTGAAACACCGCGTCCAGCGCCTCAGCCGGCAGGTTGTCCGGATCTATCGGTTGCATGCCGGGACCAGTGGCCACGATGTGTGGCCCCCAGTGCATTCCGGCGACGTCGAAGCCGCGGGTCGACTTGGGAAACGGCACCATGACACATCCCATGGCGGCAAGATTGGCGAGCATCGATAGTTGCGCCATTTCGCAACCGCCGCCTACCTCGCCGTGGCCACCGCCGACGGTGAACACTCCGCACACTCGCCCGACCATGTCGTCGTAAAACCACGACGGTTCGCAGAGTTCGTCGATGAACTTCTTCATCGGCCAGCTCATGCCGCGCTGATGTACCGGAGAGCCCAGGACCAACCCGTCGAGATCACCGAAATCCTTTCGCCCGCAGTCCGTTACCTGCTTGAGCGAAACGCTTGCCCCGGCGCTCGACGCACCTTAGCCCAGGCGATGCGCGGCCCGCTCGCAATGACCGTCCCAGGAGTCATAGGCAACGAGAATACGAACGATAGTCACCGCTTGGCCTCCTCGGTGTGACGGGCAGGGGAGCCACGCTCGACGCGAATGTGGATGCAACTCAGCTGTGCCATGATTTCAGATCCATCCTCCGGAGGCGTCGATCGTGGCACCGGTGAGATAGGAGGCGTCCGGGGAGAGCAGAAACGCCACCACCGCGGCCACCTCGGCTGGCTCGGCCCAGCGACCCAGAGCGTTCGTCGACTTGACGACCGCATCCATACCAACGTTGGTCAGCGCGGGATGGATGTAGCTCTTGGTGTGTTCGGCGGCCATGTCGGTGACGGTCCCAACCGGCGCGATCGCGTTGATGGCGATACCGCGTGCGGCGAGTTCGGGCGCCAGGTTGAGGGCCATTGCGGCTACCGCGGCTTTGCTGGCCGCGTACAGGGTGTGGTGGTAGACGGCGATGCGGGCGCTGACCGAGGAGGTGAGCACGATCCGCCCGCCGCTGTTCATCGCCGCGGCGGCGGCCTGCGTGGCGAAGAGCTGGCCGGCGACGTTGACCTGAAAGACCCGGTGGAAATCGGCTTGGTTGATCGATTCCAGGGCGCCGAAGTGTTCGACTCCGGCGTTGCTGGCCAACAGGTCCAGCCCGCCTAACTCCGCCACGACCTTGCCCACGAGGTCCTTCGTTTGGGCGGCGTCGCTGACGTCGGCTTGAAACGCGGCCACTCGGTGGCCGTCGTCGCGCAGTTCGGTGACCAGCGCGTCCGCCGACGCTGGCGGCGTCGGTGTCCATGCCGCCATAGGCGCGGCGCCAGTTGTACAGCGTCGCTGCCGAGACGCCCAGTTCTGCGGCGATTTCCTCGCCGGTCTTGCCTTCGGCAGCCAACTCGTCCGCGCGGCGCAACTTGCGCACGATGTCCTCCGCGGAGTGCCGCTTATGACCAGCCATGTGTTTAGGTCAGCTAGCCATCAAGGCCGGGTGCGCCGGGGTTGCCGACGGTTCCGGCAAAGCCGATCAGCCCGACAGCACCACCGCCACCGCCCGTGCCGCCAGCCCCGCCGGGCAAGCCCACACCGATCGTGTTGCCGCCGGCGCCACCGATGCCGCCGTTGCCGCCGAGGCCGATCAGTCCGACAGCACCGCCGCCACCCCCCGTGCCGCCTGCCCCTCCCGGAGAGGTCACCAACGGGTTCTCGCTGGCGCCGCCGCCACCACCGATGCCGCCCGTACCGCCGATGCCGATCAACCCGACGCCGCCGCCGGCGCCGCCCCCGCCGCCGGCGCCCGCTGAGCCGCCGCCGATACCGCCGCCGACACCGCCGAGTCCTCCGGCGCCGCCGAAGCCGAAGAATCCGGCGTCCCCGCCTGCGCCGCCTACTCCTCCCACTCCTCCGGTGGCGCTGCTGCTGATGAGATCGCCGCCGCCGCCGCCGGTGCCACCACTGCCACCCAAACCGAACAGCAGTCCGCCGCGCCCTCCGTTGCCGCCCGCTCCGCCGGTCCCTCCGACACCGGTGCCCGCCTGCGCGCCGTTCCCGCCGACCCCGCCGTTCCCGCCGGCGCCGAACAGCCCGGCGGCCCCGCCGGCGCCGCCGGCCCCGCCCACATCCGTTCCGGCGGCGGTGATCGCGCCGCTGCCGTCCCCGCCGACCCCGCCGTTGCCATACAGCAGTCCACCGGCACCCCCTGCGCCGCCTGCGCCCGCGCCCAGGGCTTGGCTGGCCCCGCCGGCACCGCCGTTGCCGATCAGCCCCGCGTTACCACCCGAACCGCCGGCCTGCCCGAAGGAACCGATCCCGCCGTTGCCGCCGTTGCCGTACAGGAGCCCGCCGGCACCACCCGCTCCGCCGGGCCCGCCCGCTCCGCCCGCGCCGCCGGCACCGCCGTTGCCGATCAGCCCGGCACTGCCACCTGCGCCGCCTCGCTGCCCGGCCCCACCGGGCGCGCCGTTGCCGCCGTTGCCGTACAGCACCCCGCCACTGCCGCCCGTCTGTCCGGGCACGGTGGCGTCGGCACCGTTGCCGATCAAGGGACGCCCAAAGAAAGTCAGGCTGGGTGCGTTCAGGAGGTCAAGGGCTTGCTGTCCGACGGTCTGCAGAGGCGCGGCGTTAGCGGCCTCCGCCCCGGCATAGGCAGCGCCGGCAGCAGTCAGCGAATGGACAAACTGCGAGTGGTAGGACGCTGCGCGGGAGCTGAGATTTCGATAAGCCTGCCCATGGGCAGAAAACACCGAAGCGATTGCCGCCGATACCTCATCACCCCCGGCCGCCAACACCCCGATGATCGGAGCCGCTGCGGCGGCGTTGGCCGAGGCGATCGCCGAGCCGATGGCCGTAGCATCTGCCGCCCCGGTCGCCAATGCTTCCGGCGCCGCTACCACGTACGACATTGCTGATTTCCGATCTCTCAAGCGCAACGGGCAACCGACCACCGGCAACCATCGGTGCGGCGGAAGCCTACCGCCGTGCAGGTCCGCCCACGTCGAAAACAGCGTTGAATCGCTTAACTTTCGATGAAACCGTCTCTTCGGGCCCGCTGCGACCCACGTAGCAAGTCCTGACCTGCGAACTCCCGCCCAACCAACAGGTTGGCCGAAGCCCCTGTTAGTGTTCCCCTGCTGGACCTAGTCTTGAAGACGGATCCAAACCCCCCTTTTTGGAACAGGAAACCGACATGTCCGAAGAAGCCTTCATCTACGAGGCCATCCGCACGCCGCGCGGCAAGCAGCGAAACGGCGCGCTGAACGAAGTCAAGCCACTGAACCTGGTCGTGGGCCTCATCGAGGAACTGCGCAAGCGCAACCCTGACCTCGACGAGAACCTGATCAGCGACGTCATCCTGGGGTGCGTCTCGCCGGTCGGCGACCAGGGCGGCGACATCGCCCGCGCCGCGGTGCTGGCCTCCGGCATGCCCGTCACCTCCGGCGGCGTCCAGCTCAACCGGTTCTGCGCGTCGGGCCTCGAGGCCGTCAACACCGCCGCGCAGAAGGTGCGCTCGGGCTGGGACGACATGGTGCTGGCCGGTGGTGTGGAGTCGATGAGCCGCGTGCCGATGGGATCCGATGGCGGCGCCATGGGTCTGGACCCGGTCACCAACTACGACGTCATGTTCGTCCCGCAGGGCATCGGCGCCGACCTGATCGCCACCATCGAGGGCTTCACCCGCGATGACGTGGACAACTACGCACTGCGCAGCCAGGAGAAGGCGGCAGAGGCGTGGTCGGGCGGCTACTTCGCCAAGTCCGTGGTCCCGGTCCGCGACCAGAACGGTCTTTTGATCCTCGACCACGACGAGCACATGCGCCCCGACACCACCAAGGAAGGCCTGGGCAAGCTCAAGCCGGCTTTCGAGGGTCTGGCCGCGATGGGTGGCTTCGACGACGTGGCGCTGCAGAAGTACCACTGGGTGGAGAAGATCAACCACGTCCACACCGGCGGTAACAGCTCCGGCATCGTCGACGGCGCCGCGCTCGTCCTGATCGGCAGTGAAAAGGCGGGGGCGGCCGTCAATCTGACTCCGCGCGCCCGCATCGTCGCCACCGCGACCAGCGGCGCCGACCCGGTGATCATGCTGACCGGTCCGACCCCGGCGACCCTCAAGGTGCTCGACCGCGCGGGCCTGACCGTCGACGACATCGACCTGTTCGAACTGAACGAGGCATTTGCCTCGGTGGTGCTGAAGTTCCAGAAGGATCTGAACATCCCCGACGAGAAGCTCAACGTCAACGGCGGCGCGATCGCCATGGGCCACCCGCTGGGCGCCACCGGCGCCATGATTCTGGGCACCATGGTGGACGAGCTGGAGCGTCGTAACGCCCGGCGGGCGCTGGTGACGCTGTGTATTGGCGGCGGCATGGGCGTCGCGACGATCATCGAGAGGGTTTAAGTACATGGCCGACAACACAATTCAGTGGGACAAGGATGCCGACGGCATCGTCACGCTGACCTTGGACGACCCGTCGGGGTCGGCCAACGTCATGAACGAGGCCTACATCGAGTCGATGGGCAAAGCGGTGGACCGCCTTGTCGCAGAGAAGGATTCGATCACGGGCGTGGTGATCACCAGCGCGAAGAAGACCTTCTTCGCCGGTGGTGACGTCAAGAGCATGATCAAGATCGGGCCGGAGAACGCCGGTGAGGCTTTCGACCTGGTCGAGAACGTCAAGAAGCAACTGCGCACGCTGGAGACCTTGGGCAAGCCCGTGGTGGCGGCACTCAACGGCGCAGCGCTGGGCGGTGGCCTGGAAATTGCACTGGCGTGCCATCACCGAATTGCGGCTGACGTCAAGGGGTCGCAGTTCGGATTCCCCGAGGCGACGCTGGGTCTGCTGCCGGGCGCCGGTGGTGTCACCCGCACCGTGCGGATGTTCGGCATCCAGAACGCCTTCGTCAACATCCTGTCGCAGGGCACCCGGTTCAAGCCGGCCAAGGCCAAGGAACTCGGACTGATCGACGAGTTGCTGCCGAGCGTCGAGGAACTGGTGCCCGCCGCCAAGGCGTGGATCAAGGCCAACCCGGACTCCCACGAGCAGCCGTGGGACAAGAAGGGTTACAAAATGCCGGGCGGCACCCCGTCGTCGCCGGGGTTGGCGTCCATCCTGCCGTCGTTCCCCGCGTTGCTGCGCAAGCAGCTCAAGGGTGCGCCGATGCCCGCGCCGAAAGCCATCCTGGCCGCCGCGGTGGAAGGCGCGCAGGTCGACTTCGACACCGCCAGCCGCATCGAAAGCCGCTACTTCACCACGCTGGTCACCGGCCAGGTCGCCAAGAACATGATTCAGGCGTTCTTCTTCGACCTGCAGGCCATCAACGCCGGCAAGTCACGCCCGGACGGCATCGAGCCGGTAAAGATCAACAAGATCGGCGTGCTCGGGGCGGGCATGATGGGCGCGGGCATCGCCTACGTCTCCGCGAAGGCCGGGTACGACGTCGTGCTCAAAGACGTCAGCATCGAGGCCGCCGAGAAGGGCAAGGGCTATTCCGAGAAGCTGGAGGCCAAGGCGCTGGAACGGGGCCGCACCACCGAGGAGAAGTCCAAGGCGCTGCTGGCGCGCATCACCCCGACCGCTGACGCCGCCGACTTCAAGGGCGTCGATTTCGTAATCGAGGCGGTGTTCGAGAGCCAGGAACTCAAGCACAAGGTGTTCCAGGAGATCGAGGACATCGTCGAGCCCAACGCCCTGCTGGGCTCCAACACCTCGACGCTGCCGATCACCGGTCTGGCTACCGGCGTCAAGCGGCAGGAGGACTTCATCGGGATCCACTTCTTCTCGCCGGTCGACAAGATGCCGCTGGTGGAAATCATCAAGGGCGAGAAGACATCTGACGAGGCGCTGGCCCGGGTGTTCGACTACACCCTGGCCATCGGCAAGACCCCGATCGTGGTCAACGACAGCCGCGGCTTCTTCACCTCGCGCGTCATCGGCACCTTCGTCAACGAGGCGCTGGCGATGCTGGGCGAAGGCGTGGAGCCGTCCAGCATCGAGCAGGCCGGTTCGCAGGCCGGTTACCCGGCGCCGCCGCTGCAGCTCTCCGACGAGCTCAATCTGGAGCTGATGCACAAGATCGCCGTCGCCACCCGTAAGGGTGTCGAGGACGCGGGTGGCAGGTACGAGCCGCATCCGGCAGAAGCGGTGGTGGAGAAGATGATTGAGCTCGGCCGGTCGGGCCGTCTCAAGGGTGCCGGCTTCTACGACTACCCCGAGGGCAAGCGTTCCGGCTTGTGGCCTGGCCTGCGGGAGACGTTCAAGTCGGGTTCCTCGCACCCGCCGCTGCAGGACATGATCGACCGCATGCTGTTCGCCGAGGCGCTGGAGACCCAGAAGTGCCTCGACGAGAACGTGCTGATGACCACTGCCGATGCCAACATCGGGTCCATCATGGGCATCGGGTTCCCGCCGTGGACCGGTGGTAGTGCGCAGTACATCGTCGGTTACGAGGGCCCGCTCGGCCGTGGCAAGGAAGCCTTCGTGGCCCGCGCCCGCGAGCTGGCCGAGAGGTACGGCGACCGCTTCCTGCCGCCGGACTCACTCACCTAACACTGCCGAGCAGACACAAAATCGCCCTTTCGCCCAGCGAAATGGGTGATTTTGTGTCTGCTCGCGCGCTCTATATCCATGCGCTGCAATTGATAATCCGGCCGGTGGCCGGCAACAACGACATTGTGGTCGCCAGATTCGCGGCGGAACGTCCGACCGTCCGCAACCCCGATAATAAAATGAGTTGCGTTTGCCTCCGCGACCCGTAATTCAACCCCGGCAATAGCCTACAATTTGGGCTGTGCCTCATGGCTTTTGCCTACGTAACCGTAACCTTCACTTACGTAACCGTTCGCACTTCCGAAAAGTGTCGGACCGCGATCCAATTCGTTGCTTCTTCGCGTTGAAATTCCGTGTAGCGTCTGCAATTGACTGGGAAGGACGGATTTGATGGCGTTTGTGATCGCGGCCCCGGACGCGCTGGTGGCGGCGGCACAGGACTTGGCCGGAATCGGGGAGTCGTTGGGGAAGGCGAACGCCGCCGCGGCAACCTCCACCACCGAGGTGCTGGTGGCCGGCACCGATGAGGTGTCGGCAGCTGTTGCGTCGCTGTTCAGCGGTTACGGAACGCAATATCAGGCGTTGAGCGCCCGGGCTGCGGAGCTGCATCGCGGTCTGGTGCAAACGTTGAATGCCGCAGGTGGGGCGTACGCGCGCGCGGAGGCGGCTAGTGCTGCGCCGTTGCAGGCCTTTGAGCAGAACTTGCTGGGTGTGATCAACGCGCCTACCCAGACATTGTTCGGGCGTCCGCTGATTGGCAACGGTGCTGATGGAACGGGTGCGAATCCCAACGGCGCTGCCGGCGGGATCTTGTACGGCAACGGCGGAAACGGCTTCTCCCCAACCGCTGACGGGCGGGCCGGTGGTGCCGGTGGTGCTGCGGGCCTGATCGGCAACGGCGGCAAAGGTGGAGCCGGCGGGCCCGGAGCCGGCGGGGGAGCCGGCGGCACCGGCGGATGGCTGCTCGGCAACGGCGGCGCTGGTGGCGGCGGAGGTGCGGCGGTTGTCGGACGGGGTGGCGTCGTTGGGATCGGCGGCGCTGGTGGCGCGGGCGGCAACGCAGGCTTGTTCGGCTGGGGCGGCAACGGTGGGGCCGGCGGCCTCAACGCCTTCGCCTCTGGAACGGGCGGGCTCGGCGGCCACGGCGGTACCGGTGGTGTACTTCTCGGCCCGGGCGGTGACGGCGGCGCCGGTGGTAACGCCGCAACTGGAACGGGAGGTACCGGAGGCGCCGGCGGTACGGCACGCGGCCTGCTCGTCGGGCAGGGTGGTCACGGAGGCGCCGGCGGAGCGGGCGGCATCGCCGGCGGCGCCGGGGGCGTTGGCGGCGCCGCACAAGGGCTGCTGTGTGGCCTTGGCGGCAACGGCGGTAACGGCGGCGCTAGCACCCGTTCCGCAGTCGGCATCGTCGGCACCGGCGGTGTCGGTGGCGCCGGCGGCGACAGCAGCGCCTGGTTTGGCTATGCCCAGGGCGGCGCGGGCGGCTTGGGCGGCATGGCCATCGGCACCGGTGGCGCGGGCGGTGTGGGCGGCACGGGTGCCGCGTTCCTGGGCATCGGCGTCGGGGGATTCGGTGGCCTTGGTGGCGCCGCGACTACCGGGGGCGTTGGCGGTCAGGGTGGTCAGGGCGCCGTGCTCCTCGGCCTAGGTGCCGGCGGTGGCGCTGGCCTCGGTGGTGCCGGAAATACCGGTGGCGCGGGCGGTCAGGGTGGTCAGGGTGCCGCGCTCGTCGGCGCCGGCGCCGGCGGCGCTGGCGGTACCGGCGGTGCTTCGGCCAGCGGGACTGGTGGCGCCGGCGGCGATGGCGGCGACGGCGGCGGCCTGCTCAGCCTGGGCGTCGGCGGGAACGGTGGCGCCGCCGGCACCGGCGTCGGGCCCGCCAACGGTGGCGACGGCGGCAACGCCGGGGTGATTGCCAACGGCGCCTTTAATCCGTCGCTGGTCGGAATCGGCGGCAATGGCGGCAACGGTGTCAACGGCGGGAAGGCCGGCACCGGTGGCAGTGGCGGCGTGTTCGGCGGCTTGCCCGGGCAGCGGGGACAGTCCTAGCAACGCAGGAGTTTTCGCTGCACCACACGGTGGCCGCTTGTTTGAAGTGCGTGCCAATTCACCGGGGTCTGCCCCGGTCACCGTCTGAACCCACCGAGGCGTGCGCGGTCGCGTCGGCGATTCTCGCAACTGCGCTTCGCGTGGTGCCCGCCGGCTACGGCGGCCCACCAACGCCAGGCATACCAGCCAGCAGCCCGCGTTTGCCACCCTGCCCGCCGGGTTGACCGTTGACGCCCGCGCCGCCGTTACCGCCATTGCCGATCCACTGGGCGCTACCGCCGTCGCCGCCGAAACCGCTTTGAGAAAGGATCGGAAGGCTTGACGTGGCGCCGGCGTTGCCGCCGCTGCCGCCGCTGCCGAAGATCAATCCGCCATTACCGCCGCGCCCGCCGTTGGCGGCTTCTATCACGGTGCCAAGTGCGCCGGAGGTACCTCCGTTGCCGCCGGCACCGCCATTGCCAAAGAGTCTGGCATTGCCGCCCACCCCACCGTTCTGGCCGTTTCCGGTCGGCAGGACGATGGCGCCGGTGCCGCTGTCTCCGCCGTTGCCGCCGTGGCCCGCGTTGCCGCCATTGCCGATGAGGCCGCTCATCCCGCCGTTGCCGCCTGCGCCGGCGCTGCCGCCGTTGCCGCCGGCACCTGGGTTACCGCCGTTTCCACCGACGCCGCCGCTCCCGCCGAACCCGCCCGCCCCACCGGTGCCGTACAACATGCCGCCGTTGCCGCCGTGCCCGCCATGACCGTCACTGTCCCCGCCGGCGCCGCCAAGTACCTTGCCGATTACGCCGTCACCGCCGGACCCGCCGTGGCCACCGGCGCCGCCATTGCCGAATAACCCGGCGCTGCCGCCATTGCCCCCATTACTGATTACGCCACCCCCTCGGGCGGCCTGCGTGGCGTTCGCGTCCAAGATGCCGTTCCCGCCATTTCCTGCATTACCGCCGAGCCCGCCGTCGCCGTACAAGTACCCGCCGTTGGCGCCAGCAGCGCCGGCGCCGCCCAAACCGCCCCTACCGCCGGTGCCGGCAGCAGCATCGGTACCGGTGCTATCGCCACCGTTCCCGCCGCTGCCGCCGGCCCCGCCTGTGCCGATCAGCAGCCCGGCGCGACCAGCGGCGCCACCCGCGCCACCGTTCCCGCCGTCATTGCCGCTTGCTCCTATCGCAGCCGCCCCGGCCTGCCCGCCGGCCCCACCGGATCCGCCGCGACCGCCATCGCCGAATAGCATCCCGCCAGCACCACCTGCTCCGCCAGTACCGCCGGCACTGCCGGGTTGACCGACTGCGCCGGCGGCCCCGGCGCCACCCGCGCCACCCGCGCCACCCGCGCCCCATAGGCCCGCGGACCCGCCAGTGCCCCCTGGACCGCCGGGCACCCCGGACCCGCCATTGCCGCCGTTGCCGAACAGCAGCCCGCCTGCTCCACCGTTTTGGCCGGTCCCGGGTGCGCCATCAATGCCGTTGCCGATCAGAGGACGCCCCAGCAACGTTTGGGTAGGTGCGTTGATCACGTCGAGTAGCTGCTGCAGCGGGGATGCGTTGGCCGCCTCCGCGCTGGCGTAGGCGCTCGCTCCCGCAGTCAACGTCTGAACCAACTGCTGATGAAACGACGCCGCCTGCAGGCTGACCGCCTGAAAATTCTGGGCATGCATATCGAAAAGGCTCGCCACCACCGCGGAGATCTCATCCGTCCCGGCGGCTAGCAAACCCGTCGTCTGTTCGGCCGCGGTGGCGTTTGCTGCGACTATCGAAGAACCGATACGCGTTAAGTCTGTCGCGGCGAAATTAATGAACTCCGGCGCGGTGGTCACGAATGACATGAGAACGTCCTCTCGCGATCGATAGACCTGCCGCAGAGGCTATCGCTTTTCGATTGCTGGGTGGACGATTCCCTCCAAACTCAAAGGGGCTGTTGCTGATCGAGGCCGGCAGTTCCGCGAACTGTTGGCTCTGCGGCCCGTTGCAATGCCGCGCCGGCCAGGATGGCGGTCTCTGAAGCGAAAGACTCTGCTGCACAACGTAGTTCGGCAGCTAATGGACGTTCGGGGCACTAGCGAATCTTCATCCGAAATTTTGGCGTGTTTGGCTGTCAGTCGCTTCGAGTTGTCGCTGCCGCCATCTGATGGCGTTGTCGGCGGAAAGGCAAAAGTGAGCCGAAATCGCCGCCGGAATCAGCCTGCGATCTGACTGTCGGCGCTGCGCGACGCGGATATTCGCATCAGCCGTTCGCTCCGGTTCGCCCCATCGCGCCGGGGTTGCCGGGCGCGCCGGGTGAGCCATTGGAACCGCCCGTGCCGCCTGAACCCCCCGTCCCCGGGATGCCGCCGACGCCCCCGCTACCGCCCGGGCCACCGGCACCGCTGATGCCGGGCGGACCGAGCAGCCCGGAACCGCCCGGGGCGCCGCCGGCGCCGCCAGTTCCGCCGTCCCCGCCGGGCCCGCCATCGCCACCTCGACCGCCGTCACCGCCGGAACCGGGAACTCCTCCGTCGATGCCGCTGCCGCCGTTTCCGCCGCTACCGCCGAGGGCGCCGTGCGCGCCGGAGCCGCCGATGCCGCCGGAGCCGCCGACACCGCCGTTTCCTCCCGTGCCAAACAGCAGCCCGCCACGCCCACCGGCGCCCCCGCGCCGCCATTGGAACCATGGCCACCGCCGACGCCGGCGCCGCCCTTACCGCCTGCGCCACCGGAGCCGGCACTCCCATCCGGATTGAGGCCGTCGCCACCGTTTCCGCCGTTGCCGCCTGCGCCCCCAATCCCGCCGTCGCCGCCGGCGCCACCCCCACCACCGCCATTGCCGAAACTGACACCGCCGTGTCCGCCGTTGCCGCCGGGTGCGCCGATGCCGCCGTTCCCGCCCACTCCTCCGCCGCCGCCGCCGCTAACGGACTGGCTGCTCTGGCCGCCGGCGCCGCCTCCGATGCCTCCGCCGGTGCCGCCACCAAGGCCGCCGGTGATACCGATGCCACCGGCGCCGCCGTTGTCGCCACCTCCGGGGGCGCCGTTCCCGCCCTCGCCGGCGCCGTCGCCTCCAATTCCCAATACGCCTGTACCGCCGCCCCCGCCCCCGCCGGCGCCAACGAAAGTAGGAAGCTGGGTTCGGGCCGTTCCGCCGTTGCCTCCGTTGCCGCCCGGCGCTCCGGGGCCACCGTCCCCGCCGCCGCCCCCGCCGCCCCCGCCGCCCCCGCCGGCGAAGCCGGGGCCGCCATTGCCGCCAGCGCCGCCGGCCTCTCCGACGATGGTGCCGGGCAGGCCAGGCAGGCCGCCGCTGCCGCCACCGGTGAACGTCGTCACCCCGTCGGCGCCGTCGCGGGGGGTGCCGTCGGGAGGGGCGGGAACCGGGTTGAGGCCGGCCGGACCCGAGGCGCCGCTGCCGCCCGCGCCGCCGACGCCGCCGACGCCGATAAGTCCGGCGCTGCCGCCGACGCCACCGTTCCCCCATGCATGCCGGGTGCTGTGGCCGCCCCGCCGGCCCCACCAGGCCCCCCATTGCCGTACAGCCAACCACCGGCGCCGCCGATCCCGCCCGCGGCGCCCGCCCCTCCAGTCCCGCCGGTCCCGCCGTTACCGATCAGCCCGCTGGGCCCGCCGGCTCCTCCGGCGACTCCCGCGGCGATGCCGTTGCCGCCGTTGCCGCCGTTGCCGCCGTTGCCGAACAGCAGTCCGCTCGGCCCGCCGGGCTGGCCCGGCGCGCCATTCGCGCCGTCGCCGATCAGCGGGCGTCCCAGCAGTGCCTGCGTGGGCGCGTTGATCAGGTTCAACAAGTCCTGTTGGACGGTCTGCAACGGCAAGGCGTTGGCGGCCTCGGCCGTCCCGTACGAGCCAGCAGCGGCGGATAGGGTGCGCACGAACTGGTCATAGAATGTCGCTGCCTGGGCGCTAACGGTCTGATGGCCGCGGGCGTGCGTGTCGAACAGCCTCGCCACGATCCCCGACACATCATCGGCACCGGCTGCCAGTATTCCCGTCGTGCGGGCCGCTGCCGCCGCGTCAGCCTGGCGGATGGTGGAGCCGACGGTCGTCAGATCTGTTGCTGCGTCGGCAAGTAACTGCGGCGCCGCGATCACGAAGGGCAGGTCAAACCTCCTGGCCGCATCGGCGGCCGGTTGTGACGGGTAACTGCAGCGGCAGCTTGAACCGAGTCAAGATCGTAAGTGCCACAACGATTTCAACAAGGCTTAGGTGCTGCCTACACGACGTTGCCGTTCTGGCCGGGAGTTCCGCCAGGGGAGCCGCCCGCGCCGCCCTGGCCGGCCTTGCCGGCTTGACCCGGTGCGCCGTCGCCGCCGGCGGCATTGCCAGAGCCGCCGGGTCCGAGCGCACCGCCGGCAATGCCGTTGCCGCCATTGCCGCCGTTGCCGCCGTTGCCGCCTCCTTCGGAATTGCCTCCGGCCCCGCCAACACCCCCGTCGCCGCCGGTGCCACCGTCACCACCCTTGCCGCCGTCACCTGACGGTCCGCCCGCGCCGCCAGTGCCGCCCGCGCCGCCGGCGCCGGCGACGCCCCCATTGCCGGCGGCACCACCATCACCCCCGGCGCCGCGTCCCATCGCGGTGCCGCCGGTTCCGCCATTGCCGCCCGCACCGCCACCGCCGCCGTGACCCGCCGCGCCGCCATTACCGCCGGTGCCCGTACCGCCGGCGCCGTTGCCGTTGCCCCCGTCGCCGCCCGAGCCACCGGAGCCGCCCTTGCCGCCGGCCCCGGCCGCCCCGCCGGCGCCAGCGTTACCTGAGCCCAGTGCCGTGCCTCCGGCCCCTCCTGAGCCACCCGCACCGGCGGCGCCGCCCACACCGCCGCCGCCGCCCACTCCTTGCTGATTGCTGAATCCGCCGCTCTGGTTGCTGTCACCGCCATCACCGGCGGCACCTCCGTCGCCGCCGGTGCCGCCGATGCCGCCGACACCGGCGTTGCCTGAACCGGCCGTGGCGCCGCCGATTCCGCCGACTCCACCGGCGCCGCCGCTACCCCCTTTGCCGCCGGGTCCGCCGTTGCCGCCGATCGTCGCGCTCTGGAAGCCGCCGAGCCCGCCTGACCCGCCGGCTCCGCCGGTGCCGGCCGCTCCGCCGTTGCCGGCGTTGCCCGAGCCGGTGGCCGTGCCGCCGGCCCCGCCGTTGCCGCCGGCCCCGCCGTTGCCGCCGGCTCCGCCGGCCTGGCCTGCAGCTTGTGACTGGAGGACACCGGGCCCGTTTGCGCCGTTGCCGCCGATCCCGCCGGCTCCGCCGATCCCGCCGTCACCGCTGTTGCCGTCTGAGCCCGCATGACCGCCGAAGTAGGCCGAACCCCGGCCCGCGGTCCCGCCGCCGCCGCCGGTTCCGCCATCGCCACCATGGCCGCCATTGCCGCCACTGCCGGCTGCCCCGGCCGCTGTTTGCCCACCGGCGCCACCCGTCCCCCCGCTGCCGCCCGCTCCGCCCGTGCCGCCTTTGCCGCCGTCCCCGCCGTTGCCGAACACCAAGCCGGCGTTGCCGCCGTTGCCGCCGTTGCCGGCCTTGCCGCCGTGGCCGCCTGGCCCCCCGTCGGTGCCTCCCAAGGAGGTCGAAGTGCCTGCGGCGCCTGGGTCGCCGGCGATTCCGGATGCACCGGCCCCGCCGACACCACCGGTTCCCCCGTTGCCGAAAAGCAGCGCGTTGCCGCCCGTACCGCCCATCCCGCCGCCGGTGCCCCCCATACCGCCGGTCCCTCCGTTGCCGAACAGCCATCCGCCGGTGCCGCCGTGGCCACCGGATGCGCCAATCCCACCCATTCCTCCGGTGCCGCCGGTGCCGATCAGCCCGGCACTTCCGCCCGTACCGCCGGCCTGCCCGGGCGCGCCCGATCCTCCGGTGCCGCCGTTGCCGAACAAAATCCCGCCGGCTCCGCCGGTCTGCCCGGTTCCCGGTGCCCCGTCCGCACCGTTACCGATCAGGGGGCGACCCAACAAGAAATTGGTGGGTGCATTGATCACACCGAGCAAGCCGTCCTCGAGCGTTTGCAACGGCAGAATGTTGGCCGCCTCCGCGGCGGCATAAGCGTCTCCCGCGCTGGTGAACGCCTGAACGAACTGTTCATGAAATCTGGCCGCTTGCGTATTGAGCGCCTGACAGGCCTGTCCGGTCTCGGAGAACACGGCGGCGATGGCCGCCGACACCTCGTCCGCACCCGCGGGCAGTATCGATGACATCGGGTACGAGGCTGCCAGATGCGCCTCATCGAGTGCCCACCTTATCGAGCTCAGCTGCGCTGCCGCTGCTCCCAATATGTCCGGACTTGCCACGAAATAAGACATCGCCGCATCCCTTAACTGTTAGAGCGGGCAGCAAGCTCAGGACTCCCACGGCGATACTGGCACAAACTACTTCGCGGGTCGACTGTGCGGCCGATATCGGCGACTTGCGCAGAGACCACTGAACGGCAACCGGACTCTGTTGCATGTTTGAATTTGCCGTTAGCCTGTGTCGATGGGATGTCTCGGCACGTCGATTTTCGGTGTGACGTGGTGGCTGAGATCCTCCGGTAAACCTCTCCGAACCTGAACCGCACGGTTATCTTCTGGATGGCCGGCGCTGCGACGAGCGAGGAGTGCGGACGCATGTCAGGACCCGTAGGCGTCATCAGCCGGGCGGACGCCGATTTCGTACCGCCTCCCCGTGGGTCGCTCTACGATGTGCCGTCGCTGCTCGACGGGTGGTCACGGCGCGACCCAGGGTCGTATGCGGCCACCCTGGATGCCCGCGCGTACCTGAGCGCGGCGGTGCAGGGTCTGCGGAATCCGCAGCTTGAACAAACCGCCAAAGACCGTGCACTGCATGATGTTTCGATCACCAGGTCGTTGTCGAGACAACTCACTGAGGCCCGTCCGGTGGCCGTAATGGGGGGGCACGAGATGGCCCGCAACGATCACGGTTACCGACTGGTGGCTCAGTGCGCGGCAGCGCTCACCCGGGCACACTTTACTGTCCTGTCCGGGGGCGGGCCTGGCGCGATGGAAGCCGCTCACCTAGGTGCGTCGTTCGCCGACGCCGAGCCATCGGAGCTGGAGGCTGCTCTGACCCGGATTGCCTCAGACCCCGCGGCGCTCACCTTCCCGTTGAAGCCGAACGAACTGATCAAAGGGGGCAGCTTCTGCACAGAATCGCTGGCAGCCCTGCACCGGTGGCAAGCCCCCGCATTTGCCGTGGCCGACGGCTTGGACACGCAACCGGTATCTATTGGAATTCCAACCTGGTTATACGGCTATGAGACGCCGACGCCGCTCGCGTTCAGGCATGCCAAGTACTTCGATAACTCCATCCGGGAGGATGGATTGTTGGCTGTTGCGCTTTACGGTGTTCTCTATGCGCCAGGGAAGGCCGGAACACTTCAAGAAATTTTCCAGGACGCGGCCCAGAATTACTATAGAACTGCCGGTGATTGCCGCCCTATGGTGTTTCTTGACCTTGACAGCAGCTGGTCTAGAAGATTTCCGGTGAAACCGATACTCGATAATCTGTTCGCCGGTACAGACACGACCTTCCTGCATTTCGTCACGACAGTCAAAGAAGTTGTTACCGCGTTCGAGAGCCATGCACCAAAACTCGAACGATGGCATTCGCGGGCCCGCGAATCCTGGAATTATCACCGTGATGCGGATGCCGCGAATTAAAGACCGAGACACCGCCCGGGCAGCCGCTGGCTCGAAACCGCCCGGCCACGCCGCGGCAAGACGGCGCCATTGTTCCCCGGGGGAGGCTCTCGGGTCGGCTTGCAGCACTTGGATGCACACATGGTCGGCGCCGGCCGAATGACGTTCGGCAACCCTGCAAGAACCGCCTCTTCGTCGCCCCAACAACCACGCAGCCACTGCGGCGTGCTTCGTCGGAGTATCAGACAACAATGCCGTCGGCTGGAGCGAGAACAACGCCCGTGACCCAACGTTGCACGGACCGAAGCGGTGTGCTCGGGTTGTGAGGAGGTGGGAATGCGCTCCGCGGCCCCGAGACGCCGTTTGCGGATTCAGCCGCATCGGCTGGCGCGGCTGGCTGCTCCACACTCCTACGCCGGTTGATTCCAATCGGGTCGGTGCCTTGAGCGTCGCGCCGTCGTGCCCCTGCCGCCGGGCTCACTCACCTGATACTGCCGAGCAGACACAAAATCGCCCTTTCGCTCAGCGAATTGGGCGATTTTGTGTCTGCTCGCGCAC
>NZ_JBTNSY010000048.1:0-17573 GCF_054515735.1 Mycobacterium sp. ML4
TCCGATCAGCTTCGAATCCCGCGCACTGCATGGAGAAATCCTGAAGGATGTCCTCGACGCTATTTCACCAGAATCCCGCGCAGTCGTAGAAGACGACTGAAACATCAATCCCGAGCGGGTCGGTGGAATCGGCTGGGGTTGCCGCCGCGGCGATGCATGCCGCTCTTGGTGAGTTTTGCGGCGCGTTCGGTGGTCACTTGTCTTGGGTGTCGGCGGCGTTGACGGTGGCGTCGGGGGCGTTTGTCGCGATGGATGAGGCGGGCGCCGCGGCACTGACAGTGGTGGCGCCCGGGACCGCCTAGGCCAATACTGGTAATGGATGGAGAAATCCTTGAGCAACGTTCTCGACGCTATTCCAGCGGGGCCGCGTGCTGTCATAGTTGAAGAACTGATGCGATTTAATCCGGCTCTTCTGGCTGAACTTCGCGCGACCCAAGCGCCGACCAATAAGCAGAGGGAGTCCGTTGAAAGTGTGCTTGCTGGCGTATTGGTAAAGAGCTTTGGGCCGGACTGGGAGCCGAGTGCGCGCGGACTGGCAGTTGAACGCGCAATTTCCGCGTTCTTTGAGGCCTGGCCAATAAATGAGTAGCATCAATGAGATTATGCGCCGCGCAACTGAAGCTGCTGCCTAACCATATCATCAATCAATTTTCAATTCATGCGGACGCACTGCGACTCCGACCTCCCGACCACGCGCGCCAGATGGCGCATATCGGTCAGGAAGGCGGTGCTACGTCCCCGGCGACCGATGGCGCAATGCGCATTAGGATTACAATCCTCATGATACGCCAAACTCTCGGTGGCAAAACATTGCAATTGGAAATCTCCCGGCCCTCAGCTGCTCGGAAGACGGAATGATCGCCTTTCCCCTAAAAGAACAGATAGTTACTTTGGCGACGAGGCAGTTCTAGCGTGTGCGGATCAGGCGGGACTGCGTAGGTTTAATTCGGCCGCGGTTTCAGCGCGGAAAGACGGCCAAGCGAGTTTCGAGGGCGGCGGAATTGAGCATCGGATAATCCGGCAGAGCAATGCGGCTGACGTCGAGCAGGGTTCGCGAAACCGTCATATGGCGACAGTGGTTTGAATAAGGACGGCCGAGTGGTAGCCGCATGGGCAGAAAGCCGCGATGGATGGAGAAATCCGTGAGCAATGTATTCGAAGCTATCCCAACGGAATCCCGCGCAGTCATCGAAGAAGAGCTGGGACAGCAGAATCCCGAGCTTCCGGCGGAGCTTCGCTCTGCCGGGCAGCCGACCAAAGACCAGACCAACGCCACGATAAAGCTGCTGATCCGCGCGATGACGAAGAACTTCGCGGACGATGTTCCCAATGAACGCGGAAAGACAATAATACTGCGATTGGTCAATATCTCCTGAACTGGCCGCGGCGACCATAACCTCAACACGCCACCGATGCAGGGCCGGTATCAAGGCGTCGGCAAAGTCGAAGCGCCTGCCGATACGTTCGGTCACGCTGCTATCGCGCCGTCGCTCTGCACAATGCATACCGCTGAGACGGGTTGAGTCGTACGGTAGATGCGCCGCAGTGACCAGACTCCGAGGAGGACCATGACGCCCCCACCCGCCGAAGCATCGGCTGCCGAGAAGCGCCATCACGTCGTCATCATCGGAAGCGGGTTCGGCGGCCTGAATGCGGCCAAATCGCTCAAGCGGGCCGACGTCGACATCACCCTCATCTCCAAGACGACCACCCACCTTTTTCAGCCGCTGCTGTACCAGGTGGCGACCGGCATCTTGTCCGAGGGCGACATCGCTCCCACCACGCGGCTGATCCTGCGCAAGCAGAAGAACGTGCGGGTGATCCTGGGTGAGGTGAGCGGGATCGATCTCAAGGCCCGGACGGTCACGTCGAAACTCATCGCCATGGAAACGGTGACGCACTACGACAGCCTGATCGTGGCCGCCGGCGTCCAGCAGTCCTACTTCGGCAACGACCACTTCGCCACCTTCGCGCCGGGCATGAAAACCATCGACGACGCACTGGAGCTGCGGGGTCGCATTCTCGGCGCATTCGAAGCCGCCGAAGTCGCCACCGATCTCGCCGAGCGCGAACGCCGGTTGACCTTCGTAGTGGTCGGGGCCGGTCCTACCGGCGTCGAACTGGCCGGCGAGATCGTCCAGCTCGCCGAGCGCACCCTGGCCGGAGCGTTCCGCACCATCACCCCCAGCGAGTGCCGGGTCATTCTGCTCGACGCCGCCCCCGCAGTGTTGCCGCCGATGGGCCCGAAGCTGGGCCTCAAAGCGCAACACAAGCTGGAAAAGATGGACGTCGAGGTCCAGCTGAATGCCATGGTGACCGGCGTCGACTACAAGGGCATCACGGTCAGGGACAAGGACGGTACCGAACGGCGCATCGAATGCGCATGCAAGGTGTGGGCGGCAGGCGTGCAGGCCAGCTCGCTGGGCAAGATGATCGCCGAGCAGTCCGACGGGACGGAGACCGACCGTGCCGGAAGGGTTGTGGTGGAGCCCGACCTGACCGTCAAGGGACACCCGAACGTCTTCGTCGTCGGTGATCTCATGTCGGTGCCGGGCGTGCCCGGGATGGCTCAGGGCGCGATCCAGGCCGCGAAGTACGCCACCGGCATCATCAAGAATGTCGTCAAGGGCAAGGACGACCCGGCCGCGCGTGAGCCGTTCCACTACTTCAACAAGGGCAGCATGGCTCTCATCTCCCACTACAGCGCCGTCACTCAGATCGGCAAGCTGGAGTTCTCCGGCTTCCTCGCCTGGCTGGCCTGGTTGGGGCTGCACCTGATCTACCTGGTCGGCCACCGCAACCGCATCGCGGCCATGTTCTCCTGGGGCCTGGCCTTCCTGGGCCGCACCCGCGGCCAGATGGCCATCACCAGTCAGATGATCTACGCGCGGGTCGCGGTGAACTGGGTGAGGGAGTATGCCGAAGAAGGCACGCTGGCCGCCGCCGAACGCGCGGAAGCGGCCGAACAGCGGGCCGGCTAACTCAGGGCCTGGTCGATATCGGCGATCAGATCGTCGGTGCCTTCCAGGCCGACCGAGATCCGGACCACGCCGTCGCCAAGACCGATGGCGGCGCGGCCTTCCGGGCCCATGGCCCGGTGCGTCGTCGTAGCGGGATGCGTGACAAGCGATTTGCTGTCGCCGAGGTTGTTGGAGATGTCGATCAGCCGCAGTTTGTCCAGCACTTCGAAGGCCCGCTGCTTCGCGGCTCCGTCGGCCGCCTTCAGCTCGAAGGTGACCACCGTTCCGCCGCCGGACATTTGGCGCTTGGCCAGGTCGAACTGCGGGTGCGACGGCAGGAAGGGATACCGCACCCAGTTCACCGCGCGATGGCCTTCCAGGAACTCTGCGATACGCTGCGCCGAGGCATTGCTGTATTCGACCCGAACGGCAAGAGTCTCAAGGCCTTTCAACATCACCCAGGCGTTGAACGGGCTCATCGCGGGTCCGGTGTGGCGCATCAGCTTCTGCACCGGACCGTCGATGTACTCCCGGTCGCCCAGGATGGCGCCGCCGAGCACCCGACCCTGGCCGTCGATGTGCTTGGTGCCCGAGTACACCACCACGTCCACCCCGAGCGGGATCCCCTGTTGCAGCAGCGGCGTCGCAAAGACGTTGTCCAGCACCGCCTTTGCCCCAGCAGCATGGGCCAGGTCGGTGACCGCGGCGATGTCGACCAACGACTGCATCGGGTTTGACGGCGTCTCGAAAAACACCGCCTGGGTAGGTTGGGCCAGCGCCTGCTCCCACTGCGCGAGGTCGTCACCGTCGACGAACACCGTCTCCACGCCCCAGCGGGGCAGGATCTCGCTGCACACCACGAAACAGGACCCGAACAGGCTGCGCGCCGAAACCAGCCGATCACCGGCACCCAGTAGGGCGCCCAGCGACACGAACACCGCCGCCATCCCGCTGGCCGTCGCGAACGCCGCCGGCGCACCCTCGATCATGCGCAGCCGTTCCTGGAACATGTTGACGGTCGGGTTGCCGTAGCGCGAATAGACGTAGTGGTCGACCTCGCCGGTGAACGACCGCTCGGCGACTTCCGCCGACGGATAGACGTAGCCGGACGACAGGAACATCGCCTCGGAGGTCTCTTCAAAACCCGAGCGCATCAGCCCGCCGCGCACACCGATGGTCGCCTGGCTCACGCCGTCGGGCAATGCCTTGGGCGTGCGGATCGACTCGCCGTCGCTCATCCCCGTTGTCCAGCCCCTGCTACTAACCCTGTTTCCAGGGCAGCCCGACCGCGCGCCATCCCGTCTCGCCGCGGTGGCCGTGCGCGTCGAGTTGACCCTCGAAGCCGTCCAGCACGTTGTAGGACGGCGTGTAACCGGCCTCGGTCGCGACTTCGGCCGCCCCGATCGAGCGGTTGCCGGAACGGCACAAGAAAACCACCGGCCGCTCGCCCTCCCCGCCAGCCGGGATCTTGTCCTGCAGTTCGGCGAGGAAATTGTTGTTGTGCTGTCCGTTGGACTTGTTCCACTCGACGTAGACCACCTCGCGTCCCAGACTCGACAGGTCCGGAACCCCGACGAAGCGCCATTCGGCGTCGGTGCGTACGTCCACCAACACGGCTCCAGGATTGTCGCTGAGCAATTTCCAGGCCTCGAGCGGCGTGATGTCTCCTGCGTAGCTCACCCGCGTGAGTCTCGCACACTCAGGCGGGCCGCGGCGTCGCGGGCGCGGTCCCGGGCAGCCGCCACGTCCGGCGCGGTGGCCAGCGCCACACCCCAGTTGTCGGGTATGGCGACGGGCTGGTCGTCGACGGCCGAACCGAACACCCGTAGATCGCTTTCGGGCACCGCGAGCGCGGTGGCCAAGATGTCGCCGCTGGGTGCCACACCCGGCGCGGCCGGCCCCTCAGCGATCAGCCGTGCGGCGCCCGGCGACACCATCATGGTGTCCACGGCAACGCCGAGAACAGCCCGCGCCTGTAACTCGAAGGCCGAAAGTCGCTGCGTACGCAATGTCACCCAGGCACTATGGGTCGGACCGGCGGTGACTTCAGCGAAATACACCTCGTCGCCGTTGATCATCAGCTCGACGCTGAATACGCCGCGACCGCCCAACGATTTGACGATACGTGCGGCGATCGATTTCGCCGCGTCCACCGCGGCGGTGCTCATGTGCTGCGGCTGCCAGGATTCCAGTGCACAAGTCTCGTCGCTGCGGTGACCGATGGGCGCGCAGAACTCGATCACCGGCCCCGACGGGCCTTCGGTGCGAACCACGATCAGCGTGACCAAGAATTCGACATCCACCACCGTCTCGGCCCAGACCCGCCCGGCGCCGCCCTCGGTTGCCAGTTCCCAGGCGTGAGCGACTTCGTGCGCGCCGCGAACCACCGAGCGGCCGCGACCCTGCGGACCGGCGACCGGCCTGACCAACAGCGGGTAGCCGGCGTGCGCCGCGACCGCCTCCAGTTCGGCATGTGAGTCGACGAACCAGAACGGCGCGGTGGGCAGGCCGAGTTCGTCGGCGGCCAGCCGGCGCAGAGCCTCCCGGTCCGCCGTCAGGCGCACGGCGCGAGCGTGCGGCACCAGTTCGGCGTCGTGGGTGTCGAGATTGTCCAGTGCTGCCGCCGCTGCGGCCGTGTCGAACGCACCGGGAAGCGTCACCACGAAGTCCGGTTGCAGCGCGCCCACCACGGCGGTCAGCTCGTCGGAGTCGGTCAGCGTGTCCGCGTCGGCGGTGATCACTTCAGACCCCAGGCGCTGCAACGCAACCGCCAGCTCCTGGCCGGACTCATCCGAACCCAGCAGCAACACCCGCGGGCCCGCATCGGCTTCCGGTTCCGCCGGGTCCTCCACCGTCCACGTCGTCGTCGTGCCCCGGTCGGCAGCCGCCGAGCCGTCGGGCTTGCCGGTCTCGTGTCGTCCTTCGGTCAAGCCGTCAGTCACACCCTCAACAATAGGGGCGCCTGTGAGAACGACGCGTCTGGACTCATTTTTGGAGATTTTGTGTAACTCTGCTGGAAGTCACAATGTTTCGCTGAGGAGATGTGCATGTCATTCGTGACGACCCAGCCGGAGATGCTGAGCTCAGCCGCGAACAACCTGGCGAACATCGGTGCGGCCATGCGCGCGTTGAATGACGCGTCAGCCTCGCTGACCACAGCGGTGATGCCCGCCGGGGCCGACGAGGTGTCCGCGAAGACGGCGGTCAGGTTCGCTGTGCACGCCAGGCTGTATCAAATTGTCAGCGCACGAGCCGCGGCGATACACGAGGAGTTCGTGGCCGTGCTGGCGTCCAGCGGTGGCCACTATGCGGCGACCGAGGCGGCTAACGCCGCCGTCGCGGGTTCGGCAGGGATGTAAGGCCGTGCTGGGCATGGAGTACGGGGCGCTTCCCCCGGAAATCAACTCGGCCAGGATCTACTCCGGGCCCGGGTCGGCTCCGCTGTTGCAGGCGGCGGTCGCCTGGGAACGGCTCGCCAACGAACTGAACTCGGCGGCCGACTCCTACGCCTCGGTGATCTCCGGTCTGACCAGCCAGGAATGGCTGGGGCCGTCGTCCCTGTCGATGGCAGCGGCGGTCACCCCCTATATGGCCTGGATGCGGGCCACCGCCGCCCAGGCCGAGCAGGTCGCCGCCCAGGCGCTCACCGCGGCCAACGCCTATGAGGCCGTCTACGCGGCCACGGTGCCGCCGGCGGCCATCGCCGCCAACCGCAGCACGACCATGTCGCTGGTCCAAACGAATATCTTCGGGCAGAACACGCCGGCGATCGCTACCAGCGAAGCGGACTACGGCGAGATGTGGGCCCAGGACATCGTCGCGATGGAAGGCTATGCCGGAAATTCGGAAGCCGCCTCCCAATTGGCCCCGTTCGCCCCGCCGCCGGCGACCACCACCGAGGGCGCGCTGGCCGGTCAAGCGGCCGCCGCCGCGGCAGCGCCGGCGGAGACAAGCGTGCTGCCCACGCTGCAATCGCTGCTGCCCTCCCCGTTTTCCGACATACCCAACCCGTTGGAGGATCTTGACGTGCTGGTACTGGCGGCTGTGGCCGTGTCGGCCGGCGCCTTGGGTTTGTCCGGAATTCAGCTTGGCGAGGTGTACCGCCACGACACGGTCGACGAGACCGAGAAAGAGGAAGAGCTCGAACTCGAAACGACCGATAAAACCGCGGGTTCTGCGCCGGCCCGTAAGCAACCTTCGACTCCGGGCGGACAACGCCTCGCAAGCCCGCCCCAGGCGCCGATCGCCGCTCTATCGGGCTACTCCAGCAGCATCGGCGGGCTGTCGGTGCCCCCGACCTGGAACATGCCGCCGGCAGTGCGCCAGGTCGCCGCCATGTTCCCCAACACCACGCCGATGTACCTGACCGCCGCCGAGGACGGCGGCGGCTACACCGGCATGATGGCGGCGGGTCTGGCCGGAACCAGCCTGGCCGGCCTGGCGGCGCGGGGGGGATCCTCGTCGCCGTCCCCGACGCAGCCGGCGGCAGGCGGCACAGGCGGAACCGCAGCGGCGACCAGGCCGGCTGCCAACACCCCCGCGATACCCGCCGCGGCCGCCGCGGCGCATTTTCCGGGGCTGCCGCAGGGCTTGCCGCCGGGCGTGGTGGCCAACCTCGCGGCGACCCTGGCCGCTATCCCGGGCGCGACCATCATCGTGGTACCGCCGAACCCGAACCAGGGTTAGGGCGGGGTTAGGGCTGGCCCGGCAGGAGGCGAACCATCAGGCCGTTGCCCTCGGCCAGCAAAGCCTCGTCGGCCTCACCCGAGGTCTGCACCAGCTCCGCCGACACGAACGCTTTGCGTCCCTCGATGCGGGTGACCCGCCCGCGGATGGTCAGCGGTACGTCGATCGGTGTGATCTTGCGATAGTCGACGTGCAGGAAGGCCGTCCGGCTGATCGGCCGTCCGGCGGCGTGCGAGACCATGCCGAACGTGTGGTCGAACAGCAGCGGCAACACTCCCCCGTGCACCGCCCAGTTGCCCCCGACGTGAAACCGGGTGAAATGGCCGGTCATCTCGACGCCGTCGGGCGCATAGCGGGTCAGCTTCCAGGGCGGCAGCAGCAGGCTGCCCATGCCGGGCAGGTCGGGGGTGCGCCCGGCCGGCGACTTTCCCGCATCGGCCTCGAACGGCTGCAGCAACTCCATCAGGGCGGCGGCACGCTCGGCCGCCTCATCCCACACGTCATCACCGGGGTCGGCGGACACCGCCAGGTCCTGCAGTCTGCGCATGGTCGCCACGAACTTCCCGAACCCGGGTCCCGGACTGGCCGGCCCGTATTCCGGAAAGCCGCCGTGGTGTTCGTACTCGGGATCTTCGTCTCGGGGATCGCCCTGGGGGCTGAGCGACGTGTAATGCGTCACGCGCGGGGCGCCAGAACGTCGCGCCGGACGATGGTCTGGTCCCGGCCCGGACCCACACCGATGCACGAAACATGTGCTCCGGCAAGCTCTTCCAGCCGCAACACGTAGTCACGGGCCTTGGCGGGCAGATCGTCGAACTCGCGGGCACCGGAGATGTCCTCCCACCAGCCGGGCAGTTCCTCGTAAACCGGCTGCGCGCGACACAGATCGCTCTGGGTCATCGGCATCTCCGGTGTCCGCTTGCCGTCGATCTCGTAGCCAACGCAGACCGGCACCGTCTGCAGGCTCGACAGCACGTCGAGCTTGGTCAGAAAGTAGTCGGTGATGCCGTTGACGCGGGTGGCGTAGCGGGCAATGACCGCGTCGAACCAGCCACAACGCCGACGCCGGCCCGTCGTGACCCCGAATTCACCGCCCGTCTTGGACAGGTACTCACCGTTCTCGTCGAACAATTCGGTCGGGAAGGGGCCCGAACCCACCCGGGTGGTGTAGGCCTTGAGGATGCCCAGCACGGTGCCGATCCGGGTCGGGCCGATGCCCGAGCCCACCGCCGCGCCGCCGGCCGTCGGATTGGACGACGTCACATACGGATAGGTGCCGTGGTCGACGTCGAGCAGCGTGCCTTGCGAGCCTTCCAGCAGCACCGTCTCCCCGGCGTCGAGTGCGTTGTTGAGCAGCAGCCGGGTGTCGGCGATCCGGTGCCGGAAACCTTCGGCCTGCTGCAGTAGCGCCTCCAGAACCTGGTCGGCATCGAGCGCCTTGCGGTTGTAGATCTTGACCAGGATTTGGTTTTTGAGCTCGAGGGCGGCCTCGATCTTGTGTTGCAGCTGCGCGTGGTCGAGCACGTCGGCTACGCGGATACCCATTCGTGCGATCTTGTCCTGATAGCACGGGCCGATGCCGCGCCCGGTGGTGCCGATCTTCTTGCTGCCCATGTAGCGCTCGGTGACCTTGTCGATCGCCACGTGATAGGGCATCAGCAGATGCGCATCGGCGGAGATCAGCAGCCTGGAGGTGTCGACGTCGCGATCCTCCAGGCCCTCGAGTTCGTCGAGCAGCACACCGGGATCGATGACCACGCCGTTGCCGATCACGTTGGTGACGCCGGGCGTCAGCACGCCCGACGGAATGAGGTGCAGGGCGAAGTTCTTCCCGGTGGGCAGCACGACGGTGTGCCCCGCGTTATTACCGCCCTGGTAGCGCACCACCCACTGCACTCGTCCACCGAGCAGATCCGTGGCCTTACCTTTGCCCTCGTCGCCCCACTGGGCTCCGATGAGGACGATTGCCGGCATGACGTGCTCCCAACTCGTCTGGCAGGTTGGGCCCCTTATTGTGGTCCAGCCGGTGACCTACCCTACCCAGCGGTTCGCGAGGAGTGTCATGAATACGGCGGAGAACGCCCCCGGCGTGGCGGTGCTGCTGTTCGCCGACGCCCGGCTGCCGCGCCCGTTGCGGGGTCTGCCCTCCCTACCGAAAGACCTCACCACCATTCCAGGCGCGTACCGCAGGCTCGTCGTCGTCGGCGCTGACGGCGATCTGGCCGACGTGCTGACCCGGTTGCTGCGCGCCGAACGACTCGACGTCGAGGTGGCATACGTTCCGCGCAGGCGGACACCGGCCACCCGCATCTACCGGTTGGCGTCAGGTTTCCGAGCGGTTCGGCGCGCGGTGTCAGGGATCGCGCAGCGGGTGCCGTTGATTCGTGACGACACCGCGACGGCGCTGGTCGGGCGTGCCGAGTGGTTACCGCCCGGGGAGGCTGCCTCGATCCGGGGCGAGGCCGTCGTGGACGACACCGTGCTGTTCGACGGCGATGTCACCGGCGTATGGATCGAGCCCACGCTTGCCATGCCGGGTCTGCGGGCGGCCGTTGCCCGGCGTTGGCCGAGCTGGGTCAGCGGACGGGCCGTTCAGCTGGGCACGACGGGCGCGGTCGTGCTGCGCGACGGGGACTCCGTACCGCGACCGGTGCGCCGGTCGACGTTCTACCGCCATGTCGAGGGCTGGCTGCTGGTTCGGTAGCTTTTACGGGTGCGCCCCAGCCCGATCTTTCTTGGCCTGGTCGGCCTGACGGGCGTCGGTGCGGCGCTGGCCTGGGCCGCCGGGTCGGTGGTGCGGCCGCTCGCTTACGCAGGGGTGTTCGTCTTCGTCATCGCCGGCTGGCTGGTGTCGCTGTGCCTGCACGAGTTCGGGCACGCGTACACGGCCTGGCGCTTCGGCGACCACGACGCGGCGGTGCGCGGCTACCTGAATCTGGATCCGCGGCGCTACAGCCATCTCGGGCTGTCGCTGGTACTGCCGATGGTGTTCATCGCGCTGGGCGGGATCGGACTGCCCGGTGCCGCGGTATACCTGCAGACCTCGTTCATGACGCCGATGCGCCGCACGTTGGTGAGCCTGGCCGGGCCGGCGATGAACCTGGCTCTGGCCGTGCTGTTGCTGACCGCAACCCGGTTGTTCCACGACCCGGCGCACCTGGTGCTCGCCGCCGCGATGGCGTTCCTGGGTTTCCTGCAGGTCACCGCGGTGGTGCTGAACCTGCTTCCGGTTCCGGGCCTGGACGGCTACGACGCGGTGGAGCCGCACCTGAGCCCGCAGACCCAGCGCGCGGTGGCACCGGCCAAGCAGTTCGGTTTGTTCATCCTGCTGGTCGTGCTGCTGGCGCCGGGATTGAACCGGTATTTCTTCGAGGTCGTGTACTGGTTCTTCCAGCTCTCCGGGGTGCCGCCGCGGCTTTCGATGGCCGGCGGCGCACTGACCCGCTTCTGGAGCGCGCTGACCTGAGCATGATTGGTCGCTCGAAACTGAGCGCAGGCACACCTTGTTCGGCGGAGTCGTGTGCATGGTTTCCGTGTCGCGGCGCATTGCCCGTCTTGCAATATATGCGCGATAACGCATATATTGACTAGCCATGGGCGCCGGACACAGTCACACCCCCGCTGAGGCGGATGCATCGCGCATGATCCCCCGGATGATCGCTGCCGCGGGGATACTTGCGACGTTCTTCGTCATCGAACTGACCACCGCAGTGCTGATCAACTCGATCGCTTTGCTGGCCGACGCCGGCCACATGCTCACCGACGTGGTGGCCGTGTTCATGGGGCTGGTCGCCGTCATACTCGCCCGGCGCGGCAGCTCGTCACCCGACCGCACCTACGGCTGGCACCGTGCCGAGGTATTCACCGCGGTGGCCAACGCCGTGCTGCTGGTGGGTGTCGCGCTGTTCATCCTGTACGAGGCGATCGAACGGCTCGGCGGCGCGCCGTCGGTGCCCGGTGTGCCGATGATCGTGGTGGCCCTGGCCGGCGTCGCCGCCAATTTCCTGGTGGCGATGCTGCTGCGGTCGCACTCGGAGGCCAGCCTTGCGGTCAAGGGCGCCTACATGGAGGTCGTCGCCGACACCGTCGGCAGCATCGGGGTGCTGATCGCGGGGGTCGTGACGGTGACGACACACTGGCCGTACGCCGACGTGGTGGTGGCGGTGCTGGTCGCGCTGTGGGTGCTCCCCCGCGCGATCGCGCTGGCCCGCGCTGCCCTGCGCATCCTGTCCGAGTCCTCGCCGGCCCACATCGACGTCGACGAGTTGCGGTCGGCGCTGGGCTGCCTCGACGGTGTCACCGACGTGCACGACCTGCATGTCTGGACGCTGTCGCCCGGCAAGGACATGGTGACCGCCCACCTGACCAGCACCGCCGACTCGGCACAGGTGCTCAACGAGGCGCGGGCAGTGCTGTCGGCCCGGGGCCTCAACCACGCCACGGTGCAGATCGACTGCCCGGACGGCCACTGCGAGGAGACGTTCTAGAAACCGAGCGCGGCACGGGCCGCCGGGTCACAGTCGTCAAGCAGATCCAGGCAGCGCCGGTACTCGTCAGTCTCGCCGATGGCGTCGGCGGCACGGCCCAGCGCCGCCACGCAGCGCAGGAAGCCGCGGTTGGGCACGTGGGCGTAGGGCACCGGTCCGAACCCCTTCCAACCATTGCGTCGCAGCTGATCCAGACCGCGGTGATAGCCGGTCCGGGCATAGGCGTAAGCCGTGATCGCCTTGTCTTCGGCCAGCGCCTCTTCGGCGAGTGCCGCCCAGGCCACCGACGCCGACGGATGAGCTGCGGCGACGATTCCCGGTTTCTCGTTGGCGAGCAGTTCGGCCTCGGCCTCGCTGTCGCCGGGCAACAGAATCGGATCGGGTCCCAGGAGGTCACGGGTGGGCGTCATGGCCCCATTGTGCCAACGCGGCTCGGTTAAGCTGCACGCATGCCCAACGCACCCGAGCCAGACCGCGACGGCACAAAATCCAGCGGCACATCGGACGCTGAGCGCAACCCCGACGCCGAACCGACCGAGGCCCGCCCCCTGATTGCCAGCGACTCGGAGACCGAGACTCAGGTGATCGCCACGCGCAACCCGCACGAGAGCTTGGAGGCGACCGTCCCGGGCGGCCAACCAGAGCGGCGCTTCACTGCACCCGGTTTCGACGCCAAAGAAACCCAGGTCATCGCCACGGCCCAGGATGCGGCCACCGAAGCCTTCCAGACCCACCCGGCGCAGGGGACGCCGCCAACCCCGCCGTTGCCACCGAAAACAGCTGTTCCCCAATCGATTCCACCTCGCGGCGGAGCCAAGCCGGGCGCCAGGCAGCGGAACTGGGGTTGGGTGCTGGCGGTCGTCGTCATCGTGCTGGCACTGGCGGCGATCGCGATCTTCGGCACCGTCCTGCTCACCCGCAGCCAGCGCCCCCAGGCTTCGCAGGAGGACCAGGTCAAGCAGACCATCCAGAACTTCGACATCGCAATACAACGCGGCGATCTGACCGCGCTGCGCAGCATCACCTGCGGCAGCACGCGCGACGGCTATGTCGAGTACGACGAGAAGTCCTGGACCGAGACATACCAGCGCGTCTCGGCGGCCAAGCAGTACCCGGTGATCGCCAGCATCGACCAGGTCGTCGTCAACGGTCAGCACGCAGAAGCGAACATCACCACGTTCATGGCCTATGACCCGCAGACCCGTTCCACCCGCAGTCTTGACCTGCAGTTCCGCGACGACCAGTGGAAGATCTGCCAATCCAGCTGACCAGCGGACTCGGCGGCGTTCGTGCCGCATCTCGGCGAACGTGTCGTGAGGGCGGGTTTTCGACGCTTTTTCCGCCTTCAGCGCACGCTCGGCGAGAGGTTAACCCGACAGCGACTTGCCGGCGCAGTGCAGGTCGTTGCAGGCCTCGATGACCCGCTCGGTCATGCCGGCTTCGGCCTTCTTGAGGTAGCTGCGCGGGTCGTAGACCTTCTTGTTGCCGACTTCGCCGTCGACCTTGAGCACGCCGTCGTAGTTGGAGAACATGTGCGCCGCGATCGGCCGGGTGAACGCGTACTGGGTGTCGGTGTCGACGTTCATCTTCACCACGCCGTAGCGCAGCGCCTCCTCGATCTCGGACTTCGCCGAGCCGGAGCCGCCATGGAAGACGAAGTCGAAGGGCTTGGCGTCGTCCCCCAGGCCCAGTTTCGCGGCCGCCACCTTCTGGCCCTGAGCCAGGATGTCGGGACGCAGTTTGACGTTGCCCGGCTTGTAGACACCGTGCACGTTGCCGAACGTCGCGGCCAGCAGGTAGTGACCGTGCTCGCCGTGGCCCAGTGCCTCGATGGTCTTCTCGAAGTCCTCCGGGGTGGTGTAGAGCTTGTCGTTGATCTCGTTGGCGACGCCGTCCTCTTCGCCGCCCACCACGCCGATCTCGATCTCGAGGATGATTTTGGCGGCCGCGGCCTGCTTGAGCAGTTCCTGTGCGATTTCCAGGTTCTCGTCGATCGGGACCGCCGAGCCGTCCCACATGTGCGACTGGAACAGCGGATTCTCGCCCTTGCCCACCTTTTCTGACGAGATCGCCAGCAACGGACGCACGTAGCTGTCCAGCTTGTCCTTGGGGCAGTGGTCGGTGTGCAACGCCACGTTGATCGAATATTTGGCCGCGATGATGTGGGTGAACTCGGCCAGCGCGACGGCACCGGTCACCATGTCCTTGATCCCGAGCCCGGACCCGAATTCCGCGCCGCCGGTGGAGAACTGAATTATGCCGTCGCTGCCGGCGTCGGCGAAGCCCTTGATAGCGGCGTTGACGGTCTCCGAGGAGGTGCAGTTGATGGCCGGGAACGCGTAGGCATTCTCCTTGGCACGTCCCAACATCTCGGCGTAGATCTCGGGCGTTGCGATAGGCATGGAAGACTCCTTGTACGGAACGTGGTCTGCTCAGTATTGCAACGCCGGTATGTTGAAGCACCATGAGCACCACCGTGACGGCCTGCCATGTCTAGGGGCAGCATCCTGGACCCGATGTTCTGGATCGGCCCCGAGGGCTTGTTCGCTGCCGCGGTACTGCCGACGATCCTGGTCATCGTCTTCGTCGAAACGGGATTGTTGTTTCCGCTGCTGCCCGGCGAATCGTTGCTGTTCACCGGCGGACTGCTGGCCGCCAAGGGGACTCTGGACATCTGGATCCTTGCGCCCGCGGTCGCGCTGGTCGCCGTCCTCGGCGACCAGACCGGGTACTTCATCGGCCGCCGCATCGGCCCGGCGCTGTTCAAGAAGGAAGATTCCCGGTTCTTCAAGAAGCATTACGTGACGGAGTCGCACGCGTTCTTCGAGAAGTACGGGTCATGGGCGATCATCCTGGCCCGGTTCATGCCGTTCGTGCGCACGTTCACGCCGGTGATCGCCGGTGTCTCCTACATGCGTTATCCGGTGTATCTCGCATTCGACATCGTCGGCGGCGTCTTGTGGGGCGGCGGCGTGACGGTGGCCGGTTACTTCCTGGGCACGGTGCCGTTCGTCAACCAGAACCTGGAAAAGATCATTCTGGGCATCCTGTTCGTGTCGATGATCCCGGCGTCCATCGCGGCCTGGCGCGGCTACCGGTCCCGCCGCAACGCAGCGGCACCCGAAGAAGTGCCGCTACCGGACTGATTTGACCATCGCGACGTTGTGCGCGGCCTCCATCAACATCCACCCCGACAACTGCACCGAGAGGTCCCGCTCGGGAATGGCCGAACTGTTCACCGCACCTTCGACGAACTGCGCCTGCTGTCCCCCCGCGGTCGGTATCTCCGCGTCGCGGTCCCAGAAAGCGCCGAACACCGGTAGGCCGTCCACCGTCTGGCGGTAGTCCCACGCCGACTTCGCCGACGACAGCACGATGTCACCGGCGGTGTCGCGGGCGGCCTTGTCCTCCGCCGAGTCGCCGGGCAGATCGGTGGCAACCAGTGCCAGATACCGGGCGGTGATGCCGCCGAACAGGCCGCCGTCGCCGCCGCCTGCGCTCTTGAGCACACCTTGCGCGGCCATGTGCTCCTTGACCGCCGCGACCAACCGGTGCACGCGGGGCCGGTGCCGGTCGTCGTGGGTGCGGTTGGCCAGCTCGACCTCCAGCCCGAGCACCACACCCTGGCAGTAGGTGTACTGCGCGCGCACCAGCGACCCGTCCTTGATGCCGTCAAGCACCAGGTGGGTGTCTGGGTCGATCAGCGTTTCATCGATCCAGTCAGCCATCTGCTGCGCCCGGCGCAGGTGTCCTTCGTAGCGGGCCAGGAATATCCCCGCCGGGCCGTTTCCGGGGGCGTTGAAGAACTGGTCCTGCTTACGCCACGGGATACCGCCGCCGTCCTCGGGCACCCACGCGTTGACGAACTGGCGGGCCAGTGTATGCAGGGCGCCGCTGCGCTCGATGCCGACCAGACGCGCGGCCCGTTGCAGGGCCAGCGCCAGCCACGCCATGTCGTCGTAGTAGCTGTTGGTCCAGCGCAGGGTGTTACGCAGCCGGTGGGCGCGGATCTGCCGGTTGATCCTGGTGCGGCGCTGCGGCTGCGGATCGCGCACCTGCGCGTCGATCAGGCAGTCCAGCAGATGCGCCTGCCACCAGTAGTGCCAGGTACCGAACATCCGGTCGCTGCGATCCGACGGCCAGGCCACCACACCCAACTGGGTGCCGGGCAAACCCCACAGCCGCCGCAGGTTGCGTTGTGTGACCGCGGTTTCGCTGGTGGCGGCGCGGTTCGCCCATACCTGATCCATAGGCGCATGTTAAGGGTGACGGCGAGGAACGCCACCGGCAGCCGGCAACTTCGCAACGCAATCGAAGACGCCGGCGCCGGTAGCTGCGGTCGAGGTTCTTTGTCGGTGATGAAGCGAGCCACATTCACGTCGCCGCCCGACTCACACGCAGCATCGGTTCACCTCAGGGAGGCGCTCAACGCGAAAAGCGTTGCCAGGATTAGCCATAGCGCCGACATCTGGCCGCCTGAGACGCAATCGCCGGAGCCGAACACGCGGTGACTTCGATTCGACGCCGCGACTGCCGGAATGGTGACATGATCGTCGGTGCATCAAAGGAGGCACGATGTCCGACCAACCGGCGACTCCGCTCCGGCATCTCGTTCAGTCGCTGGCCGGCGGGCAGGAAGTCATGGACGCACAGGTGCGACATGCTGCGTGGGTGGCACGGTGCGTCGGTCGCGGGGCTTCGGCACCACTGCACCCCAATGATCTGGCCGCCCTGGCGGAAAACTTGCAAGCTAAGAACTTTCCCCCGGGTGCCGTGCTGTTCGTCGCCGATCAAGCCGCCCAGGAAGTGTGCATCGTCCGGCAGGGGCAGATTGAGCTCTCGGTAGGCTCAGGCCGGCGCCGGGCGGTGGTGGACGTCCTTCGCCCCGGCGACGTGGATGGCGACATCCCGTTGTTGCTCGACATTCCATCGCCATACACCGCGAGGGCCTTGACCGATTCGCGCTGTCTCATTCTGGACCGCCAAGCGTTCGATCGGCTGCTTGTCGACCGTCCGGCGATTGCGAGGCGCTGGTTGTCGAGTGTGGCACAACGTGTGTCGGCAAGTCAGGCCAGATTGATCGGACTACTCGGCCGGCCGCTGCCCGCGCAACTGGCACAGCTGCTGCTGGACGAGGCAGTCGATTTGCGAGTGGAACTCGCTCAGCGCACCATCGCCGCGATGCTCGGAGCTCAGCGGCCGTCGGTCAATAAAGTGATCAAAGACTTTGAGCGCAACAATCTTGTCAAGGTCGGATACGCCGTCATCGAAATACTCGACCCGGCCGCCTTAGGTGCTTTGGTGCAATAACTTCCGATGCCATCCGGACGGATCACCGATCTGGTTCAACGGAAGCAACTAGCCATGCTCACCGGTAGGAGCTTCGTTTGGCGGCGACGGATTGTCGGGCTGCTGCAAATCAACCTGCGGTGGTAGCGGA
>NZ_JBTNSY010000049.1:0-16950 GCF_054515735.1 Mycobacterium sp. ML4
GTAGAAATACGATTTCTGTGCAGGAAGTCGTTCCGATTCAGACGCTGAAGGAGGGTACCGGCGTTCCGCTGTTCTGCATTCACCCCGGGGGTGGGGTGAGTTGGCCGTATCGGGCTCTTGGTAATTACCTGGGCTGTCCGATCCTTGGAATCCAACAAATCCTGCAGGGCGAAGAGGCTGAACCTCGGTCAATTCGCGATATGGCGAAAAACTATGCCGACAGGATCGAAGAGGTTTATCCTACCGGACCCTACAATCTTCTCGGCTGGTCTTTTGGAGGCGTCATCGCCCACGAACTCGCCATCGAACTGCAGCGCCGCGGATGTGTAATAGGCCGCCTTATCCTTCTCGACGCTGATCCCACTATCGACAAGACGCAGGATATTGGCGACTGGAGGAAGCAGATAGAGGTTTTGCGATTCTACGGTGTAGGTATTCCAGAACAAGATGAACCGCTTACCTACGAGCAAATAGAAGAACTAGTTCGCGAACCAGGCGCCGTAGCGTCTCCTCGTTACAAACAGTTATTCGATTTGTTCGTTCAAAACATCACCAGCGGTACGGCGTTGTATCGAAATCACGAACCGGATGTGTTCGATGGTGCCATGACCATATTTTCTGCGGTGCGGGGAAAGTGCGATCGGAGTTCTTATCTCGAGGAAAGTTGGCGACATTACGTTGCCGGCGATATCACCGTGTACTCAGTCGACTCTACGCATCAGGAGATGCTGACCACCGAATCGCTCAATATGTACGGCGAACAAATCAAACGTGCATTGATCCGAGTGGGATCCACCGACGTTGCCGGGCTCCTTGGCGGCCCCAGCCAGCCCGTTCCCAGAACGCAACCCGATGCCGGTCACCCGATCTGCACCGTCGGGAGGCATGTGCGCGACAACCGACATAAACGGGTGACGCAATCCTCGGGCGGGCGTCAGGACCGCGCGCTGTGAGCGAACACTTGCCATCGTCGGATGTCCCCCCGGCGGTTGAGGCTACCGTAGTCCCGGGGACTGTAGCGTTGCGGCTGGAGGCGGTGAGCCGACTCTATGGATCGGGACCGACAGCGGTCGAAGCGCTCAAGGATGTCAACCTCGAGATCTGGCCTGGTGAGTTCGTCGTAATACTGGGTCCGTCAGGTTCGGGCAAAACGACGCTGCTCAATCTCGTGGGCGGCATCGAAGCGCCCACCGGTGGACGCATCCTGGTGTCCGGCAATAACATTGCCACGCTGAACGCAAGGGATCGCACAACCTATCGACGGGACCAGGTCGGATTTGTGTTCCAGTTCTTCAATCTGGTGGCGACCCTGACCGCGCTGGAGAATGTCGAGATCATCGCCGAACTCGGCGGCGCGGATTGTGCTCAGCGCAGCCGCGAGGCGCTGGCGAAAGTCGACCTCGCTGATCTCGCCGACCGATTTCCCGGTCAGATGTCCGGTGGTCAGCAGCAACGCGTGGCGATTGCCCGCGCCATCGTCAAAGAGCCGCCGATGTTGCTGTGTGACGAACCGACCGGCAGCCTGGACTTGACCACAGGTAGGCAGGTCCTGGCGGTGCTCCGAGAGTTGACCCGGGCGGGCCGTCACACCGTCCTTTTGGTGACGCACAATTCCGCGATCGCCAGGATTGCCGATCGGGTGGTGTGGTTACGCTCCGGAAAGATTGCCCGTCAGGAGCAAATCGTTGCCCCGGTGCCGGCGCAGGACCTCGACTGGTGAACCGTATCCTGCTGCGCAAGGTGCGTCGGGATCTATGGCGGCAACGCTCGCAGTTCCTGGCCGCGGCGATCGTGATGGCCATTGGTGTGGCGGTCTTCGTAGGGGCAACAGATGCCTACGCCAATTTGGCGCAGTCATTTGACCGGGTGTATGCGACGCAACTGCTGCCGGATGTTGTGGTCAGCGGGCCCGGTGTGTTCGGGCTCGAGGAAGCTGCCCAAAAACTTCCCGGTCATCCCAGTATCGGGCTTCGCCAGCAGGCCGACGTAAGTATCCGCATCAATGGCCGCACGCTGTTCGGCCGCGCGGTCGGCGTGCCCGCTGCGACTCAACCCACGGTGTCGAAGTTGGCACTGCGATCCGGCGGCCTGCCGCCCCGTGCGTCGGTGCTAGTGGACGAGCACCTCTCCGGGCATTACGGCCTGCACCCGGGGAGCACCATCGAACTACTCGGAACGGCCGGCTGGCGCCCCGTGTCCGTTTCGGGGTCTGCGGTGTCCACAGAATAGTTGTGGCCGGCCCGCTCGCTGGCGGAAACCGTGACCACACCGGAGTATTTCGGCGTGGTGTTCGTGCCGGCACCCGATATGGCGCAGTTCGCGGCTCAGCCGGCAGATCAACTGTTGGCTTATGCACACGATCGCGATCAAGCATCGGCGTTGGTCACCGCTGCAACGGAATTGGCGCGCTCACACGATCTGGTGGTCACATCGCGCGAGGAGCTGCCGTCCTACAGTTTCTTGCGCGACGGGATGGGATCGGTACGCAACTTCGCACGACTGCTGCCGTGGGTGTTTCTGGTGGCAGCGGTGGTCGGGACGCATGTTCTCTTGTCTCGACTAGTTGCCGCGCAACGAGCGGTCATCGGTACGCTGTCAGCCAACGGACTGTCCGGCCGAACGATACTTAGCCACTATCTGACGTATGGTGTGGCCGTCGGTCTGGTGGGGGCCACGGCAGGGCTGATCGGCGGGTACGTTCTCGGCGGCTGGTACACCGGCCAATACGCCCGCGCGCTGGGATTGCCGCTACGGGCTACGTTGCTGTATCCCAGTAGTCTGATCATCGGAGCCGTGGCCAGCGCTGCAGCATCCGCACTGGCGGCGTGGGCCCCGGCGCGCGCCGCCTCGCGAATGAGCCCGGCGGAAGCGATGAGAATCTCGCCGCCCAGCGTACGCGGCGGCGTAAGCGTCGCGGAACGGCTGCTGCCGCCGCTGCGGCGTATACCTACACGCTGGCTAATGACGTTGCGCGGCATCACCCGCAACCGTCGCAGAACCATCCTCACCGTGGCCGGGGTGGTCAGTTCGGTATGCCTGGTGATGGTGTTCGCCGGGATGCGCGACACCGTCAATGGCGTGATTGACCGACAGTACGGAGAGGTCGAACTTCAAGACGCGCAAGTCACCACGGCCGTCGGCGCTGCCGATGCCGTCGCCGGTTCTTTACGAGCCGACCCCCAAGTTGCAGCCGCGGAAGCATTCACCCGGCTGGATGTGACGGTGCAGGGCCGCAACAACCGTTACGACACCCTGCTGATCGCCTTACCGCGGGCAACCCAGATGCACCGCTTCACATCGGGCCGATCTAGCCGCATCCTTCCCCCCGACGGTGTGTTGCTGGGCAAGGGTTTGGCGGCGCTCCTCGGCGTCGCCGTGGGCGACCGGATCGCAATAGCCAACGCCCAGAATGGAATCCGACTTGAGCAGCCAGTCGCCGGCTTCGTCGATGAGCCGATGAGCCCTGTCGTATATGTCGCATCCGAGCAAGTGCCTGCTCTCGCACCGTCGGGCGTATTGCTCAAGCTGGCCCCCGGCATCAACCAGGACGTGAAGGGCCACGATGTGATGAGGTTATCTGGCGTAGTCGCCTACGTGCCCACCGACTCGGTCTCCGCCACCATCCGCACGTCATTCTCGCTGTATAACGTGCTGGTTGCACTGACCTTGTTATCCGCTGCTGTGATGGCTGCGGCGCTGCTCTATAACGCGATGTCGGCCAACGTCAGTGAACGCACCGGTGAGCTGAGTACTTTGCAGGCCGCCGGAATGGATGCCCGACTACTCGGCCGACTGGTGGCGGCGGAGAACATGACGCTGGTTGTGATAGGTCTGCCGGTCGGTCTGATTGCCGGGGCGCGGCTCGCCGAGTGGTTCCTGTCTAACTATGTGACGCAGGGCTATCGATGGCACCTGATGATGCAGACCACGACTGCGCTTCTTGTCGCCGCTGGAGTTTTGGTTGGCTCACTTTTGACCCTGATCCCGGCGTTCCGTGTGATCGGACGCATGGACGTTGCGAGAGTGGTGCGCGAGCGCACGTTGTGAACAATCGCATGCTGGGCATGCCTCGCAGCCAGCTGTGTCAGGACGTAAGCGGTGCAAGGTTCCCCATTTGTGCTAGTCATATCCGTCATGTAGCGGGCGAATTCGACATAGCCATGGAGCATTTTTGTCGGACGCCCGGGAACTCGTCTGGACTAGCCGACTTTGGTTAGCGTAAATAATTGGTGGTGTTCAACGATGTAGCAGTTCGGTGGGCTATGTGGGAAATCCACTTTGCCGGAGGGCGTAAAGTGCACTTCCCCCTTGAGCGTCACAGGGTCCCACCACTGTACTACGCTTACCGGATGGGATCCGCCATCCCATAAGCTGTCAGCCATTTGGTACAACGGACACTCAAGACCATCTGGGATGGTCCGCGAATTGACATATCGGCCGTCTACAAATGGGGCGTCAAAACTCCGTCCCAGAGCAGTTGTCACGTGCGCGATGCAGGCTGGGTTGCAAGTCGTACTGACGGTCCACGTCCCCGTGCCGCCATCTTCGTCGGCGTAAAGATAGACACCGTCCATTGATGGAGGTTCCGAATTGGCCTGCGGTGCAGCCGCGCCAAGCCCTGCTCCGAATAGCAGCGCAATAGCTGCGGCGGAGGCCTTCATTTTCATGCGGGTTCCGTTCTCTTGTTTTTCATGCTACCGCACTTGCCATTAGTCGGACTTCTGACCACGTACGCATCTCGCGGACTACCGGATGGGCGCATCATTGAGTTGCAAAACTTACATTAAGTAATAGGCGTACTTTACGGGAGCCTATCATGCTGGCGTCGTCCCAAGTAGATTATCATGGTGGTGTGAGAGAGCAACTGTATTTCGACGTGCCAATCGCGTGAGAGTATTTGTGAACAACGGTATGCCTAGAACGCCTGATATTCAGATTTTGTACACCGGCGATTAACTGTCTTGGAAGGCGCTTGCGACGTCATCTGCACAATCAGCTGTGTCAGGTCGAGTACGCGGTGTAGTTGAGAACGGTCATCATGCCTGCTTCCAGGTGGTAGCCGTGATGACAGTGGATCATCCAGTTGCCTGGGTTATCGGCGATCAGCACAGCATTCAGTTTCTGGTTGGGCAACACGATGACGGTGTCTTTGCGGGCGCCCAGCTGGCCGTTGGGTTTGATCACCTGGAACGTGTGACCGTGCAGGTGCATGGGGTGGTACATCATCGTCGAGTTGGTGAAGGCCAGGGTAGCTCGCTGGTTCTGTTTGACGGTCACCGGCGGACTGTCCGGGTAAGGCTTACCGTTGATCGCCCAGTCATACTTCGCCATGGAGCCGGTGAGTTCCAGGGCCAGGCTCACATCCGATTGCACTGACCCCAAGCTGGCGGACGGCGGGGCGGTGAACGTGTCGACAGTGCCGACTCGGCCGTTGAGCTCGGGCGGGCGGAAGTTGACATCTGGTGGGTTGCCGCCGGCGGTCTTCAGCAGTGCGCGCCCCGGTGTCGCCGGTTTACCTTCAGGCACCGCGACCAGCGGGAAGACCCCGTCCCTGGCGGTGACGGTGACGTCATAGCGTTCGGCCATGCCGACCAGCAAAGCGTCGGTATCGGTCGGCACGACCGGGAAACCATCAGTGTGGGTGACCGTCATGACGTGGCCTGCCAAGGCCACGCGGAAGGCGGTGTCGGCACCGGCGTTGATGATTCGGATGCGAATGCGCTGGCCCGGTTTGGAATTAAAGGTGGTCGGCGCGGCCGCAATCCGCCCGTTGACCAGGTAGTACGGGTAGTTGATGTCACCGGAATCGCCGCCCAGCAACGGAGCGCTACCCACCGCGGACATTCCGGGCATCTCCTGCTGACTCGGCCCCTGAGCCGGCATCCGAGAGCCTTTGAGCTCATCAAATATCTGTTGAGGGTTTCTCCCGATGCCGTCGGTCCAGTCGTCGAGCACGACAATCCATTCGGCGTCGTAGCGCCCGGGGTCCGCGGGGTCGTCGATGATTACCGGCAGGTAGAGCCCGTAGTCGGTCTGCATTCCGACGTGGGGGTGGGCCCAGTAGGTGCCGGGGTGCGGCGACGAGAACCGGTAGGTGAAGTCGCTGTTGGCGCCGATATTGGGGGTGCCCGGGAAGACACCGTCCATGTCGTTGCGCAGGGCGATGCCGTGCCAGTGCACCGAGGTGGCGTCGCTGAGCCGGTTCCTGACCGTGACGGCCAGTTCGTCACCGACATTGGCGCGGATCAGCGGGCCCGGCAGGGCGTCGCCGTAGGCCAGTGTGGCCGCGATCGGACCGCCCAGGTCGATGGTCGCCGGTTGAGCGGTCAACGTGGTCGTGACGATCCGTCCGGTGTGCGGACGGGTCTTTTCGGTCGCAGTGATGGCCTGTTGCAGGTTCGGTGCGGGATCGCTTCGCCCACATGCCCCGAGGGCCAGCCCGGCCGTGCCGGCAATCGACGCGGTGACGAACGTACGCCGGTTGAGTAGGACATCATTCCGCGCTGCTCGCATCACCATGCCTTCGTTGACTTCCCCTGTGTGGCGGGTCTGCTGCCGCGGGGTGATTCGTCTGACATTGCCGATTTCCCCAGCGATGGGCGGGGCGTCATGATGTGTTCATTGCGATGTCTGCTGAAGCGCTGGTTACCTGATCCCCGGGATGAACCGACCAGCGTCGCGTTCACGATTGTTCCCGCTGGAGGTCGGGCGATTGCCGAGCACCGGCAAGGCTGGTCGCGGATGGTTCGGCTGCTCGGGGCTGTAAGTGATGGTTGCGGTCGAGGATGCGCAAAGCCAGAGCCGCGAAGACACCGATGGCGAAGAGCCCGGCCCAAACCAGTTCATCGGCTCCTGCCTGCCGCGCTGCACCCATTGCCCAACCGGTAGCCAAGTTGCCGGCAAGGATTCCCACCCCGACGATGGTGTTGTAGAACCCGTAATGAGTCGCCACGAGCCGGCCTCCGGCGAGTGCCATGACGGTGTCCATCTCGAACGGGAAGACCGCCGCCGAGCCGACGGCGAGCATAGCGGCTGTCAGCAGCAGCGCGGTGACAGCCGCAAAGATCCCGAGCCGAGAATTGTCGGGGATAAGTACCAGCGGTAAGAACGAGGCCGCCAGGGTGGCCAGCCCGATGGCCAGGCTGCGCCCCGGGCCCCACCGTGCGGCGAACCAGCGGGTGATGCGCAGCTGTCCGGCTACCGCCACTAAGCCTGAAACGACGAAAATCGCTGCCACTAAAGGTGTTTGGTAGCGCTTAGTCAAAAGCGCTGCCTGTAGCGGCAGGGCGAGATAGACCTGGAAGGACAACACGTAGGAGCCGATCATCGCCACGGCGAACAGCAGGAAGGACCGGTTGCCGACGACGACTCGCCAGTCATCGAGGATCGATGTTTTTTCCGGTGCCGGATCGGCGCTGTGCTGCGGCAGCGCCAGCAACTGTGCCACTGTCAGTACCGCGAAGATGGCGGCCGCGCCTGCCGCGGTGACGCGGAAATCGATGGCTACCAACAGAACTCCGACCAGTGGGCCCAGTAGGATCCCAGCCTGGTAGAAGATGTTGAACACCGCGAACGCCTCCACGCGGCGCTCATGTGAATCGGCGGCCAGGTAGGCGCGCACCGCGGGGTTGAACAACGCTCCGGCAAAGCCAGTGGCAGCCGAGGCGATCAATACGACCGGCAACGAGTGAGCAAAGATCAGCAACGCGAAGCCGCCCGTGCGGAGCAGACAGCCGGCCACGATCAACGGCTTATAGCCGATCCGGTCTGCCAGCGTGCCGCCTACTATGAACATGCCTTGTTGGGAAAAGTTGCGGACACCCAACACCAGCCCGACAGCCCACCCCGCCAGCCCGAGTGGGCCGGCGAGGTAGGCCGCCAGGTACGGCATCAACATGTAGAAACCCAGGTTGATGCCGAACTGATTAATCATCAGCATCCGGCTGGGCCGGTCGAAGCTGCGAAATTGCGCCAGCAATTCCATTACTTCATCGCTCCGGTGGGATCCACCACGGTGGCGCACCGGGTCCATGACTGCACGACCTGCTGATCGGGGCGGTCGATGACAGCCGGCTCCTCGGGCGGTAGTTGCTCGAGGAGGCCGTGCTCGCGGCAGTAGTCGTCGTTGTAGATGGTGTCGAAATAGCGTTGCGGACCGTCGGGGAAGACCGCGGCGATGGTGGTATCGGCGGACATGGTGCGTGCGGCCCAACCGGCGACCAAACCGACGGCCCCCACGCTCCAGCCTCCGCTGGCGTGGTGGGTGGCCGCGAGGGCGCGCGCCGCCCATACGGCCTCGGCGGGTGCCACCCAGTGCACCTCGTCAAACGCCGCGTAGTCGACGTTGCGGGGGTAGATGCTCGATCCCAGGCCCCTCATCAATCGGGTGGCAGCGGGTTGGCCGAAGATCGTCGAGCCTATAGTGTCCACCCCGATAACTTGCAGTTCGGGATTTGCCTGGCGCAGCACCCGTGCCACACCAGCGGAATGCCCACCGGTACCGACCGAGCACACCAGCACATCAATGCGACCGAGCTGGTCGAGCAGCTCAAGGGCCAGCGGCCGGTAGGCGTCGACGTTTTCGGGGTTGTTGTACTGGTTGGGGCACCACGCCTCAGGGTCCGCGGCGAGCAGCTGCGCGATGCGGTCTTTGCGGGCCTGTTGCCATCCGCCGACCGGGTGGGGCTCGGTGACCAGGTCAACCTCGGCGCCGTAGGCGCGCAACAGGTTCTGCACGATCGGTTCCATGCCCGGGTCGGTGACCACCGTGACCGGGTGCCGATACACCATGCCGGCCAGTGCGAGCCCCAAGCCTAGCGATCCGCTGGTGGATTCCACGATGCGGGCGCCTGGGCGCAATTCGCCACGGGCACGGGCGCGCTCAACCATGTGCACTGCGGGCCGGTCTTTCATACTGCCGCCGGGATTAAAGCCCTCCAGTTTGGCCCAAAAGCCGCGGTCGGCGGCAGTCAGCGGCTCCGAGATCCGCAATACCGGGGTGTTGCCCACCAGTCCGGCCGGTTGACGGTGGCTCCCCGCCACGGGCGGGCACTGTGCGGGGTTGAGTGGCCGGTTCACCAACGCCAGTGACCGGGGACTGCACGACAAACGAGATTCCAGAGAGTTCGAAGAACGAGCAGGGTTGTTGTTCATGCGATCGTCGCTTTCTAGCGTGAGGCTGCGGGCGCAGCCGTTTACAGAGGGAGCGGCCACCGGCCGTCGTGACAATGCACAGACGGGCCTGGCGCTACCCAGTCAGCGACGAGAAGAGCACAACCGCGTCAAGAGTTCCTGACCGGTCAAGGCAGCGGCGAGCCCTCGCGGCGGACCCCGCCCGCCTGATATCACGTGCCGCCGCAACAACTCGACTGCGGACACGGACGCCACCAGCACGCTCAACGCCGCCACCGTGGTGACGGGCGCGTTGGGCAGCACGGCGGTCATGAATGATTCGTGATGGGCAACCGAAGGGTTTTCTATGTGCGCGTGGTTGCTGTTGACCGTGAACTCGCCACCCAGCGAACTCACCAAAGCATGCGCTGGATGGGATACGGCAGGCTCATGCCGCACCTCGGCGTGTCCGAGAACAAGGACCCACACCCCGACCGCGGTCACCGCAGCAGCTAGTGCCACGGTCAGTTGCGACCACGGCCTTTGGCGTGCCTGTGTTCCGCTCACAATAATTTGAGGGTAGCAGCGCGCCCTGTGCATTGCTGACGGCTGGCGGCCATGCAGGAACGCACCATCCGTCCGCGCCGACAAGTACCCCATACCCCCTGAGGGTACAGGCGGGTGGGGCCTCTGGCAAGGGGCGGCAAGGTCACGAAAAGGCCGTCGAACATCCTGCGGCGCATGGCGCGCTGCGTCCGGGGACATCGGCGCCGACAGGCCACCGACCCCTGAGCGTGACCGCGCGGTGTTGTCGGCCGCGCAACAGGTCAGGCGTGCTGAACGGCGCGTATCTCCGCCCGAATTTTGGCTGAACTTGTCGTAAGCTAGCCACTCCATGGTGTACCCTCGGAGGGTATGAGGAGCACCCGATTGTCGCCGGATGGCCGGCGTGTCGGAGCGGGCGGACCGCCACGATTGCGTTTCGCTGTCGTCGTGGCCGCCGCAGTCGCGGCATTGGCGATCGTTGGCCACTGCGTACCGGTGCGCGCCACTGCTTCACCGTCGTCACCGCCGCAGCACCCATCGGTGGCCTCGCTTCCTATAGCAGTTCATGCCAGCGCTGATCAGTCGCAGCTTGCGCAGGAGCGACCGACCTGCAAGGCGTCCAGGGTGTTGGCAATTGCAGCGATACCCGAGGTGTCAGTGACCGCGCTGGTCGTCCTGGGCGTGGGCCTGGCGGCGCTGGCGGCTGGGGGGCGGCTGACGCGGCCTGTGGCACCGGCCGGGCGCAGCCCTCCGCACGCACGTGTTTCTATCCTCTCCGGTCAAGACCTTCTGAATCGGTTCTGCCTGGCTCGTCGCTGACTGGGCAGCGTCAGGCCCTGGTGTTTGTTCACCACGGCTGGTGACAGCTGCTCATGTCCATTTCTGCGCGGTAGTCGCGCCCTGATTTAAGCCGATTGATGTGAGTTATCCGCTGTTCGATGACTTATCCTCACGTATAACTGCGTCTGAGCTACCTGGTTGCTCGCGGCCACGCGGCGGAGGGCGTTGCGATGTCGTCCGTCGAGGCCGAGTCCGACTTCGCCGAGCCACATCCGGGCCTGACCCACGCCGGTCCCCGACGTCCCTGACCGCCGGCCTCTTCCCGGTGCCCGACCGGCGGGGAACGATCGCCGGCGGCCCCGGTGATTCACACTTTCACGCACCAGGACGGCGGTTGCGGGCGCGCCGGTCACGCTCAGATGAGCGTGCGGATAACTGCTGCTCGTCCGAAGACCCGTACCTGCTCAGGTCCGTCCGCGCACTTGGGAAGCGAATGCATGTCGGCCGCGGAGCCCAACTGTTCAAAGGAGACCACACATGTCGTTTGTGACAACACACCCGGAAGCACTGGCGTCGGCGGCCGGCGATTTGCAGACCATCGGCGCGGTGATCGAAGCCGGAACAGCGGCGGTCGCGGTCCCGACGACCGCAGTGCTTCCGGCGGCCGCTGACGAAGTTTCGGTGTTGACGGCGGCCCAGTTCGCCGCGCACGCGCAGTTGTACCAAGCAGTGGCTGCCCAGGCCACAGCGATTCACGACCACTTCGTCGCCGCCCTGGCGACTAGTGCTGGGTCCTATGCCGCCACCGAAGCAGCCAACGCGGCCGCGACCGGCTGACGTTGGCTAATAGCTGAAGGGATATGCGAATGGATTTCGGGGCACTCCCACCGGAAGTCAATTCGGTCAGGATGTATTCGGGCCCCGGCTCGGGGCCGATGTTGGCCGCCGCGACTGGCTGGGATGAGCTGGCCGTCGAAATGAGTTCAGCGGCAACATCTTACGCGGCAGTTATAGCGCAATTGACTGCCCTGTCCTGGTACGGTCCGGCGGCGACCTGGATGGCGTCGGCAGCCGCGCCTTATGTGACGTGGATGAGCATGACCGCCACCGCGGCAGAGCAGGCGGCCGACCAGGCACGTGCCGCAGCCGCCGCGTATGCAGCGGCGTTTGCGGCGACCGTGCCGCCGCCGGTGGTTGCGGCCAATCGCAGCTTGTTGATCACCCTGATTGCGACAAACGTCTTCGGGCAGAACACGCCGGCGATCGCGGCCACCGAGGCCCAGTACGCGGAAATGTGGGCTCAAGATGCTATGGCTATGTATGGGTATGCCGGCTCGTCAGCGGCCGCGTCGACTTTGACGCCTTTCGCCCCGCCGCAGCAGGTCATCAATCCGAGCGGATTGGCTGCGCAGGGTGCGGCTGTCGCCCAGGCGGTGGGCGGTTCCGTGGCAACCGACACACAGGCCGCCCTCACACAGCTGACGTCGTCCTTGCCCACCGTGTTGCAGGGACTGGCTTCACCCCTGTCATCGAGTTCGCTTCCCTCGGTCCTGAGTGCGATAAACCCGGAACTGTCAACGATCAGTTCAACCGCGTGGATCGCCAGCGCCGGCCTGTCAACCGGGGAGAAGCTCAAGGGCCTGATCCCGGCGGCCACCAGCGCGCTCGCACCAGCAGTTGCCGAAGGGTTGGCTACTGGGCCACTCGGATCAGGCTTGGCCGGTTTGGCAAGCTTTAGCGGCGCCGGCACGGCGGTGTCTGCGGGTGCGGGGCGGGCGGGATTGGTCGGGTCGTTATCGGTGCCGCAGAGTTGGACGGCCACCCTGCCGGCCAAGGCGGCCGCTGCGCTGACGGGCACCAACCTCGGTGCCGCTCCGGCCGCTAACGCTGGCGTCCCGAGCAGCATGTTGGGGGGACTCCCGTTGGCAGGTGCAGGAGAGCGCGGTGTATCCGGGATTGTCCCCGACACCCGGTTCCTGGAACGCCCCCCCATGGTGCCTCGGTGGTCAAACCTGGTATAGCGGAAGACCCCGTCTCTGACACCCGCCAGAGCCGCGGTTGCGTGAGTCTGATGTGCCAACAGGAGCGATAAGACAAGCGAACCGTGATCAACGGCGATTGAATCGGCGAAGTAAAGTCGCGCCCAGTTGCTGAGGTAGCAATGGACGCCTACCCTCTAGGGGTATGAGGTGTGTGCGAGAACGGACGACGCCGTTTCCACGCACCTTCCTACCGGCAGCCCGCTCTGAAGGGCGGACAACAGGCGACGCACTGAGGCGACCGAGATGGCGATCGATTACCGCCGCGATTACAGCCATGTTCTTGCTTCTGCTGGTGGGGCACTCCGCACTGCTGCATCCAGAGAGCCATCCCCGTCACCACTCCCATGCGTTTCTGTCTTCGGTGGGCGCGGAATTCGCTATCAACGTCGATCATCCCCACCTTTTCAACGGATCGTTGACCGCCTGTCATGACGTGGCGGCGTCAGCGGTGTTGCCGCGAATCGCCACCACCCTGGTGGAACTCGGCGTGGCGGCAGCGGTGGTCACGACTCTCTCCGCGCTGTCCCGCCGCGTTGCGTCGTCCGGACGGGGTCCGCCGCACGTGGTGCCGCGAGCCCTCGCCGGTCGAGATCTCCTGACACTGTTCTGCTTAACTCGTCGCTGACCGCTCAGCGTCAGGTCGTGGCGCCATGCGCACGGCGACCGGTGATCGCTGACCGACGTCAATGCCGCCTCTTTGCGGCGCACCTGCGAAAGCGACGATCCATGAACATTCCCTTGTGCACAGCAATCAATGAGTCCTTCGAGCCGTCCAGCGGCCCTGCAGAACCGCACCTTTGCTGTGGCGCGACGACGTCGCGGACCGGACGGCATCTCATTTCGGCTGCTCACGCCGGCGCCGCTGGTAAACATCGCGAACCCGCCAACCTGGTGGGCAATACGCCGGTGCTGTGGATTTCTGACGTCTTCGGCACCGATGACCGCGGCTTTTGGGCCAAGCTAGAAGGCGCCAATCCCGGCGGGATGAAAGATCGCCCCGCTTTGCATATGGTCGAATGCGCTCGGGCTCGCGGCGAACTGCACCCGGGCGCACAAATTGTCGAATCTACCAGTGGCACACTCGGATTGGGTCTGGCGTTGGCCGGCCAAGTATACGGACATCCGGTGACTTTGGTTACCGATCCCGGCATGGAACCGATCGTGCAGCAGATGTTGGCCGCTTACGGGGTGCGCATCGACATCGTCACCGAACCGCATCCTCGCGGGGGGTGGCAGCAGGCCCGTAACGCGCGGGTGGCCCAGCTCTTGGACGCAGATCCGCACGCCTGGAATCCCGACCAATACAACAACCCTGACAACGTAGACAGCTACCAGTCGCTGGCGCTGGAACTGCTGAATCAACTTGGTAGCGTCGATGTCCTCGTGTGCTCGGTAGGTACCGGAGGCCACTCGGCAGGCGTTGCCCGCGTGCTGCGCAATGCCAACCCCGAGCTGGAGTTGATCGGTGTGGACACCATCGGCTCGACAATCTTCGGGCAACCGGCCGCCGCCAAGCGGTTGATGCGGGGTTTGGGATCGAGTATCTATCCCCGCAACGTCGACTACCCGGCGTTCGCCGAGGCTCACTGGGTGGCCCCCGCAGAAGCGGTGTGGGCATGCCGCACGCTGGCAAGAACCTACTACACCAGCGGGGGATGGAGTGTCGGGGCTGTGGCATTGGTCGCCGGCTGGGCCGCTCGCACCCACCGTCCCGGCACAATGATTGCCGCCATCTTTCCCGATGGTCCGCTGCGCTATTTCGACACCATCTACAACGACGACTACTGCCGCGCACACGATTTGCTCCTTGCAGCCCCGCCGAGCCAACCCGCGGTCATCGATGACCCGACTGATCAGGCGGTGGGGTCCTGGACACGCTGCACCAGGGTGGTCGATCCAACCCTGATCAGGCAGTGAGCGTTTCTCGATGCGCATCAGTTCACCGAAGGCGTTGGCGAGCGCCGACCGGATCCACGATGAGGTGGTTGAGGTGTCAGCGAGAAACCGCAGCGAGGTCGCGGCCATGCGGCGGCAGTTCCGTTGTCCCACATGCGGACGTCGCTAAGTTTCTGACCGGCGACTTGGAGGCCTCTTCGTCTCCGAACACCACGGTAGAAGCCTATCGGGTGATCGAGGCGGAGAAGGCCACCTACACTGGTTAAGCGGATGTGCGAGCTGCTGGAGGTGTCGTGCTCGGGGTACTACAAGTGGCGCAAATCCCGCGAGCGCGGGCCGACCCCGACACAGCAGCGGCGCGCCGAGTTGGATGCCAAGGTCGCGAAGTTCCACGCGGAGTCCGACGCCGTGTACGGTGCCACCCGCATCCTGGTCGATCTACGCGATGACGGTGAGCACGGCTGCTCACGTCGGGTAATCGGCTGGGCCATCGACGATTACCTGCATACCGATCTGGTCCAGGCCGCTCCGGAGATGGCCATGGCGATGCGCGGCGAGCTCGCTGAGCAGGTCATGTTGCACGCGGATCACGGCTGCCAGGTACACCTCAGCACAGCTCGCGCGGTTCGCCTCTGAGCACAACCTAGCCCGCTCGGTTGGCCGCACCACGGTGTTGGGACAACGCCCAGCAGGAATAGTTCTGGGCCACAATGAAAGGCGAGTTCTAACGATACCTGCGGACGAAAGACGGCAGCAAAGCTGGCCGTCGGTCAACGGTATTCCGCTATCGAAGCGACCGTTTTGCACGGCGGCTTCGCCTGGCGGCCTCAGATGTTCAGCTTTGGCCGCTCGGCGTCGACCGCCCGCTGAACCGGCGTTTGGATTCTGGCTGCGGTGCGCGCGGGCCGGCAAGCCCTTCCTTAATGCCCTCACTGATCTCGGGAACGTCAAGCCGATGCCCGGGCCCCTGGGAAGGACACGAGCAACTGAGTCCGCTGAAGGGGTTGTCCGGGTCGGCAGCAACCGGGGCGGCTGCACCGATTGCGACACCCACGGAGGCCATTAAGGCGATGAAGTGCTGCAGGCGTCTGCCATGGACGGCCATCGCGGCCTACCGCATCCTTGGGCGCTGAAATAGATAAGACAAATGCGCGCCGCCACCCTGGCCCATCGTGGCAGAGCGGCGGATTTCCGCTGCTATGCGCAGTACCGCCCAACGACACATCGTCTGCCATACCATATACCTGTATGGCATAGCAGTCCACATGCTGGTGGCCCACGCGTGGCCGCGTGAACGATGGTTTAGGCCACAGGACTTTCGTGCTCGGTCCGCAGTGCACTCAGTTGCATACCCAGCTCACGATTGTCCCACCGCCAAGCCTGTTCAAGGCGTCGGATTCCGCCGCTGAACGGGACAAGCCTGTTCCACCCCGGTAATTCACGCCGTCGGAAGCGACGGCGCCGCACAAATTGAAGCTGATGACGACACGGCAGTCCGCGTCGTTGCAGCGGTCCACTGCGACCTGTTGCGCTTGCGCCTTAGTGGGGTAACCCTGCGCTGTACCCCAAGCGCCGCTCGGGGCATAGGCGATCGCACCATAGCGCATCACATGCGGCACGGGCATTTCCGGCCTCATGCCCATCTCGGACATCGCGGCGTTATCGAGATTGGCGCTTACCTGCGGAACTAGCGGAAGAGCTATGGCCATCAGTCCTGCTGTGGCACCTACACTCGCGACTGTTAACGCGACTCGATGACTTCGCTTGTGTGTCATTGTTATGGTTCCTTTCTGGTTCATCGTTGATTGGTGATCTGCCTCGGTTTCAGGTGAAGAGAACTACTGAGACCAAGTAATCTGAGCGCCCAGTCTTCTGGCGGCTCAGGGATGGTGCGGTTCTGATGCCGGTGGCGGCATCGTCGTTCGCCGGGGCTCGTTCGACTCCCCGGGTCCCATACCTGCGCTGGATCCCATCATCGGGCAGCTGCTGCTCGCACCGCCGGGGCCGGATGTCTGGTGCCTGGCGCTCGGGCCATTCGTGGCGCGGGCCAAGAAGAACCCGGCAAAAAACAGCAGGGCTACGACAAGAACGACACCGGCGGTGGTGCCTACGATCACCCAAGCGTGGGCTAGTGGACTCGGCGTATCGGGTTGATGCGCGCAGCTGGACTGCTCTGTTGCCGTGCGCGGTTCGTCGTACCCTGATGACTGCGTCATGGTCGGAAGTGTATGGCGAGATACCCCTCGGGGGTAGTGACTAAAGTCCTTCAAGACCAGGATTGCTCACCAAATCGGCTAACCGGTCATCCCGATCAGCCGTTGGGTCCGGCACCGCCGCTGATGGTGCTGATCGACATAGCCTGCCTTCCGTCGCTCCGTATGCGGGACCGTGTAGGAGTGTGCGCTATCGAACAGGCTGGGCAGCCGGTCATTCCTGTTGTTCGGCGTGATCTTGCTCGGTTCCCGTGTGGTGTCTTTGCAAAGTGTCTCGCCGCTGCAAAAAGCGTCAATCCTGTGCCCGCACCAGTTCGCTTTATCCTCCGCGGGTTTGATGTACAAGGTGTGCTCAAACCCAG
>NZ_JBTNSY010000050.1:0-16759 GCF_054515735.1 Mycobacterium sp. ML4
CACGCCCTTCCAAAACCAAGGCCCCGCTGCGGCCCCGGGCACCCCCGGCGCACCCGGGAATAACAACGGCATCGCCGGTCCCGGCGGACCGGGCACCAACGGCGTCAGCAGCGCCACGGTCGGCCAGGCCGGCGGCACCGGCGGCGCAGGCGGCACGGGCACCGTCGCCGGGGGCAGTGGCGGAACTGGTGGAATCGGCGGCATCGGCGCTCCCGGCGGCACAGGCGGTGACGGCGGCCAAGGGTCCAACGCGGGTGGCCGTGGCGGGACCGGTGGAACCGGTGGTGCGGGGGGTGCAGGCGCTCCCGGCGGTGACGGCGGTACCGGCGGCAACGGCCCGGCCACCGTCGCCGGTATCGGCGGCGCCGGTGGCACCGGCGGTGTCGGCGGCATCGGCGCCGCGGGCGGCAACGGCGGCAACGGCGGAGCCGGACTGATCAGCGGTGGTCCCGGCGGGAACGGCGGGTCCGGTGGGGTTGGCGCATCGGGTGGCGCCGGAGGCAGCGGCGGCTCCGGGGGCGCTGGTGGCCGTGGCGGGCTATTCTTCGGCAACGGGGGGTCCGGCGGCGCAGGCGGTATCGCAGGTACGGGCGGCGCGGGCGATCAGGGTGGCCCCGGCGGCATCGGCGGAGACGGCGGCTTCGGCTTTCCGAGTGGCGCTGGGGGTAACGGCGGCAGCGGCGGGAATGGCGGCGACGGCGGCGATGGAGGCAACGGCGGCGACGGCGGGGCCGGCGGAGCAGGCGGTTTATTCGGTACTTCCGGTGCCGCAGGAGCCGGTGGCAGCGGTGCTGCTGGCGGAGGCGGCGGAAACTTCGGCGCCGGCGGCGGCGGCGGGACAGGCAGTATCAGCGGCAGTATCGGCGGGTTCGGCCAGGCCGGCGCGAATGGGAAGGCCGGCGTAGACGGGCTGCCCGGGTGAGCATCACCAGGCTTGCGACATGTCCCCGTGCTGCCGAATCCAGGCATGCATCGCGATCCCCGCTGCCACCCCGGCATTGATGCTGCGCGTGGAGCCGAACTGGGCGATCGACACGGTGAGCGCCGCGCCGACGCGAGTGTCGTCGGTGATGCCCGGACCTTCCTGACCGAACACCAGCAGGCAATCCCGCGGCAGCGAAGCTTCCTCCAGCCGCGCGGCGCCGGGGACGTTGTCCACAGCGACCACCATCAGACCGGCCGTGACGGCGAATTCCATCAGCGCGGCTGTGCTGTCGTGGTGGCACAGCCGCTGGTAACGGTCGGTCACCATGGCGCCGCGGCGGTTCCAGCGCCGCCGGCCGACGATGTGCACGGTGTTCACGGCGAACGCGTTCGCGGTACGTACCACTGAGCCGATGTTGGCGTCGTGCCCGAAGTTCTCGATTGCGATGTGCAGTGGGTGCCGGCGGCGGTCGATGTCGGCGATGATTGCTTCCCGCGTCCAATACCGATAGGCGTCGACGACGTTGCGAGAATCGCCGTCGCGCAACAGATCTGGGTCATAGCGCGGATCGTCGGGCAACTCGCCGACCCAGGGGCCGACACCGGCGGCCGGCGCACCCCATTCGGTCGGCCCAGGCTCGCTCACTTGCCGGTCCACAGCGCGGCATGGGTGCCCTCGATCGCCACCGTCGCGTACAAGAGCGCCTTGCTGATCTCGCCCTGGGTGCACAGCGAGGCGTTGACCTGTACCGAGTCCCGCGACGCGTCGGGCAGGATCAGCACCGACGAGCCGTAGGCCGCACAGGCCGGGCTCAGCCCACGGCCGGGCAATGTCGGTGCGGCCACCAGCATCAGGGGCCCGCCGCGGCGAGCGGACTCGTCCCGATACTGGGCCCCGATGGCCGCGGCTTCCAGGTTCAGCAACATGTAGCCGTTACCGGTGAACGCCGCCGGGTCACCAAGTTGAGCCTTGCTGATCGGCAGACCGTCGGCCCGCCACGCCGAGGTGTTGGTGGACTTGACCACCAAACCGGTGTCGTTGACATTGGTCGGCGGCAGCCCCACCGGGAACGCCGCGGCATAGGCGGCCGACGTACCGGCGATCCGCTCATGAGGCGAGTAGACGTACACACCTCGCACGGCGCTGCGTTCTTTCAGCGGGCCCAGGCAGACAGTGCCGGTGAGCCGGTCCGGACGCGCCTTCAGCGGCGTACCGATGTCGGGCGCTTTGGTCGCCGCGTCGTCACAGCTGCCCAGTGCGTTGATTTCCATCGGATGCGACAGCGCGCCGTAAAGACCCAAACGAACATCTTCGGCCTTGGCGTGCGCCGCCTTTAAATCTGTCGGGGAGGCATCGACGTCGACCAGCACATAGTCCTGCGCCCACCGCAGGTTCGACACCGAGATATTCCAGCCCAGCACGGCCAGCGATTCGCCGATCCGGGCGCTCTGAGCTCCGTAGACCGCGCCCGGCTTATCTGAACCCGAGCATCCCGTCAGCCAACACAGCACCACTGCCAAAACCAGCGCACTTCGAACACGCACGCGGCCTAGCCCAGGCCCAGATCCGCAAGGCCCAGCACGCTGCGGTACGGCACGCCCTCGGCTTCGATTGCCTCGGCGGCGCCGGTCGCGCGGTCCACCACGGTCGCCACGCCGATCACCTCACCTCCAGCGTCGCGGACGGCGCGCACCGCCGTCAGCGCGGAGCCGCCGGTGGTGCTGGTGTCCTCAACCACCAGCACACGCTTGCCGGATACCTCGGCGCCTTCGATAAGTCGTTGCATCCCATGGGTTTTCACCGACTTGCGAACAACGAACGCATCGATCGGGCGACCGGGTGCATGCATGATGGCGGTCGCCACGGGATCGGCGCCCAACGTCAGCCCACCGACCAGGGCGTAGTCCCAGTCTGCCGTGAGCTCCCGCATCAACCGGCCGATCAGCGCGGACGCACGATGGTGCAGGGTCGCGCGGCGCAGGTCGACGTAGTAGTCGGCCTCCTTGCCCGAAGACAGCGTGACGCGCCCGTGAACCACCGACAGTTCACGCACCAGTTCGGCCAGTTCGGCCCTCGCCTGCGTATCAGGTCCGGCCACGACCACTACCGAATCGTTTGGTCAACAGCATCGCCAGCCGGCGCGGCATCGCCCGGCCCGTGGCGACCAGGAATCTGTACTGGGCGCCCGGGACGATGACGACCTTGCCGCGGGCGATGTCGGCGAGGCTGTCGCGCACGACGTCATCGACCTGGAGCCACATGAACGACGGCACATGAGCCATGTCCAGTCCGGCGCGACTATGAAATTCGGTGCGCACGTAGCCGGGACACACCGCGTGCACGCCGACGCCGGAGCCCTGCAGCCCGTTGGCGAGCCCCTCGCTGAAGGAGATCACCCAGGCCTTCGACGCCGAATAGGTCGATCCCCGGCCGGGCAGCAGGCCGGCGACGCTGGCGATATTGATGACAGTGCCGGCTCCCGCATCCATCATGGACGGCAGTGCGGCGCGGGTCAGGTGCATCACCGCGGCGACGTTGACGTCGAGTTGCTCCTGCAGGTCGGCGGGCTCAGTCTCCCAGAACTCGCCGGACATGCCGAAGCCGGCGTTGTTGACCAGTACCTGCACGCCGGCGGCAAGCCGCTGGGCGACCTTGTCGCGGTCGGCCGATTCAGCCAGGTCCGCGGGCAGGATCTCGATGCTGCCGGCCCCGGACCCCAGCTCACCGGCCAGGTGCTCGAGTCTTTTCACATCGCGTGCGACCAGCACCAGGTCATAGCCGTCGCGGGCGTAACGGCGCGCGTACCCGGCACCGATGCCGGACGTGGGCCCAGTGATCAGCGCAACAGGTCGAGGCATGCGCCCTCAGAGTTGGTAGTTGCTGGCCTGATGGCCGTTGCGTCCCGTCCGCGGGGGACGCCGGGCGCCTTCCGAACGACTCTCCTCCCGGACCACCGGCTCAGGGGCACGGCGAGCGGGATCGGGCATCACACCGGCGGCCGGGTCGGGCTGGGCCCGACGCTGCGGCAACTCGGCACGGGCGGTCGGGGCCAGTGGACGACCCGGCGCGGCGTTGCGCCGCCCTTCGGATTCGCCTTCATCCGGCGGTGTTTCGGCAGGCAACGGCGGCAGCACCCGCAACAGGTCGTTGAATTGACGCACCGTACGCAAGCCTTCGTCCCACTGTGCGCGGGTACTGGCGATCGGCATGGCGACCAGAGTCCAGTTCTGCTCGTTCCACATGATTTCGGCGCAGTCGGGCGCGGTGTGCGCGAACGTGACCATGCGCCGGTCGCATGCCCGGCGGGCGGCGTCGAGGTTGGTGGAGTACACCATCCGCGGACCGATCGCGCCCAGCAGCCAGATGTCGCTCTCGCGCGGCTCCTTGAGCCCCTTGAGCCGCAGATCCACCACCACGTTCGTGCCCACCTTGCGGTGCAGCGCGATCACCGTCGCGACCTCTTCGAGGTCGAAGATGTAGACCGCCTCACCGCGGATCTGGCCCAGGACGACGTTGTAGGCCGGGACGTTGCCGACTGTCGACATCACGCCGCGCTTCCACCGGTCCAGGATGTCGTTCGACTCGCGTTCGTAATCGAAACCGTGAGATCGCGCCCATGACCTCCGGCGCCGGCTGCGCCCACGACGTCGATCGATATCGACGTACAGCAGCACCGCCGCACCGACGAAGCACAGTGCGGAGAGCGTGAACCAGAGCGGGACCATCCCCAACAGAGTATCTGCTCGGTGCGCCCAACAGAGAATCCGACCAGGTCACAACCGAATCACGGACTGAACCAGCGCGAATCGGCGTTCTGCGGCAGCCATATGGTGAGCGATGGAGTCGGTGGCGCCGCCGGGCCGGAAGCGGCCTGCGCCGGCGGAGCAAAAAGACCGCTGATTGATCTGTCCTTGGAGCGACGGCACGGGCGGTGACGGCGGCGCCCAAGACCCCGCGAGGGCGGCTTTGCGCGTCCCTCTGGGCTCGCCCGAGGAAACGACCGCGGCAACCGCGGAACTCGTCTACGAATTCCCCGCGAACCATGTCGGTGAATTTCATTAGAGACGACGTCGCGGCACGTCATTAATCGCGGACCTTCAGTAGGTTACTGAACGTCTTCACGTCTTCGTTTCGATGCAGAGGATTGTGTTATGGCATTGCTCACGGTGCCGGACGCCTTGAGGGCTGCAGCCGGCGACCTGGCCAGGATCAACGGTGTGGTGACCGACATCGCCGCCGCCGCCGCAACGCCAATCAGCACGCTGGCCCCTGCAGCCGAAGATGAGGTTTCCGCGGCCATCGCCAACCTGTTCGGCGGCTACGGCCGCCAGTTTCAGACCCTCAACGCCCAAGCCGCGGTGTTCCACAATCAATTCACCCAAGCGCTGCGGGCTGCGGGGGTGGCCTACGGCGGCGCCGAGGCGGCCAACGTCGCACCGCTGCAGGCGGTTGAACAACAACTGCTTGGGGTCATTAACGCCCCCAGCCAGGCCCTGCTGGGGCGGCCACTGATCGGCAACGGTGTCAACGGCACGCCCGCTAACCCGAACGGCGGGGCCGGCGGGTTGCTGTGGGGCAACGGCGGCAACGGCTACAACCAAACAACGGCCGGGCTAACCGGTGGCGCGGGGGGCGCGGCGGGGCTGGTCGGTGACGGCGGGCTGGGCGGAATGGGCGGACCCGGTGCGCGCGGCGGCACCGGCGGCGCTGGCGGCTGGCTGTACGGCAACGGCGGCGGCGGCGGCGCCGGCGGGACGGCCACTTTGGCGGGTATGGCCGGCGGCGATGGCGGCGGCGGCGGTCGCGCCGGATTGATCGGGACCGGCGGAGCCGGCGGCGCCGGTGGCGCCGGCGCTGCGGGGTTTGCCGGCAGCGCGGGCAACGCCGTGAACCCCGACGGCGGTATCGGCGGTGCCGGCGGTGCGGGCGGCGATGGCGGGGCCGGCGGCGTCGGCGGCCTGCTGATCGGTGACGGCGGAGTCGGTGGGGCAGGTGGCGCCGGCGGCGAGGGCGGGGCTGGCGGCAACGGGCTCACCGGTGCGGACGGCGTCGCCCCCGGAGCAAACGGAACCAATGGAGGCGACGCCGGTTACGGCGGTGGCGGCGGTCGCGGTGGAGACGGCGGTGTGGGAGGCACCGGCGTAAACGGTCAAGCCTCCAGCGGGGTCGGCGGCGGCAACGGGAATGGCGGTAACGCAGGCATAGCGGGGAACGGCGGCAACGGAGCTCAAGGCGCCGCAGGCAGCGCCGTCGCTCCCGGCGGCACCGGTGGCAATGGCGGCAATGGCGGTGACGCGGGCCGGGGCGGCGACGGCGGCCTTGGTGGCTCCGGATCTACCGGCGGGGCGACCGGCGCCAACGGCGGCTCCCCCGCTGCCGGCAACGGAGGCGCCGGCGGAAACGGCGGCAGCGTGAGTGGCACCGTGGGCACCGGCGGAAGAGGCGGCAGCGGCGGCAGCGGCGGCGACGGCAGCGGCTTCGCCGTCGGCGGCAACGGTGGCACAGGCGGTGATGGCGGCCGGGCCGGCTCGTCTTCCGGCTCGGGCGGCAGTGGCGGCGTCGGTGGCAACGCCGGCAGCGGGACCACCGGTGGTACCGGCGGGCGAGGCGGCAACGGGGCGGGCGGCGGCGACTTTTCGAGCATCAATGGCGGGAATGGGGGCGCCGGCGGGAACGGTGGCACCGGGACCGCGGGTGACGGCGGGGCCGGCGGCGATGGTGGCCGGGGCGGGTCCACCAGCGCCAGCACAGCGGGCACCGGCGGCAACGGTGGGGCCGGCGGCGCCGGAAACGGCGGCAGAGGCGGTACGGGCGGTAATGGGGGCGCGGGGGGTGCGACGTTCGCGTTTGGCACACAGGCCGGCGCCGGCGGCGTTGGCGGCAACGGCGGCGCGGGTTGGGGCGGTGCTGGCGGCGGCGGCGGAGCCGGAGGCGACGGCGGTAACACCGCCTTCGGCAGCAAGGGCGCCGGCGGCCCCCCTGGGACGGGGGGCGCTGGCGGTAACGGCGGCGCCGGCGACAACGGCGGAGCTGGCGGTGCCGGCGGCACCGGCGGCAGCGCTGGCAGGCTACTCGCCACCGGCGGGGCGGGGGGCAACGGCGGTAACGGCGGGCACGGTAACGGCTCGACAAGCGGCGGTACCGGTGGACAGGGCGGCGTTGGCGGATTGGGAGGGGCTGGCAACCAGTTCACCGCAGGCGCGGCGGGCGGAAACGGTGGTACCGGCGGCAACGGCGGCAACTCCGACGCCGGTAGCGGAGGCACCGGTGGCAACGGCGGTACCGGAGGCACCGGCGGACCCGGAAAGGACCTGCCGGGCCAGCCGGGCGGCACCGGCGAACCCGGTAAGCCACCGATCGGCTCGTTGGGAGGTGCCGGCGGCGCATTCGGCAGGGGCGGCAAGGGTGGCGGTCAACAATAGAGCTGCACCAACGCCAGGCGAGCCCGACCGAAGTGACCCGCGACTGCGCGTGAAACCCCAGCGCAGCCCCCGGCACGTTGTCGCCGCGCTGATGTGGACGGGCACCACGTCTTCGTCGCGCATTTCGATGGGCCAGCTGCATCCTGATCAGCCGATCGCGGATCGCCTATGCGTCATTGACCGGGTCGACGCCCTCGCTGCAACACCCGTGGGACGGAGGAACGTCAATGATCAGTGGACCGATTAGCCGGCAGTGGGACGCGGCACCGGTCCCGATGCACGGACGGCGATGGCGGCAGCTCCGCCTCCGGCACCGGCGGCACCGCGCGCCGGAAAGCGGCGGCGGGCAACTTTCGCCAGCGCGCGGAGGTTCTTGGCTGCTGGCGACATACTGAGCGTATGAAGGTTCGAGTGAGTATCTTGATCGTGTGAATCTGACGGAGTGGGCGCGTACTCAGGGTGTACCTCCGCAAACGGCGTCCCGGTGCTTCACGGAGGGGACGCCGCCGGTAACGGAGAAGGAGCACTCAATTGTCAGGTCCTGACGAATCGCTGCATATTGACGTCCCCGTCGACCTCGAAGAGGTGAAGGTCGCGTTCAGCGTGGCGTCGCTGACATTCGAAGGCGACATGCCGGCCGTGCTATTCCATGCCGGAATCGTCCTTGCCGATGCCGCGGCTTGGAAAGTGCAGCCTCATGTGGTCGTCGTATTCCACACCAATGCCGGACACGTCACGCTCGACGACGAGGTTTACAACGCCAACCGGCACGTCGCAACCGGCAACCCCTACAAACATGTGATCACCGGCCTGTTGACCAAAGGCGCGCAGATCGAACTCTGCGGTGCCACCGCGAGGGCAATGGGTTGGGGCAACGGTGACCTGATTCCAGGCATCAAGGTCAACCGAAATGCGATGGCGAGACTGACGCAGTTGGTGCAGCAGGGATTCGTCAAAATCTCCGAAGCGTGACGTATGAGGACTACCGGCTAATCCGGGTCGCCGGCGCGGACGGGATCTGCCGGGCCACCATCGATCATCCGCCGATCAACCTGCTGGATCGTGGGTTGCTCACCGAGATCCACCGGCTGCTCGCAGAGATCGTCGACGACGACCAGGTGCGGGTGCTTGTCGTCGACTCCGCCGACCCGGAGATCTTCATCGCCCACGCCGATGTCTCGTTGATCCAGGATCTGCCCGCCGACGACCTCGCACTGCACGAGGAGCTGTCGTTCTTCCACGCCGTCACCGAACGAATTCGGAACCTTCCGAAGGCAACGATCGCGGTGATCGAGGGTGTCTGCCGCGGCGGCGGTTGCGAACTCGTGATGGCTTTCGACATGCGCTATGCCCCACAGGGCACCACGGTGCTGAGCCATCCGGAGGTGTCGGTGGGCATCATTCCCGGCGGCGGCGCTACCCAGCGACTGCCCCGGCTGATCGGCCGGTCCCGGGCCCTCGAAGTGATTTTGGGCGGTATGGACGTCGACTCGGAAACCGCGGAGGCCTGGGGGTACATCAACCGGGCGCTGCCCCCCGACCAGCTGCGCCGATTCGTCGACCGACTCGCCGCGCGCATCGCGTCCAGTCCGCCGTCGGCCATCGCCGCGGCCAAACATGCCGTGGCGGCCGCGCCCGGAGATCTGCAAACCGGCCTGCGCATCGAAGATCAGCTACTACGCCAGACTGTCGCGCAGCCGGCCGCGCAGAAACTGCTGAAAGCAATCTTCGACGCCGGCGCCCAGACCCGGGAATTCGAGCTGGGCGACCGGCGCCGACGAACAGGCGCGGATTAGCCGAGGATCAGCGAGTCGCCGTCCGGGCTGACGTTGACGGGCACCACGTCGCCGTCGTGCACCTCGCCGGCCAGCAGCAGCTTGGCCAACTGGTCACCAATCGCCTGCTGCACCAGCCTGCGCAAGGGCCGTGCGCCGTACACCGGGTCGAAGCCCCGCTGCGCCAGCCACTGCTTGGCCGGCAGGGACACCTCGAGCTGCAGGCGCCGCTGTGCCAACCGCTTGTCCAACTGGGCGAGCTGGATGTCGACGATCTGCACCAGCTCGCCGGGCTCGAGGCCGTGGAAGATGATCACGTCGTCGAGCCGGTTGATGAACTCCGGCTTGAACGCCGTCCGCACCGCGGCCATCACTTGTTCCTCGCTGCCACCCGACCCCAGGTTGGAGGTCAGGATGAGGATGGTGTTGCGGAAGTCGACCGTACGGCCCTGACCGTCGGTCAGCCGGCCCTCGTCGAGCACCTGCAACAGCACGTCGAACACGTCCGGGTGGGCCTTTTCGATCTCGTCGAACAGGATCACCGTGTACGGACGCCGCCGCACCGCCTCGGTCAGCTGACCACCCTGGTCGTAGCCGATGTAGCCGGGAGGCGCACCGACCAGCCGGGCCACCGAGTGCTTCTCGCCGTACTCGCTCATGTCGATGCGGACCATGGCGCGGTCGTCGTCGAACAGGAAGTCCGCCAACGCCTTTGCCAGCTCCGTCTTACCGACGCCGGTCGGGCCCAGGAACATGAACGAACCGGTCGGCCGGTTCGGGTCGGCGACGCCGGCCCTCGACCGCCGCACGGCGTCCGACACGGCCTGTACGGCCTGGCGCTGGCCGACGACCCGCTTGCCCAGCTCGTCCTCCATGCGCAGCAGCTTGGCGGTCTCGCCTTCCAGCAACCTGCCGGCCGGGATGCCGGTCCACGCCGAGACCACGTCGGCGATGTCGTCGGGGCCCACCTCTTCCTTGAGCATCATGTTCTCTTGGGCCTCGGCCTGCGGCAACGCGGCGTCGAGCTTCTTCTCGACCTCGGGGATGCGGCCATACCGCAGCTCGGCGGCCTTGGCCAGGTCGCCGTCGCGCTCAGCGCGCTCGGACTCGCCGCGCAGCTCCTCCAGCTGTTCCTTGAGCTCACGGACGACGTCGATGGCATTCTTCTCGTTCTGCCACCGCGTGGTCAGCTCGGCGAGCTCCTCCTTTTTGTCGGCCAGCTCGGCGCGCAGCTTCTCCAGCCGCTCCTTGGACGCGGCGTCTTCCTCTTTGGCCAGCGCCATCTCTTCGATCTCCAGCCGGCGCACCAGGCGCTCGACCTCGTCGATTTCGACAGGCCGCGAGTCGATTTCCATCCGCAGCCGGCTGGCGGACTCGTCGACCAGGTCGATGGCCTTGTCCGGCAGGAAGCGGGCGGTGATGTAGCGGTCGCTCAACGTGGCCGCGGCCACCAGCGCGGAATCGGTGATGCGCACCCCGTGGTGCACCTCGTAGCGGTCCTTCAGCCCGCGCAGGATGCCGACGGTGTCCTCCACCGATGGCTCACCGACGAACACCTGCTGGAAACGGCGCTCCAGCGCGGCGTCCTTCTCGATGTACTTGCGGTATTCGTCCAGAGTGGTGGCGCCCACCAGGCGCAGTTCGCCGCGGGCCAGCATCGGCTTGATCATGTTGCCGGCGTCCATCGCCGACTCGCCGGTAGCACCGGCACCGACGATGGTGTGCAACTCGTCGATGAAGGTGATGATCTGGCCGGCGGAGTTCTTGATGTCGTCGAGCACGGCCTTGAGCCGTTCCTCGAACTCACCGCGGTACTTCGCACCGGCCACCATCGAGCCCAGGTCCAGGGAGATGACGGTCTTGTCGCGCAGGCTCTCCGGCACGTCGCCGGCCACGATGCGCTGGGCCAGGCCCTCGACGATCGCGGTCTTTCCGACGCCCGGTTCACCGATGAGCACCGGGTTGTTCTTGGTACGCCGGGACAGCACCTGGACCACCCGGCGGATCTCGTTGTCGCGCCCGATGACCGGGTCGAGTTTGCCCTCGCGGGCCCTAGCCGTCAGATCGGTGGAGTACTTCTCCAGCGCCTGGTAGGTGGCTTCGGGGTCGGCGCTGGTCACCCGCGCGCTGCCGCGCACCTTGACGAACGCCTCTCGCAGTGCTTGGGGGGACGCTCCGTGGCCGGTCAGCACCTTGGCGACTTCGGAGTCACCGGTGGCCAACCCGACCATCAGGTGCTCGGTGGAGACGAATTCGTCGTCCATCTCGGTGGCCAGTTGCTGTGCGGCGGTGATGGCCGCCAGCGACTCGCGGGACAGCTGCGGCTGCGAACTGGAGCCGCTGATCTGGGGCAGCTTGTCCAGCAGGCGCTGCGCCTCGGCGCGGATGGTGGCGGGATCTACACCGACAGCCTCCAGCAGTGGTGCGGCGATCCCGTCGTTCTGCGTCAGCAGCGCCATCAGCAGATGCGCGGGCCGGATTTCGGGGTTGCCGGCCGCCGATGCGGCCTGCAGCGCCGACGTCAGTGCCGCCTGTGTCTTGGTTGTCGGGTTGAAAGAGTCCACGACCCCTCCGTTCTCGTGTGTGAGTAAAACCTTGTCGCGTACTCCAACGCCGTCAAGGTTGAGTCTGTTCCGCTCAACTCTAACTTCTTTGCCGCATCTGCGCGAGACCCGTATCGCACGCGCGCGCCTAGAATCGGCATCCGTGGGGCTCGAGGACCGGGATGCGCTGCAGGTGTTGCGGGACGCTTTTCGACCCGCCGAGACAACGCTCGTCCACCGCTTCTACACCCACTGGTTTGCCATCGACACCACGGTTCGTGACCTGTTTCCACCCGAGCTGGACGCCCAGCGCACGGCATTCGCACAGGCGATGTACTGGCTCTACGGCGAGCTGGTCGCCCAGCGCGCCGCCGAGCCGGTGGCCTTCCTGGCGCAGTTGGGTCGCGATCACCGCAAGTACGGCGTGCTGCCCGCCCATTACGGAACGCTGCGCCGCGCTCTGTATTCGACCCTGCGCACGCACCTGGGCAGCGCGTGGACCGATGCCGTCCAACACGCCGCCGACCAGTCGCTGAACTTGTTCACCGGCGTGATGAGCGGCGCGGCCGACTCCGATGAGGCACCCGCGTGGGTGGACGGCACGGTCATCGAGCACTCCCGGGTGTCGCGCGATCTGGCGGTTGTCCGGCTGCGCCTGGACCGCCCGATGCATTACCACCCCGGCCAATACGTCAATGTGCAGATTCCGCAGTGCCCGCGCCGCTGGCGCTACCTCAGCCCGGCGATCCCCGCTGACCCGGGCGGTGGCATCGAGTTTCATGTCAGGGTCGTCCCGGGCGGGCTGGTGAGCAACGCGATCGTCGGCGAAACCCGCCCTGGCGACCGGTGGCGGCTGTCGGGCCCGCACGGTGGCATGCATGTCGACCGCGACGGCGGCGACGTGCTGATGGTCGCCGGCAGCACCGGCCTGGCACCGTTGCGGACGCTGATCATGGACCTCAGCCGCTTCGCCGTGAACCCGCGGGTACATCTGTTCTTCGGCGCACGCTACCGCTGCGAGCTCTATGACCTACGCACGCTGTGGCAGATTGCGGCGCACAATCCGTGGCTGTCGGTATCGCCCGTTTCCGAATACAACAACGACCCTGCCTGGGCCGCCGACTATCCCGACGTGTCGCCGCCGCGGGGCCTGCACGTGCGCCAGACGGGTCGCCTGCCCGACGTGGTGGCCAGGTATGGCGGTTGGGGCGACCGGCAGATCCTGATCTGCGGCGGGCCCGCCATGGTCCGTGCCACGAAGACGGCGCTGGTCGCCAAAGGCGCTCCGCCCCAACACATCCAGCACGATCCGCTGTCACGCTGACCCGAGGAGAGACCGTGCACGTCGTCACGCTGCGCGACCCGTCGTCGTCGGTCGCGGCCCGGTTCGTGCCGGAAGCGGGCATGATCGGCACCTCGCTGACCGACGCAGGAGTGGAATTGCTCGGCCAGCGACGGGGCCTCGACGCGTACCTGTCGGCGGGCAAGACGATGGGCATCCCCGTGCTGTATCCGTGGGCGAACCGGTTGGGCGCCGATACCTATGCGGCCGAAGGTGTGACGGTCACGCTGCGGCCGGGCGAGAACGGTGTCCGAGCCGACCCGGCCGGCTTGCCGATACACGGCGTGCTGGCCGCGTACCCGAATTGGCAGGTGACGTCCGAATCGGCCAACGAACTGGGTGCCGAGCTGAATTTCGGAGCGGACGAGCGGTTATTGGCCAGCTTCCCGTATCCGCACCTGCTAGCGGTAACGGTGAGACTGGCCCAGCGGACGCTGACGATACGCACCACGGTCAGCCCGACCGGTGACCGCGCGGTGCCGCTGTGCTTCGGTTATCACCCGTATCTACAGCTGCCGGACACCGACCGCGCCGAGTGGATGATCGAGACACCGCCGCTGCGGCATCTGTCCCTGGATGAGCGCGGCCTGCCCGCCGGCGGTACCACCACCCAGCCTGCGCGATCACAGCGGTTGGGCGACATGACCTTCGACGATGCATACGACAACGTGGAGGACGGAGCCGTCTTCGCGGTCAGTGCCGCCGGCCGCCGCCTCGAGGTGTGCTTCGAACAGGGCTACTCCGCGGCACAGATCTTCGCTCCCCCCAGCGAGGAAGTGATCTGCTTTGAGCCGATGGCCGCGCCGACGGATGCGTTGCGTCGCGGCGGTTACCGCGTTGCCTATCGCGGCGAATCTGCGGTGGCCCAGTTTTCGATTCGGGTGTGAGTTGTCTCAATCCGGACATTTTTCGTCGAATCAACGACAAACCCGCACGGCACCTCCTAATAATCTTTACGCCAGAAAGCCCTAAGCCCGACAATGTGACGGCGTCGCCTGCCTCTGCAACGATGGCCAACCGTTCCAGCCAGGAGAGCTGATGAATTTCGCCGTCTTGCCCCCCGAGGTCAATTCGGCGCGAATACATCTCGGCGCCGGATTGGGGCCGCTGCTCAATGCGGCAGCGGCCTGGGACGGCCTGGCCGTCGACTTGGGTTCGGCCGCCACCTCCTTTTCTTTGGTGACCTCAGGGCTCACCGGTTCCGTGTGGCTGGGTCCTTCCTCGGCGGCGATGTCGGTCGCCGCCGCACCCTATCTGGGATGGTTGAACGCGGCAGCGAGCCAAGCTGAGCAGGCGGCGCTCCGGGTGCGGTTAGCGGCAGCCGCGTTCGAGGCGGCATTGGCGGCCACCGTGCATCCGGCCGTCATCGCAGCTAACCGCACTCAGTTCGTGTCATTGGTGCTGTCGAATCTGCTCGGGCAAAACGCCGCGGCGATCGCCGACTCCGAGACCCAATACGAACAGATGTGGGCCCGGGACGTGGCCGCGATGTTCGATTACCATGCCGAGGCCTCCGCAGCACTGTCGGCGTTGACGCCCTTCCGGTCGACGCTGCAGGGGCTGACCAGCCCGGCGGTCGGCGCCTACGGGACCGTCGTAGCCGCGGTCAATGCGACAGCGGCCGCTGCGCAGGACCCGATCGCCGGCCCCTTCCGCAACCTGGGATTAGCCAACGCCGGGCAGGGCAACGTCGGAAATGCGAACATCGGCGACTTCAATTTGGGCTCGGGCAATACGGGCAGTGGCAATATCGGCAGCGGCAACATCGGGACCGGCAATATCGGTTTCGGCAATTCCGGTTCCACGCTGACAGCGGGACTCCGCAACATCGGCTTGGGCAATACCGGCAATAACAACATAGGCTTCGGCAATTCCGGTGACAACAACATTGGATTCGGTAACACCGGCAACGGAAACCACGGTATCGGGCTCAGCGGGGACAATCTGCGCGGGTTCGGCGGCATGAATTCCGGCGTCGGCAACGTCGGCTTCTTCAACTCGGGTACCGGGAACGTGGGCATCGGGAACTCGGGTAGCGGCAACTGGGGCATCGGCAACTCGGGCGACGGCTTCAACACTGGCATCGGTAACTCCGGCGCAGTCAGCACGGGTGTCTTCAACTCCGGCATCGTCAACACCGGCATCGCCAACTCCGGTAGCTACAACAGCGGGAATTGGAACTCGGGCAGCTTCAATACGGGTGGCTTCAACCTCGGCGACTACAACACCGGGTGGATCAACTACGGCAGCTATAACACCGGAGTCCTTAATGCCGGAAATGTTGACACCGGCGCCCTGATCTCAGGCAGCTACAGTAACGGGTTGTTCTGGCGGGGCGACTACCAAGGTGGGGGCCCGGGCATCGGAAACACGACGAGCATCCCGTCGTCGGGCTTCTTCAACTCCGGAACCGGAAGCGCCTCAGGTTTTTTCAACTCCGGCGCCAATAATTCGGGAATCTTCAACTCCTCGACCGGGGCCATCGGAAACACCGGAATTTACAATTACGGCGCGCTGCTATCGGGGCTGGTGAATACGGGTAACACCATCTCGGGCGTCGCCAACGTGAGCACGCTGAGCCTCACGACGGCGGCCCTCGTCTCGGGCGCGGCAAACACCGGAAGCCAGATGTCGGGCTTCTTCGGTGGCCCGTCGAACTTCAACCTGGGCTTCGCGAACACGGGCCGGTTGAACATCGGCAACGCCAACCTCGGCGGTTTCAACTTTGGCAGCGGGAACGACGGCAGCGTGAACTTCGGCAGCGGAAATGTCGGCGACGCCAACCTGGGCAGCGGCAATGTCGGCTTTTTCAACGTCGGCTTCGGCAACCTGGGCAGCTACAACATCGGCTCGGCAAATCTGGGCAGCTACAACCTCGGACCCGCGAACCTCGGCGAATTCAATGTCGGCTCCTGGAACGTCGGCGACACTAACCGCGGTTTCGCCAACACCGGCGACAACAATCTCGGCTTCGCCAATACCGGCAACAACAATGTGGGCATCGGACTGACCGGCACCGGCCAAATCGGATTCGGTGCCCTGAACTCGGGCAGCGGCAATCTCGGCCTGTTCAACTCGGGCAGCAACAACGTCGGCTTGTTCAACTCGGGCATCGGCAATGTCGGCGTCGGCAACTCGGGTGCCGGTAACTGGGGGATCGGCAACCCGGGCATCGGCAACACCGGTATCGGCAACGCCGGCAACCACAACACGGGCGCGTTCAACGCCGGCATCTTCAACACCGGTATCACCGATGCCGGCCAATACAATACGGGCGTCGCCAATAGGGGCAGCTTCAATACGGGCTGGTACAACCCTGGCAACTACAACACCGGCTGGTACAACCCCGGCGACTACAACACCGGGATGTTCAACACCGGTGACGTTAATACCGGCGCTTTCAATTCCGGTGACTTCAACAACGGCTTCTTCGTGAGTGCCGATAACCGGGGCCAGATCGCCATCAACCTGAATATCAACACCCCAACCGTACCCATAGATCTCGGAATCCGAATTCGGGTCCACAATGTCTATCACCTCGGCGGGCAGGTCTACACCATTCCGGGTTTTTACTATCCGCAAACGTATTTCTTGAACAACTATTTCTACCTGGGCCCGATGAACATCCCAACGTCCACGGTCTCCGCGCCCTTAGTAACGCTCACCACGGGCGACCCGAATTCTCCTATCGAAATACTTATTAACGGCACCCTGCACGGCGTCACAATACCCATCATCAATATCACGCCAGC
>NZ_JBTNSY010000051.1:0-15329 GCF_054515735.1 Mycobacterium sp. ML4
ACGTGGCATCGACGCCAGGTCCACCCGGCGACCCGAATTCCTACGGCATGGTGAGCTGCGGTGCCTCCCCGCTACCGGTTCCTCAATGGTGGGCCAAGCTGTGCGACGCATGGTGGTGTGTCGATACGTCCTATCCGTCCAACGCCCGCGACCAGGCTCGCGCCGATGTGACGCGAGACTCCGACCCCGACCGCAGCCCGACGTGGCCGCGTCGCCCGATGGAACCGGCCAATTAGCGGTTGGCGGTAGGCGCACCGCATCCTGGCGACAAATCGGCGACAGCGGCCGGGTCCACCTGCCTGAGTCGCTCAATGCTCTTGCAGCGCAAGAGAACACGCCTGACGTACGACTATCGGCGCGTCGACGGGCGTGCGTTCGTCACCGCTAGGCGAATCGTTCCAGCCAGGTCGTCACCGCATACAACACGGCATAGGTGCCAAATGCGATGGCCAGCATTGCCCCCAGGCGCCATCGCATGCGCCGGACGCCGCCGAGGCTGCACTGATTGCGGCGCCGCAACGCGATCCACACGAGCAGCCCGAGCACGCCGAGGCCGCTCAGCCGAAACCACCACGCGTAGTTGCCGTAGAGATTGTCGGCCCACGCCAAGGCCGTTGCACCGCTAATGATTCCCAACATGGCGAGAACGGTGGGACCGACGCAGCACAGGATGCCGACCACTCCGCTTGTGACGCCGATACCCCAGACCGGCAGCCGGGTCTCCTTGTCCGCACGGGTTTGGGTCGCAGCTTCCTCACGCTCGCCCTCGACGTGCACACCCTTCCAGAACGCGACGTGGCCTTCGATGTGGCGCGCCAGCGGGCTCGGGCGCGGGTAGTACCAGGCGGCGTCTGGGTTGACGGCCCCGTTGACGGTCACGTTGTAGTAGTGCGCCAGGCCCTTCCACGGGCAAATCGATGTGGTCGGGCTGTCGGTCAGATGCTCCCGGCGCACCGACTCAGCCGGGAAGTAGTGATTACCCTCCAGGCGGACGGTCCGCGGCGTCTCCGCGAGCACAGTCTCGTTCCAGACAGCACGAATCATTCTTGCCGACCTCCTGTCATTGCGCGCTCTGCTATAGCAGGCTATTGCGGTGCGGTGCGCAGGTGAATTGTCGTGCTGGTGACAGTTGTTTACCCCGCGTGAAGCCCGCCGTGATCAGCTGTCCCGATTTGGCGTGCAGGGACTAGGAAGTGGGGCATCAGTGACGACGAGGAAGCGTACCCGCGATGAGGTATTCATCGAGTACACCAAGAGCATCTGCCCGGTGTGCAAGGTCGTGGTCGACGCGCAAGTCAACATCCGCGACGCCAAGGTGTACCTCCGCAAGCGATGCCAAACCCATGGCGAGTTCGAAGCCCTGGTATACGGGGATGCCCAGATGTACATGGACTCAGCCCGATTCAACAAGCCCGGCACTATTCCGCTGCGCTTTCAAACCGAGATCCGTGCGGGTTGCCCCAGCGACTGCGGCCTGTGCCCAGACCACAAGCAGCACACCTGCCTGGGTTTGATCGAAGTCAACACCCACTGCAACCTGGATTGCCCGATCTGTTTCGCAGATTCCGGTCACCAGCCCGACGGCTACGCGCTGACCTTGACGCAGTGCGAAAAGATGCTCGATACACTCGTCGAGGCCGAAGGTGAACCCGAGGTCGTCATGTTCTCCGGCGGCGAACCGACGATCCACAAGCAGATCCTCGACTTCGTCGACGCCGCCCAAGCCCGTCCGATCAGGACCGTCATCGTCAACACCAACGGCATTCGGCTGGCATCCGACCGGCGCTTTGTCGCCCACCTCGCCGAACGCAACCGGCCCGGCCGTCCCGTGCATATCTATCTGCAGTTCGACGGCGTGGAGGAGACAACGCACCGCCAGATCCGAGGCCGCGATTTGCGCGACATCAAGGCGCGTGCGCTGGACAACTGCGCAGACGCGGGCCTGACCGTGAGTCTGGTTGCGGCTGTAAAGCGCGGTATCAACGATCACGAACTTGGCGCCGTCATCCGGCATGGGATGGCCCAGCCCGTGGTGCAGTCAGTGGTGTTTCAACCGGTCACTCATTCCGGCCGGCACCTGCAATTCGACCCCCTGACCCGGCTGACCAATTCCGATATCGTGCATGGCATTGCCGCCCAGCTGCCCGAGTGGTTCAAGGCCGACGATTTCTTCCCGGTTCCGTGCTGTTCCCCCACGTGCCGATCGATTACCTATCTGCTCACCGACGGTGAGCATGTGGTGCCGATTCCGCGGCTGCTCGATGTCGAGGACTACCTCGATTACGTATCCAACCGGGTTATTCCCGACCTGGCAATCAGGGACGCGCTGGAGAAGCTGTGGTCGGCATCGGCGGTGCCGGGCACCGAGACCACGCTCGAGCAGTTGCAGAAGGCTGCGACCGCTCTGGATTGCGCCAACGCCTGCGGCATCAATCTGCCCGAGGCGCTGGCTCAGCTTACCGATCGGGTGTTTGCGATCGTGATCCAAGACTTCCAGGATCCATATACCCTCAACGTCAAGCAATTGATGAAATGCTGCGTGCAGCAACTGACTCCGGACGGCCGGCTGATCCCCTTCTGCGCCTACAACTCGGTCGGTTATCGGGAGCAGGTCCGAGAAAGCCTTACCGGAGTGCAGGTGCCCGATATCGTGCCCAACGCCGCCCCCCTAGTGGGGCTGCTGGCTGACTCCCCGCGCGGGTCCAAACAAGTCAAACCCACTGAAGTCCAGCGTATTTCACCGCAGCGCATCAAATCTTGCTGCTCCGACGCCTATTCCCGCGACATCGTGACCCTGCTCCTCGGCGACTTCTATCATCCAGGCGGCGCGGCTTTGACCCGACAGCTCGCAGACCAGCTTGGCCTGAGGTCAGGGCAGCGGGTTGCCGATATCGCCGCGGGCTGCGGCGCCACCGCACGACTGCTTGCCAGCGAATATCACGTGACGGTAGCCGGAGTCGATATCAGCGAAGTGAACGTGCAGCGCGCGCAGGCCGCAGTCGAGCAGGCCGGGTTGCAGCAGCGGGTGCAAATCCATCACGGTGATGCTGAAAGACTTCCTCTGCCAGACAACGCATTCGACGCGTTGGTCTGTGAGTGCGCACTCTGCACCTTCCCCGACAAGGGCGCGGCAGCCAGCCAGTTTGCTCGGATTCTGCGCCCCGGTGGCTTGGTCGGCATCACCGACGTCACCGTTACCGACGTGGGCTTACCGCCCGAGCTGTCCACCCTCGGCGCGTGGGTAGCCTGCATTGCCGACGCCCGACCGGTCGCCGAATACTCCGGCATTCTCGAAGCGGCCGGCCTGCGCATCCGGCATGTCGGATCGCACGACCACCGCCTGCTGAACCTGATTGACCGCGTGAACGCGCGGATCACGGCACTGCGTGTCGCGGCGCCCGAAATCCTCGCCGAAAATGGCATAGTGCCCGACACAGTCCAGGATTTGATCTCCCTGGCGCGCGAAGAGGTGTGGGCCGGACGAATCGGTTACACGCTGATGATCGCCGAGAAGCGTTGAGGCGTAGGCGTTGGCGTCGGCAGAAGCGTGGACCATTTCGGTTTGCGGTGATGGGAGGGCACCTTGGACGAGTTTGACGGCCACGCCGTGTCGTCGGGCTACCTGGAGAAGCGGCAGCTGCGCACCGGCAGCGCAGGATGGTTGCTGCTGGCCGGCCTCGGGGTCAGCTACGTGGTGTCGGGTGACTATTCGGGCTGGAACTTCGGGCTGGCTCGCGGCGGATTCGGCGGGTTGGCGATCGCGACCGTGGTGATCGCCGCCATGTACCTCGCCCTGGTGTTGGGAATGGCCGAACTGTCGTCGGCACTGCCGACCGCGGGCGGTGGGTACACGTTTGCCCGGCGCGCGCTGGGACCGTGGGGCGGGTTCGCAACGGGTACCGCCGTGTTGATCGAGTACTCGATCGCGCCCGCCGCCATCGCCACCTTCATCGGCGCCTATGTGGAGTCGCTGGGACTGTTCGGCATCCGCGACGGCTGGTACGTCTACTTGGCGATCTACGCCCTGTTCATCGGAATCCATCTGGCCGGTGTGGGCGAAGCGCTGAAGGTGATGTTCGGGATCACCGCAGTCGCGCTGGCGGGTATCGCGATATTCGCCGTCGCCGCCGCCGGGCGCTTCAGACTGGCGAACCTGACCGAGATCGCGCCCTCACACGCGGTCGGCGCTTCTCCTGTCCTGCCGCACGGCTATCTGGGGGTGTGGTCGGCACTGCCGTTTGCCATCTGGTTCTTCCTGGCGATCGAGGGAGTGCCGCTGGCTGCCGAGGAGACGGCACACCCGGCCCGCAACGTCCCACGGGGCATCACGGCGGCGTTCGCGGTGCTGCTGGTGACCTGTGTGCTGGTGCTGCTGCTGGCCACGGGTTCCGGTGGCGCGCAGGCAATGTCGGCGTCCGGCAACCCGCTGGTGGCGGCGCTGGGCCCGGCCGGCGCGGCCAGGGCCGTCAACTACATCGGACTGGCCGGCCTGATCGCCAGCTTCTTCTCGATCATCTACGCGTACTCGCGGCAACTGTTCGCGCTGTCCCGGGCGGGCTACCTGCCGACGGCGCTGTCGATCACCAATGCGCGGAATGCACCGACCCTGGCGCTCGTCGTTCCCGGCGCGATCGGTTTCGCTTTGTCGATGACCGGCAAGGGCGACCTGTTGCTCAACATGGCCGTGTTCGGCGCCACCCTCAGCTATGTGCTGATCATGGTGAGCCACATCGTGCTGCGCAGCCGGGCGCCCGAACTGGACCGGCCCTACCGAACCCCGGGCGGCCGCGTCACCAGCGGGTTCGCCCTGGTGGTCGCCGTGCTGGCGCTGATCGCCACGTTCCTGGTCGACGGCGTGGCGGCGCTATGTTGCCTGGCGGTTTTCGGCGGCTTCCTGCTCTATTTCGCCTGCTACAGCCGGCACCGGTTGATCAGCAGCGCGCCGGACGAGCGACTGGCCGGGTGATCTCCCAGAGAACCTGGTGCAGCTCGGTCAGCGTGTGCGCCGGCAGAAACAGGTCACAGTAGGGCAGCGCCGCTGCCATCGACGCGGCCAACGGCGCGTAATCCGGCTGCGCGGCACGAGGATTGAGCCATACCACCCGGTGCGCGCGACGGCGCAGCCTCGCCAAAGCGTGTGCTAGCACCTCAGGCGGGTCGCTGTCCCACCCGTCGGAGGCGATCATCACGACCGCCCCGCGCAGCGCATTGCCGTACGGCTGGCTGAGCAGTCTGTCGAGGCTGCGGCCGATGGACGTGCCACCGTAGCGGTCCGTCACCCTCGCATTTACGCGCTGCAGGGCCACCTCGGCGGACCGGTGCGACAGTACGCCGGTGAGGCGGGTCAACGAGGTCGAGAAGGCGAAGGCATCGACGCGAATCCTGTTCTCGTGCAACATCACCGCCCGCATGAGGTGCAGGTACATGGTCGCGAACGGCTGCATCGACCTACTCACGTCGCAGACCAGGACCACCGGCCGGGGGCGACGGCGTGGCCGGGCCCGGGCCAGGGTGACGATTTCCCACCCGGTGCAGCGGGACGCGTTGATGGTCGCCCGCAGGTCGATGCGCTTGCCGTGGGGGTGACGCTCGGATCGCAGGCTGCGCCGCCGGGGCCAGTGCGGCAACGAGCGCTGTATCCAGTCACCAAGCAGACGCAGGTCGTCGGGGTCGAATTCGTCGAACGGTTCGTCGGCCCTCGCGGCGATGCCGCTGGGTGAGAACACGGGCACCCGTACGGCGGCCCGGTCATCTGACGCGCCGGCCGTGCCGGTGGCCCACGGAAGCGTCTGAGCGGAGGCACTGGATCGACCTCCGCCGCGGTGCACGATCCCGGCCGCCGGAGTGCGGGGTCCGGGCAGCGGCAGTGCCGACTGGGGGTCGGTACGTCCGTCGGCTGTGCCGGTGCCGAACACGGCCGCGAAGACCTCGTCGAAAGCCTGAAGATCGTCCATCCGGTTGACCAGGGTCAGCCGCGCCGCCCAGTACAGCGCCGACGGGTCGGAGGGCACCAGGTGCTGTAGCGCCTGCACGAAAGTTGCTTGACCGTCTGCCGATACCTGCACACCCGCGTGACGCAGTCGTGCCACCAGGGCGCTGGCGAATGCCGCCTGGTCGACGCCGCGCAGCAGGGCCGGGGTGCTCACTCGGGTGCGCGCCGGCGCAACAACCAGTACAAGGCCAGCACGGCGAGCACCGCGACCGCGATCGCGCCGTACTTCTTGAGTTGATCGCCGCCGGCGAGTTCGAGCAGGTCGATAGGCTCAGGCTCGGGAGTTTGGCGGGTGCCCGGGACGGGATTGACCGGCCAGGCCGGAATCGGCTCCCCGCCTTCGGTGGTGACGGCCGCCGGCTCGGCCGGAGTTGGCCCGGCCAGTTCGGCCTCCAGGGATTCGACGAACTGACCCAGCAGCTTCTCCGAGACCTGCTGCAGCATGCCGCTGCCGAACTGCGCCAGCTTCCCGACGATCTTGAGATCGGTGTCGACGATGACGTTGGTGCGCTCGCCCACCGCTTGAAGTTGCGCGGTCACCGTAGCCGCAGCGTTGCCGGTGCCACGCGCCTCCTTGCCCCTGGCGTCGAAGACAGCCCGGTGCCGGCCGCGGTCTTGTTCGATGAAATGCACCTTGCCGGTGAATTCACTGGTGACCGGACCCACCTTCACCTTGACCTTGCCGAGGTAGTCGTCGCCCTCGTGGCCGACCAGCTGAGCCCCTGGCATCAGCGGGATCACCTTCTCCAGATCGCACAACACGTCCCAGGCGTGCTCGATGGGCGCGCTGACGGTGAACTGATTGGCGATCTTCATCGGGCGGGTCCTTTCATGTTCGGCTGTATTCGATGAACGCGTCGCGGATCGCATTGCGATCGTCGGGGGTCTTGGCCAGCGCACCCAGGCTCACCAGCGCGCTCTCGTCGACCAGCTCCGAGACCCCGAGCGACACCAGTGCCGCCACCCAGTCGATGGTCTCGGCCACCCCCGGCGGCTTATCAAGATCGAGTTCTCTTGCCGTGCCTACGAATCGGGTTGCGTGTTCGATCAGTGGCGCCGTCGCGCCGGGCACGGTGCGACGCACGATCGCCGCAGCCCGCGACGGTTCCGGGTACTCGATCCAGTGGTAGAGGCACCGCCGCCGCAGCGCGTCGTGCAGGTCGCGGCTGCGGTTGGAGGTGAGCACGGCGATCGGTGGCCGCTCGGCCACGAAAGTGCCCAGTTCCGGGACGGTGACCGCGGCCTCACCGAGAAACTCCAGCAGCAGTGCCTCGAATTCATCGTCGGCACGGTCGATTTCGTCGATCAGCAGGACCGGCGGCGTGGGACCGCGGTATCGCACACACCGCAGGATCGGCCGATCGACAAGGTACGCCTCGGTGTAGAGCTCACTCTCGCTTATCGCGGCACCGCCGGCCTCGGCCAGCCTGATGGACAACAACTGACGCTGGTAGTTCCAGTCGTAGAGCGCTTCACTGGCGGTCAGGCCCTCATAGCACTGCAACCGGATCAAGGAGGTGTCGAGCACCGCCGCAAGCGTTTTGGCCGCGGTGGTCTTACCGACGCCAGGTTCGCCCTCCAACAGCAGTGGCCTGCCGAGCTTTGCAGCCAGGTAGATCGCCGACGCGGTCCCGCGGTCGAGGAGGTAGTCGTGTGCGTCAAATCGGCGAACGACTTCGTCAGGCCCGGCGAACGTCATGGCGCGGTCGCCAACAGTCGCTGATAGTCCTCCCAGGTGTCCACATCGAGTGGAACGGGGCGGTCGACCTGCAGCTCGGCCACCGGGTAGCGGCCCGACCCGATCAGCTTCCACCCACCTTTGTCGCCGTGCAGCCGCGAGAGTTCACCGAACATGTTCCGGCTGAACCAGAACGGATGTCCGATGCCGTCGGTGTAGCGGCAGACGCCGATTTCCACGCCCGCGGCGCTGACGCACCGCACGTCAGCCGGGTCGACCCCGGGCTGGTCCCCGAGCATCACCACGATGCCCCGCGACCGCGGATCCACCTTTTCCAGAGCCACCCGCAGCGATGCCGAACACCCGCTGCCGAAGTCGTCGACCGTGACGACCTCGACCCCATCCAGCGGCACCCGTTCGCGGACCAGCTGCGCGGCACCACCCAGGGTGACGATCAGCTGGTCGAATCCGCAGCTGCGGGCCACCTCGAGGGTCGCGCCCAGCAGGGTCGTATCCCGGTACGGCAGCACCTGTTTGGGCCTGCCGAGGCGACGGGATGCGCCCGCCGCCAGCACCACCCCGGTGACGTGCGGCGCGCTCACAGGCCCTGCCGCTCGGCAAACGCGGTGCAGCATCCAGAGCAGCAGAACCAGTGGTCGACGCCGGCAACCACCAGGTGTTCGGTTGCCGGCCCGATGCTGACCGTCATGCCACACACCGGATCGACGGCCAGACCCGGGTCTGGGCTGGTTCGGACGGCGCGGGGCGGCGTGCCGTGACGCAGTACCGCGATGAGTTCCGCGGCGATGGCGACCGCGATCTCCGGTGGTGTCTTGGCGCCGATCGGCATCCCGACCGGTGTGTGGACGCGGGAACGTTCGTCCTCGGTGAGGTCGAGTGCGCCCAGTATCGAGGCGCCGCGAACCTTGCTGGCCACCAGTCCGATGTACCCGACGCCGTGATCGAGTGCGGCACGGATGATCTCGGCCTCCGGCCCGCCGTGGCTGGCGATCACCACGGCGCTGGTATCGCTCAGATCGGCGTCCCGCCGGGCGTCGTAACCCAGGACACCACAGAGTTGTATCAGCGCGTCGGCGATGGGCGTCTCGCCGTAGATGCGGATCAGCGGGGCGGGCAGTTGCGGCGTCAGAAAGATCTCCAGCGAGCCCCCGGACAAGCACGGGTTGACCACCACGCAGGCGCCCGGCGCCTCCGGAAAGTGCAGGTCTCCGTCGGGCAGTACCCGCAGCAGCACGCTCTCGCCGGCCTGCAGCACGCCCAGGGCGGCCTTGCGAACCGAGTTCTGCGCGCACTGGCCACCCACAAAACCCTCAATTGTGCCGTCCGCCAACAGGATTGCCTCGTCACCCGCGCGTGCGGAGGTGGGTTGCTCGGCGCGCACCACCGTCGCGTGCACGAACGGTGTGCGTGCAGCCACCAGTTCCCGAGCACGTTCGCTGATACTCATCAGATAGGCGGCCTCGCTCTACCCTGCATGGCCTCCCACACCCGCGACGGAGTCAGCGGCATGTCGGCGTGCCGGACTCCGAACGGCGCCAACGCATCCACGACGGCGTTGACGACCGCGGGCGGGGATCCCACGGTAGCCGATTCGCCGATGCCCTTCGCACCGATCGGGTGGTGTGGCGACGGCGTCACGGTGAATCCGGTTTCCAGGTGCGGCACCTCCAGCGCGGTCGGGATCAGATAGTCCATCAGTGAACCGCCCAGGCAGTTGCCGTCTTCGTCAAACGCGATCATCTCCATCAGCGCCATCCCGATGCCGTCCACGATGCCGCCGTGTACCTGTCCCTCGATGATCATCGGGTTGATCCGGGTGCCGCAGTCGTCGACGGCCAGGAACCGCCGCACCTTCACCACCGCGGTGCCGGGATCGATGTCCACGACGCAGAAGTATGCGCCGTAAGGGTAGGTGAGATTCGACGGGTTGTAGCAGATCTGCGCATCCAGGCCGCCCTCAATGCCCTCGGGCAGATCACCGGCACCGTGGGCGCGCATGGCGATGTCCTGGATAGTGACGGCAGCCGCCGGGTCACCCTTGACGTGGAATGTGCCCTTGTCCCACTCCAAGTCCGCCACCGAGACTTCCAGCATGCCGGAGGCGATGATCTTCGCCTTGTCGCGGACCTTTCGGGCCACCAGCGCGGCCGCCGCCCCCGATACCGGGGTGGACCGGCTGCCGTAAGTCCCCAGCCCGAACGGTGTCTGATCGGTGTCACCGTGTACCACGTCGATGTCCTCGGGCGGAATGCCCAACTCCTCGGCCACGATCTGAGCGAATGTCGTCTCGTGCCCCTGGCCCTGAGTTTGCACCGAAAGGCGCACCACGGCTTTGCCGGTGGGGTGCACGCGCAGTTCGCAACCGTCGGCCATGCCCAACCCGAGGATGTCCATGTCCTTGCGCGGGCCGGCACCCACCGCCTCGGTGAAGAAGGACATGCCGATGCCCATCAACTCGCCACGCTGGCGCTTCTCGGCCTGCTCGGCCCGCAGGGCGTCGTAGCCGATCATGTCCATGGCCTTGCGCATGGTGGTCTCGTAGTCACCGGAGTCGTACACCCAGCCGGTCTTGCTGGTATACGGGAATTGACTGGGCTGCAACAGGTTTCGCAGCCGCAACTGAGCCGGATCCATCTTCAGGTCGAAGGCCAGGCAGTCGACCAGCCGCTCCACCAGGTATACCGCTTCGGTGATGCGGAACGAGCAGGCATAGGCCACCCCGCCCGGCGCCTTGTTGGTGTACACCGCGGTCATGTGGCAGTACGCGGCCTCGAGGTCGTAACTGCCGGTGAATACCCCGAAGAAGCCGGCCGGGTACTTCACCGGCGCCGCCGTGCCGTTGAACGCGCCGTGGTCGGCCAGCACGTTGGTGCGGATCGCCAGGATCTTGCCGTCGGCCGTGGCCGCGATCTCACCGACCATGATGTAGTCGCGGGCGAACCCGGTCGACGTCAGGTTCTCGCTACGGTCCTCCATCCACTTCACCGGCTTGCCCAGCACCAGCGAGGCGACGATTGCGCAGACATAGCCCGGGTAGATGGGCACCTTGTTGCCGAAGCCGCCGCCGATGTCGGGCGAGATGACCTGGATCTTGTGCTCGGGCAGACCCGCGACCAACGCATACAGCGTGCGGTGCGCGTGCGGCGCCTGGCTGGTGGACCACAGTGTCAACTTCCCGGTCACCGGGTCCAGATCGGCTACGGCGCCGCAGGTTTCCATCGGCGCCGGATGCACCCGGGGGTAGACGATCTCCTGTTTGACCACCACGTCCGCCTTGGCGAACACCGCGTCGGTGGCGGCCGCATCACCGGTCTCCCAGTCGAAGCAGTGGTTGTCGGTCTTGCCGTCCAGATCGGTGCGGATCACCGGAGCCGACGGATCCAGCGCCTTGCGGACGTCGACGACGGGCTCCAGCGGGTCGTACTCGACGTCGATGAGTTCCAGCGCGTCGCGGGCCGAGTAACGATCCTCGGCGACCACGAACGCCACCTCCTGGCCCTGGAAACGCACCTTGTCGGTGGCCAGCACCGCCTGCACGTCGTTGGACAACGTCGGCATCCACGCCAGGCCCTTGGCCGCCAGGTCGGCGCCGGTCACCACCGCCTTGACCTTCGGATGTGCCTGTGCGGCAGTCACATCGATGCTGACGATGTTCGCGTGCGCGTACGGCGACCGCAGGATTGCCAGGTGAAGCATGCCCGGCAGCACCACGTCGTCCACGTAGCGACCGCGGCCCCGGATGAAACGTGGGTCTTCCTTGCGCAGCATCCTGCCGTAGCCGCAGGGCTTCTGGTCGTTGTCCGCGGTGTCTTCGGGTGAGGGCGGCCGGGATTCGATCGTGGTCATGATGTCGCCGCCTCGGAATTGGAGTGCTCGGCGGCCCATTGAATGGACCGCACGATCGTCGTGTATCCGGTACAGCGGCAGATCTGCCCGGAGATCGCTTCGCGGATGGTTTCCTCGTCAGGATCGGGATTGCGGTCCAGCAGCGCGCGAGCGGTGATCATCATGCCCGGTGTGCAGAACCCACATTGCAGGCCATGGCAACGCATGAATCCTTCTTGCACCGGGTCCAGGGCACCGTCCGGCCCCGCCAATCCTTCCACGGTGCGCACACTGTGGCCGGACGCCATGACGGCCAGCATGGTGCAGGACTTGACCGGGACGCCGTCGACGTCCACCACGCAGGTTCCGCAATTGCTGGTGTCGCAGCCCCAGTGGGTTCCGGTGAGACGCAGCTGATCCCGTAGAAAATGCACCAGCAGCATCCGCGGTTCCACGTCGGCGCTGACCGGTTCGCCGTTGACGGTCATGTTCACCTGCATCACGTTCAGTTCCCTTCCGGCTCAGGATGATTGCGCACACGCTCCACCGCGTTGCGCAGGGTTCGGATGGTCAGTTCTGAGGCCAGGTGTCGCTTGTAGTCGGCGGTGCCGCGGACGTCGGTCACCGGTTCACAGGCTTGGGCGGCCAGCCGTCCGGCTTCGGCGAACGTCTCCTCGGTGGCCGGCCGCCCGATCAGCGCCGCCGACAGTTCGGCCAGTGCGGCCCGATCGGGGTTCACCGCGGTCAGGCCCACCCGGGCGGCGGCGATGGAGTCTGCGTCCACCGTGACGGCAGCACCGGCTGCGGCCACCGCCCAGTCACCGACCCGTCGCTCCACCTTCGCGTAGGCGCTCGACGTTCGGTGCCGCACCGGAATCCGCGTCTCGATCAGGATTTCGTTCGGCGCCACCGCGGTCTCGTACGGGCCGATCAGGAAATCGTCAATCGCGATCTCGCGCTCCCCCGAAGGCCCGCGCACCAGGCAGACCGCGTCCAGCACTTCGCAGACGGTGGACAGATCCTCGGCCGGGTCGGCCTGGCACAGCGAACCGCCGAGCGTGCCGCGGTTGCGCACCACCGGGTCGGCGATCACCCGCTCGGCGTCCCGGAAGATCGGACACACCGCGGCCAGGGTGTCGGATTCCAGGATCTCGCGGTGGCGGGTCATCGCACCGATGCGTACCAACGTCGGATCGGTGATCACATAGCCCAGTTCGGGGGCCAGGTCGTTGATGTCGATCAGATATTCGGGGTTGGCGATGCGCAGCTTCATCATCGGCAGCAGGCTGTGTCCGCCGGCGACCACGCGCGCCTCCTCCCCCAGCCGGTCCAGCAGTCCGATGGCGTGATCGACGCTCGTCGCACGTTCGTATTCGAAGGGGCCAGGTACTTGCATGCCGGAAGTGTCGGCCCGCTGCGAAGGGCCGTCAATGTCGAGTTAAGTGATCCCTGAAGTCGCCGTCGACCAGCGCGTCATGGTGGATACGCCCGGTTGTCTCGGCCAGCGGGCGACCGTCGCCGCCCCACCGCCGGGCGATGACGTCAGCGGCGATCGACACCGCGGTTTCCTCGGGCGTGCGTGCCCCGAGATCCAGCCCGATCGGGCTGGACAACCGGGCCAGGTCGGCGTCGGTCAAACCCACCGCACGCAGCCGCCGCATCCGGTCGTCGTGCGTGCGGCGCGAGCCCATTGCCCCCACATATCCGACGTCCAGGCGCAGCGCGATCTCGAGTACCGGCACGTCGAACTTCGGATCGTGGGTCAGCACGCAGATCACCGTGCGCCGGTCCAGCGTTCCGGTCTGCGCCTGCGCGGCGAGATAGCGGTGCGGCCAGTCGACGACGACCTCGTCGGCGGTCGGGAAGCGTGCCGGCGTGGCGAAGACGCCGCGTGCGTCGCACACCGTGACGCGGTAACCGAGGAACGTGCCCTGGCGGGCCACCGCGGCGGCGAAGTCGATCGCGCCGAAGACCAGCATCCGCGGGCGCGGGGCGAAGCAGGACACGAAAATCTCCATTCCTTCGCCGCGGCGCTGCCCGTCCGGTCCGTATTCCAGGATTGCGGTGCGACCCAGTGCGAGTAGGCCGCGCGCATCGTCGGTGACGGCGGCGTCGGCGCGGGCCGAACCCAGCGAGCCCGCGGTGTCCTCGGGAGTGATCGCCATCCGGCGGCCCACCCGCCGCGCGTCGGCGTGGGCGATGACGGTCGCGACAGCCACCGCACGCTGCGCGTCGATGTCCTGCGCCACCGCGCCGAGTTCGGGAAACGTCGCCTGCGACGCCGCCTCGACGAAGATGTCGATGACACCGCCGCAGGTGAGTCCGACCGCGAATGCGTCGTCGTCGCTGATCCCGTACCGCTCCAGCCGCGGGACACCCGAACCGGCGACCTCGGTGGCCAGTTCGTACACCGCGCCCTCCACGCACCCGCCGGACACCGATCCGCTGACCGAGCCGTCCGGCGCCACCATCATCGCGGCACCCGGTTGCCTTGGGGCCGAGCGCATGGTCCGCACCACGGTCGCCAAACCGGCGGTGTTGCCCGCGCGCCAGATCGGCATCAAATCGGCAAGCACGTCGCGCATGCACCCAACGTAGGCTCATCGACATGACCCCGGCTCAACTTCGGGCCTATTCGGCCGTGGTGCGGCTGGGTTCGGTGCGAGCCGCGGCCGCCGAACTGGCCATGTCCGACGCCGGAATCTCGATGCATGTCGCCGCATTGCGCAAGGAGTTGGACGACCCGCTGTTCACCCGGACCGGGGCCGGGCTGGCGTTCACCCCCGGCGGCCTGCGGCTGGCCAGCCGGGCGGTGGAAATCCTGGGGCTGCAACAGCAGACGGCGATCGAGGTCACCGAGGCCGCACACGGGCGGCGGCTGTTGCACATCGCCGCCTCGAGCACCTTCGCCGAACATGCCGCACCCGGACTGATCGAGCTGTTCTCGTCGCGGGCCGACGACCTCTCCGTGGAGTTGAGCGTGCATCCCACGAGCCAGTTCCGCGATCTGATCCGTTCGCGGGCGGTGGACATCGCCATCGGCCCCGGCGGCGAGAAGTCATTCAGCGCCGATCTGTTCGTGCGGCCGTTTCTCAAGTATCAGATCATCACCGTCGTCGCGCCGAAAAGCCCACTCGCCGTGGGTATCCCGACGCCGACGCTGCTGCGTCAGCAGCAATGGATGCTGGGCCCGTCGGCCGGCAGTGTTGATGGCGAGATCTCAAACATGCTGCAGGAGTTGGCTATTCCGGAGTCGCAGCAGCGCATCTTTCAGAGCGACGCCGCCGCTCTGGAGGAGGTGCTACGGGTGGGCGGTGTCGGGTTGACGATCGGGTTCGCCGTCGCCAAAGACCTGGCCGGCGGGCGGCTGATTCATGTTTCCGGCCCGGGACTGGACCAGGCCGGCGAGTGGTGCGCGATGACGCTGGCGCCCTCGGCCCGTCAGCCCGCCGTGTCCGAACTGGTCCGTTTCATCACCACGCCGCGCTGCATCCAGGCGATGATCCGGGGCAGCGGGGTGGGCGTGACGCGGTTCCGGCCGAAGGTGCACGTCACGCTCTGGAGTTAGCTATACGCTTTACCTCCATGAGCGTGTACAAGGTGATCGACATCATCGGGACCAGCCCCACGTCATGGGAGCAGGCGGCAACCGAGGCGGTGCAGCGGGCGCGGGAGAGCGTCGATGACATCCGGGTGGCGCGGGTGATCGAGCAGGACCTGGCTGTGGACGCCACCGGCAAGATCACTTACCGCATCAAGCTCGAGGTCTCGTTCAAGATGAGGCCGGCCAAGCCGCAGTAAGAGAATCTGCTT
>NZ_JBTNSY010000052.1:0-13317 GCF_054515735.1 Mycobacterium sp. ML4
GGTTGGTTGCATGCGCCCGCCGAATCATCCCAACGGAGGGAGAACGCGCGTTGGCCCTTGACTCTGGTGCCGTGCGCATCGCGAACTGCTCCGGTTTCTACGGTGACCGGCTGTCCGCGATGCGCGAGATGCTCACCGGCGGCGAAGTGCACTACGTCACGGGCGACTACCTCGCCGAACTGACCATGCTGATCCTGGGCCGCGACCGGATGAAGAACCCCGCGCGCGGCTACGCGAAGACCTTCCTCACCCAGCTCGAAGAGTGTCTGGGCCTGGCGCACGAGCGCGGGGTGCGCATCGTCACCAACGCCGGTGGCCTCAACCCCGCCGGGCTGGCCGAGGCGGTGCGCGCGCTGGCCGAGCGCCTGGGCATCCCGGCGCGCGTCGCCCACGTCGAAGGCGACGACCTGCAACCGCGTGCGCAAGAGCTGGGCCTCGGGACGCCACTGACCGCCAACGCGTACCTGGGCGGGTGGGGCATCGCCGACTGCCTCAATGCCGGAGCCGACGTCGTGGTCGCCGGCCGGGTCACCGACGCCTCGGTGATCGTCGGATCGGCCGCCGCACACTTCGGTTGGGGCCGCACCGACTACGACAAACTTGCGGGCGCCGTGGTGGCGGGTCACGTGATCGAATGCGGCACCCAGGCCACCGGCGGCAACTTCTCGTTCTTCCGGGAAATCCCGGGGATCGCCGACCTTGTTCTTCCCGGCTTCCCGCTGGCCGAGGTCTATGACGACGGCTCCTCGGTGATCACCAAGCATCCCGGCACCGGCGGCCTGGTCAGCGTCGACACCGTCACCGCCCAGCTGCTTTACGAGATCACCGGGGCCCGATACGCCAACCCCGATGTGACGGCCCGGATGGACAGCATTCAATTGACGTCCGACGGTCCAGACCGGGTGCGCATCAGCGGCGTGGTCGGCGAACCGCCACCGCCTACGCTCAAGGTGTCGCTGAACAGCATCGGCGGCTTCCGCAACGCAATGACGTTCGTGCTGACCGGGTTGGACATCGACGCCAAAGCGGAGTTGCTGCGACGCCAGCTCGAGGCCACGTTGACGGTCAAGCCGGCCGAGCTGGAGTGGACGCTGGCCCGCACCGACCACCCTGACGCCGACACCGAGGAAACCGCAAGCGCATTGCTGAGGTGCGTGGTCCGCGACCCGGAGCCGGAGCATGTGGGGCGCAAGTTCTCCGCCGCCGCAGTCGAATTGGCGCTCGCCAGCTATCCAGGCTTCACCTCCACCGCCCCGCCCGGTGATGGCCAGGTGTACGGCGTCTACACCCCGGGCTACGTAGACGCCCGGCTGGTGCCGCACATCGCCGTACACGCCGACGGCACCCGCGTCGAAATCCCCTGTGCCACAGAGACTCTGACCTTGGAAAAGGCGACCGATCCGGAGCTGCCGGAGCCGCTGGCCGGCGGGCGCACCCGGCGGGCACCGCTGGGCCTGATCGCCGGCGCCCGCAGCGGCGACAAGGGCGGCTCGGCGAATGTCGGCGTGTGGGTGCGCAGCAACGACGAATGGCGTTGGCTGGCCAATACGCTGACCGTCGAATTGCTGCGGAAGCTGTTGCCCGAAGCGGCCAACCTGCCCGTGACGCGACACGTACTGCCGAACCTGCGAGCGGTGAATTTTGTGATCGAGGACATTCTCGGGCAGGGCGTCGCCTACCAGGCACGCTTCGACCCGCAGGCCAAGGGGCTGGGTGAATGGTTGCGCAGCCGTCATGTCGAGATTCCGGAGCAACTTCTATGAACATCTGGACCACACCGGAACGCGAGCAACTGCGAAAGACGGTGCGCTCGTTCGCCGAACGCGAGATCCTGCCCAACATCGACGAGTGGGAACGCACCGGTGACCTGCCCCGTGAGTTGCATCGACGGGCCGGTGAGGCGGGGTTGCTGGGTGCGAACTTCCCCGAGTCCGTCGGCGGGGGCGGCGGGGACGGTGCCGATGCCGTGCTGATCTGTGAGGAAATGCACCAATCGGGTGCTCCGGGCGGCGTTTTCGCGTCACTGTTCACCTGCGGCATCGCGGTGCCGCACATGATCGCCTCGGGTGACCAGCGGCTGATCGACACCTACGTGCGCCCCACGCTGGCCGGGGAGAAGATCGGCTCGCTCGCCATCACCGAACCCGGCGGCGGCTCGGACGTCGGACACTTGCGGACCTCGGCGGTCAAAGACGGCGACCACTACGTGATCAACGGCGCGAAGACCTACATCACGTCCGCGGTGCGCGCCGACTTCGTGGTGACCGCCGTGCGCACCGGCGGCCCCGGCGCGGCCGGGGTGTCGCTGATCGTGGTGGACAAGGGCACCCCGGGCTTCGAGGTCACCCGCAAGCTCGACAAGATGGGCTGGCGTTCGTCGGACACCGCGGAGTTGTCCTACACCGACGTGCGAGTGCCGGCCGAGAACCTGGTCGGCGTGCAGAACACCGGCTTCGCCCAGATCGCGCAGGCCTTCGTGTCGGAGCGCATCGCCCTTGCCGCGCAGGCATATTCGAGTGCGCAGCGCTGCCTGGACATCACCGCGCAATGGTGCCGCGACCGGGAGACCTTCGGGCGCCCGTTGATCTCGCGGCAGCCGGTGCAGAACACGCTGGCCGAGATGGCCCGGCGCATCGATGTCGCCCGGGTGTACTCGCGCAGGGTGGTGGAGCGCCAGCTCGAGGGTGAGACCAACCTGATCCCGGAGGTGTGTTTCGCCAAGAACACCGCGGTCGAGGCCGGGGAGTGGGTGGCCAACCAGGCCGTCCAATTGTTCGGCGGCATGGGCTATATGGCCGAGAGCGAGATCGAACGCCAGTACCGGGACATGCGCATCCTGGGCATCGGTGGGGGAACCACCGAGATCCTGACCGCATTGGCCGCCAAGCTTCTCGGATACCAGTCATGACCCTGTTGAAGTCCACGCTCGATCCGAACGGTCCCGCCTTTTCCGAAGCTGCCGCCGCGACCACGACCAAGCTCGACGAGATCGCCGCCGAGTTCGCGAATGCCATGGCGGGTGGCGGCCCCAAATACGTTGACCGCCACCACGCGCGCGGCAAGCTCACCGCACGAGAACGCATCGAATTGCTTGTCGACCCCGACTCCCCGTTCCTGGAATTGAGTCCGCTGGCGGCCTGGGGCAGCGCGTTCAAGGTGGGTGCCAGCACGGTCACCGGAATCGGCGTCGTCGAGGGTGTCGAGTGCATGATCGTGGCCAACGACCCGACCGTCAAAGGCGGCACCAGCAATCCGTGGACGCTGAAGAAAATCCTGCGGGCCAACCAGATCGCGTTCGAGAACCGGCTTCCGGTGATGTCCCTGGTGGAGTCCGGGGGTGCCGATCTGCCGACCCAGAAGGAGATTTTCATCCCGGGCGGACGGATGTTCCGCGACCTGACCCGGCTCTCGGCCGCCGGGATTCCGACCATCGCGCTGGTATTCGGCAACTCCACCGCCGGTGGCGCCTACGTGCCAGGCATGTCCGACCACGTGGTGATGATCAAGGAACGCTCCAAGGTGTTCCTGGCCGGCCCCCCGCTGGTGAAGATGGCCACCGGCGAGGAATCCGACGACGAATCCCTGGGCGGCGCCGAAATGCACGCTCGCATCTCGGGTCTGGCCGACTACTTCGCGCACGATGAGCTCGACGCGATCCGCATCGGGCGCCGTATCGTGGCCCGGCTGAACTGGGTCAAGCAGGGCCCGAAACCCAAGCCGGTCACCGAACCGCTGTTCGACACCGAGGAACTGATCGGCATCGTGCCCGCCGATCTGCGCGTCCCGTTCGATCCGCGCGAGGTGATCGCCCGCATCGTCGACGGCTCCGCCTTCGACGAGTTCAAGCCGCTGTACGGCTCGTCGCTGGTGACCGGTTGGGCGCAGTTGCACGGCTACCCCATCGGTATTCTGGCCAACGCGCGCGGCGTGCTGTTCAGCGAAGAATCCCAGAAGGCTACCCAGTTCATTCAGCTGGCCAACCGCTCCGACACGCCACTGTTGTTCCTGCACAACACCACCGGCTACATGGTGGGCAAGGACTACGAAGAGGGCGGCATGATCAAGCACGGCTCGATGATGATCAACGCCGTCTCGAACTCCACCGTCCCGCACATCTCCCTGTTGATCGGCGCGTCGTACGGCGCGGGGCACTACGGCATGTGCGGCCGCGCCTACGATCCCCGCTTCCTGTTCGCCTGGCCCAGCGCCAAATCCGCGGTGATGGGCGGTGCTCAACTCGCTGGGGTGCTGTCGATCGTGGCGCGCGCCGCCGCCGAAGCCCGCGGCCAGCAGGTCGACGAGGAGGCTGATGCCGCGATGCGGTCCGCTGTCGAGGGGCAGATCGAGGCCGAGTCGCTGCCGCTGGTGCTGTCCGGCATGCTCTATGACGACGGGGTGATCGACCCGCGCGACACCCGCACCGTTCTGGGAATGTGTCTGTCCGCCATAGCCAATGGCCCGATCAAGGGGACGTCGAATTTCGGCGTCTTCCGGATGTGAGCTTCATGGGGATCACGAGAGTACTGGTTGCCAACCGCGGCGAGATCGCCCGCCGGGTGTTCGCCACCTGCCAACGACTGGGTGTGGGCACCGTCGCCGTCTACACCGAGCCCGACGCCGCCTCCCCGCACGTCGCCGAGGCCGACGCCCGGGTGCGGTTGGCGCAGACCAATGACTACCTCAATGCCGAGGCCATCATCGCGGCGGCACGCGCCGCCGGCGCCGACGCCATCCACCCCGGCTACGGATTCCTCTCCGAGAACGCCGAATTCGCGGCAGCTGTGCAGGAAGCGGGTCTGACCTGGGTCGGACCACCGGTCGACTCGGTGCGTGCGATGGGTTCCAAGATCGAGTCCAAGAAGCTGATGTCGGCCGCGGGCGTACCGGTGCTCGAGGAACTCGATCCGGACACCGTGACCCGGGCCCAACTGCCGGTGCTGGTCAAGGCATCCGCCGGAGGCGGTGGACGCGGAATGCGTGTGGTGCGCGAATTAGATTCGCTGGCAGCCGAAGTCGAGGCCGCACAGCGAGAGGCGCAGTCCGCGTTCGGCGACCCGACGGTGTTCTGCGAGCGCTATCTGCCCACCGGGCACCACATCGAAGTGCAGGTGATGGCGGACACCCACGGCACGGTCTGGGCCGTGGGTGAGCGGGAATGCTCCATCCAGCGTCGCCACCAGAAGGTGATCGAAGAGGCGCCCTCACCGTTGGTCGAACGCACGCCGGGGATGCGCGAGAAGCTGTTCGAGGCCGCCCGGCTGGCCGCCGGCGCCATCGGCTACACCGGCGCCGGGACGGTCGAGTTTCTGGCCGACGATAACGGCGAGTTCTTCTTCCTGGAGATGAACACCCGGCTGCAGGTGGAGCACCCGGTCACCGAGGAGACCACCGGCCTGGACCTGGTCGAGTTGCAGCTCGACGTCGCCGGCGGTGGTCGCCTGGGCACCGAACCTCCCTCAGCACAGGGATATTCGATCGAGGCGCGACTGTATGCCGAGGATCCCGCCCACGGGTGGCAGCCCCAGGCCGGCACCGTGCACCGCATTCACGTGCCGTCGGTGCGTGCCGAGTTCAGCTCGCTGGGGCACCGGACCGGGATCCGGCTGGATTCCGGAATCGTCGACGGCTCGGTGGTGTCGATCTTCTACGACCCGATGCTGGCCAAGGTCATTTCGTACGCCCCGACTCGCCGGCAGTCGGCGCTGGTGCTCGCCGACGCGCTGGCCCGTGCCCACGTGCACGGTCTGCGCACCAACCGCGAACTGCTGGTGCACGTCCTGCGTCACCCGGCCTTCCTCGACGGCGCCACCGACACCGCGTTTTTCGACACGCACGGCCTGGCCGAATTGTCGGCGCCGCTGGCCGACACCGCGACCATGCGGGTTTCGGCGATCGCGGCTGCGCTGGCCGACGGAGCGCACAACCGCGCCGCCGCCGGCGCATTGGGGTCACTGCCCAGTGGGTGGCGCAACCTGTTCTCGGGGTATCAGGTCAAGACCTACCGGGACGACACCGACACCGAGCAACGCGTCGAATACCGTTTCACCCGAACATCTCTGGCGCTGCCGCACGACCCGACGGTACAACTGGTGTCCGCGTCACCGGAGGAAGTGGTGCTGGCCGAGAACGGAGTGGCCGTCAGCTATGCCGTCGCCCGGTTCGGGGACGACATCTACGTCGACTCCGCGCGTGGGCCCGTGCACCTGGTGGCCGTGCCCCGGTTCCCCGAACCGGGCTCGGCCGTCGAGCAGGGTTCTCTCGTTGCACCCATGCCCGGCAACGTCATTCGGATCGGCGCCGACGTCGGCGCCACCGTCACCGCCGGCCAGCCGCTGATCTGGCTGGAAGCCATGAAGATGGAGCACACGATCACCGCGCCATCCGACGGCGTGCTCACCCAACTCAATGTCGCAGCAGGCCAGCAGGTGGAAGTGGGCGCAGTGCTGGGAGTGATCGCAAGCGCGGCGCTGGGGGCACCTCCCGCTTGCGGGGGACCGGGCGCAGCGGGTCACGACCATCCCGGCCTGGCACGCGTGGAAGCACCTGAATCAGAAGGAGATCCGTCATGACCGATACCAGCTTCATCGAAAGCGAAGACCGCCAGGCGTTGCGCAAAGCAGTGCGCGAGTGGGTGTCCAGCTATGGCGCCGAGTACTATCTGAAGAAGGCGCGCGCTCAGCAGCACACCACTGAATTGTGGTCGGAGGCAGGCAAACTCGGCTTCCTGGGGGTCAATCTCCCGGAGGAGTACGGCGGCGGCGGTGCCGGCATGTACGAGCTCGCGCTGGTCATGGAGGAGATGGCGGCAGCGGGCAGCGCGCTGCTGCTGATGGTGGTGTCACCGGCGATCAACGGCACCATCATCAGCAAGTTCGGCACCGAGGAGCAGAAGAAGCGCTGGGTTCCCGGCATCGCCGACGGCACGCTCACGATGGCGTTCGCCATCACCGAACCCGACGCCGGATCCAACTCGCACAAGATCACCACCACCGCCCGCCGGGACGGCAGCGACTGGATCCTCAAGGGCCAGAAGGTCTACATCTCCGGTGTCGACCAGGCCCAGGCCGTTCTGGTCGTGGGACGCACGGAAGAGGCCAAGACCGGCAAGCTCCGGCCGGCGCTGTTCGTCGTGCCCACCGACTCCCCCGGCTTCACCTACACGCCGATCGAGATGGAACTGATCAGCCCCGAACGGCAGTTCCAGGTCTTCATCGACGACGTGCGGCTGCCGTCGGACGCGCTCGTCGGAGCCGAAGACGCCGCGATCGCACAGCTTTTCGCGGGCCTGAACCCCGAACGCATCATGGGTGCGGCCAGCGCCGTCGGCATGGGCCGGTTCGCGCTCGACCGCGCCGTCGACTACGTCAAGACCCGTCAGGTATGGGGTGCGCCCATCGGCTCGCACCAGGGTCTGGCGCACCCGTTGGCGCAGTGCCACATCGAGGTCGAGCTGGCCAAGCTGATGATGCAGAAGGCCGCCACCCTCTACGACCACGGCGACGACGGCGGCGCGGCCCAGGCCGCCAACATGGCCAAGTACGCGGCCGCCGAGGCGTCCACCCGGGCCGTCGACCAGGCCGTGCAGTCGATGGGCGGCAACGGGCTGACCAAGGAGTACGGCGTGGCTGCCATGCTGACCTCGGCCCGGCTGGCGCGGATCGCACCGATCAGTCGCGAGATGGTGCTCAACTTCGTCGCGCAGACCTCGCTGGGCCTGCCCCGCTCGTACTGATGGACACACTCGTTGAGTACTCCCGACAAGGCCTGGCTGCCAAGCTCACGCTGAACTCGCCGCACAACCGCAACGCACTGTCGACCGCTCTGGTCACTCAGTTGCACGAGGGCCTGCGGGCGGCCGCGGCGGACCCGACGGTACGGGTGGTCGTGCTCGGCCACGCCGGCGGCACCTTCTGCGCGGGAGCCGACCTCAGTGAGGCGGGCGGCGGCGACCCATACGAGCTGGCGGCGGCGCGCGCCACGGAGATGACCGCACTGCTGCGCGCCATCGTCTCCTCGCCGCGGCCGGTGATCGGCGCCATCGACGGCCACGTGCGGGCGGGTGGGTTCGGTCTGGTCGGTGCCTGCGACATGGTGGTGGCGGGGCCGCGCAGTACGTTTGCTCTGACCGAGGCTCGCATCGGCGTCGCGCCGGCGATCATCTCGCTGACACTGCTGCCGAAGCTTTCCCCGCGGGCCGCCGCACGCTATTACCTCACCGGCGAAACCTTCGGCGCCAGCGAAGCCGCCGAGATCGGTTTGATCACCTTGGCCGCCGACGACGTGGAGGCTGCGGTGGCCGGTCTGGTCGCCGACGTCGGCCGCGGATCACCGCAGGGCCTCGCCGCATCGAAGGCGCTCACCACCGCTGCCGTCCTTGCGGGCTTCGACCGCGACGCCGAGCGGCTTACCGAGGAGTCCGCGCGGCTGTTCGTATCCGACGAGGCGCGCGAGGGCATGATGGCGTTCCTGCAGAAACGCCCTCCCAGCTGGGTCGCCGCGACCGGTCCAGCCCCCTGACTCGAGCCCCCCAGCAGCGGGGAAGGTTGCAGTTTAGCCAACCCCCCTTGCAGCAAAACTGGGAAGTCGTAAGCTCGCTGGTGAGATGACCAACCCAGCCCAGCGCGATGTGAAGGCCACGCGTGACGAACTGTCCCGCGCCGAGGACACCGATCGCATCCAGATTGCGCAGTTGCTGGCCTACGCGGCCGAGCAGGGCCGCCTCCAGCTCAACGAGTACGAAGACCGGCTAACCAAGGCCTACGCAGCGACCACCTATCAGGAGTTGGACCAACTGCGGGCCGACCTGCCCGGCACCGCGATCAGTCCGCGGCGCGGCGGCACCTGCAATCCGGCACCGTCCACCCTGCTGCTGGCCATCATGAGCGGGTTCGAACGCCGCGGTCGGTGGAACATCCCGAAGAAGCTGACCACCTTCACGTTCTGGGGCAGCGGCGTCATCGACCTGCGCTATGCGGACTTCACCTCCACCGACGTCGAGATTCGCGCCTACTCGATCATGAGCGCGCAAACCTTTTTGCTGCCGCCCGAAGTCAACGTCGAGATCAAGGGCCGCGGAGTGATGGGCAACTTCGACCAGGAGGTGGTGGGCGAGGGCACCCGGGGCGCACCGACGGTCAGGTTCAAAGGGTTCTCGCTGTGGGGCAGCGTCGGCATCAAGCGCAAGGCACGCAAAGCCCATAAGTGGTAGCAATCGCAAGTGCAGTAGTGGCCGAGCCCAGCGGATGGCCCCCATCCGGCAGCAGACGTAGCTCCCGAACAGCTGATCAAGCAATTCTGCGATGACACGACCGGCATAGCTCTGTTACCAAACCCATCGCGTGTGGTGTTCGTACACCCGCGCAACCGGCCTTCGGCAGGAATTCCCCGCGCCATCGTGGCAAACTTCCTCGATGCACTCGACAACGCTGGCGGCCGATCGCCCCGGATCATGGCGGACCTGACGTGGCGCAGCCAGCGGGAAATACTCTCGGCGGCCTGGGCAGCTCAGAACTGATCACTGATCGCCGAGGCCTGGTTTTGTTCGTGTCCTGCGCAACTACATTTCTGCTTGGTGTTGCTGCGACGGCAATCAACCCCGTATTGGAGACGCTCACAAACAAGCTTGGCCTGTCCGGGGCCCAGCTGAATTTATCGGTGAGCATCTACCCAATGATGGTGGCCGCTCTAGTGATAACCGGCGGAAATTTGGGTGACCTATTCGGCCAGCGCAGAATCCTGGTGGTAGGCCTAGCCGTATTCGGCCTGTCCGCATGCATTGTCGCGACAGCCGGCGCACCGTGGGTTCTGATAATCGGCCGCGCGATCCGCGGAGCTGGCACCGCGATACTTCTACCCGCTTCTACTGCAGTATTGCGTGTCGCGTATCCTCCTGCGCAACAGGGCTTTCCGTTGGGCATTTGGGGAGCGGTTGGCTCGTTGTCGTTCACGACATCGCCCTTGTTCTCCGGTTGGCTCGCCGGGATCACCGGCTGGTCCTCGATGTGGTGGATTTCGGCCTTCCTATCCGCGGTGATAGCCGCGCTGGCATGGTGGGGCTTGCGAGACTTACCCACGCCGACCCCTCTCCCGTCCGGAAAGCGGCTGAACACCGCCGGGGTCGTATTGCTGGCGATCTCATTGTCCGCTCTGCTGCTCGCGCTGACCCAGGGTCCGCGGTGGGGCTGGGCGTCAAGATGGTCGATTATTGCTTTTGGGTGTTCGGCATTGGCGATGTTCTTGCTGACCCTAGCCGAGCGCCGGGTCGCTCAACCGTTGCTGGATCTGAAATTGATGCGCTTACCCAGCACTATTGCGGCCGCAGTTGTCACCATGCTGAATATCGCTACGACACTGGGGATACTCTATTTCGTCAATCTGTTCAGTCACGCAAACGTCATGATGGGGTTTTCCACACTCACCGCAAGCTTTGCGTTGCTGCCATTTGCTGCATGCTCATTCACGGTGTCCACCTTGGCCGGCAGGTATTACGACCGCCACGGATACCAGAAGCCGGTGGCCATAGGCCTTTTGATGATGAGCGCTGGCACCGTCCTTCTCGGCGTCGCCGGCACCCTGAATTCCTATGCGGCTATGGTCGTACCGCTCCTCCTCGCCGGGATCGGGGTCGGACTGACCGCAGGGGCTCCCTTCGCGATCGGTCTGCAAGGGGTGCGATCCGGCCAGGCTGGTGCACTATCGGGAATCCTGAGCGCCTTTCGCTACCTGGGGGCCGCATTCGCGATAGCGATAGGCACGTTGATTTATACCGGCGTCGCTGAGATCGATTTAAACGCCCACATGCTCGCACTTGGCGTTCCGCACGCCACGCTCGGACAGCTCGACGCTCTGCTGAGTGCTCCTGCGGCCAGGTCGGCCGACGTGCGCCGCCAACTTGGACTGACGTCCGCCGATGACGCGGCATTTCGGGAAGCTGAACTGCACGGACTCGACCACGGCTTCGCGACCGCTTTTGCCGTTCTCGGCGGTACCTGTTTGCTCGCCGCAGCTGCCTGGCCGAAGCTGATGCGGCGGACCACTGAGCTGCAGACCAATCGCCGACTACCCGGTGAGTAGCACTGAGTGTCGTCATCGGGAAGCGCACGCAGCACACGGATTTGGCGCTCTGCCGCAGCGCTGAGTCCCAGCTGACTGAGGGCACTTCAGGTGCAATCGCCGAACCGAAGCGCCGCAATCCACGACACAACTCGCGCGCAAATGCAGACCAGCGACACTGCGCGGCTGAGGCAACAGGTGGCTGCCGGAAACCGCTGGCCGCAGAAAGGACTGATCCACAACGCCATTCCAAGTGAGTGGCCCTCCTGTCTTCTGCGGTGCCAGGCTTTTCCGAAAGTCGCATCGGCGGAAGGCGAATTCCAGTGGCACCAGAATTGCGGGCGATTCCTGACGCGCTGTCCCAAGCGAGTGTCGAACTGGCCGATCAGGGCACCACGCTGATGGACTTGCAGATGTCATGTCACCGAGACGCCGACGACGCACGGCGCGGATGGGTGGGGTCGTCGGCCGCGGCGCTGGCGGGCTTGCTGGATCGGTGGGGAGCAGACACCGCCGCACAACTGGCCCGGTTCGGCGAGCACGCCAACGGCCTGCGGTTCGCGGCTGCCGGCTTCATCGAGATGGACCACCACCACGCCGCCGTTCTTCAATGACACTGACCCTGGCCGATATCGAGCGCTGGGATCCCGCAGCCATCACCGCGGTCTTCGCTGCCGCGGTCGCGCGCGCTCACGGAACCCGCACGGCATCGGCGATGATCACCGAATTGATGCGGCTGCTGACCTTTGGTGGCCACACCGCGGAGGCGGCACGCGCAGCGACCGGTCGGACCACGATTGTGCTGGACGATCACGCAGACGCCTGTGCCGCGGTCGCGCAGGCAGCCGAACAGTCCGCCGAGGAGGTCGCCACCCTCAAACGGCAGCTGCAGGGCCTGCGCGACGGTGCGCGGGAATGCCATCTGGTGATCGATGAAGCCGTCGCCGTGGCACTACCACCGTCGAACCTGCTGGCCTTTCCCGCTGCCGAGCAACAGGCCATACTCGATGCCGCGGTGCATTTGACCGAGGGTTTGCGTCAGTTGCTGGCAGATGCCGAGCGCGCCGACGAGGACCTCGCTGCCGCAATCCGCGGCGCTGACGGTGACCTCCGCAGCGATCAGGTCGAGGCGCAACTGCGTCATCATCGATCGGACATGCCGCAGCTGCCGCCGCTGGGCGCCGATCCGGGCACCGTCGCGGCATGGTGGCATGCGTTGACACCAGGGCAACAAGACCGGGCCAGGCAGTGGTCTGCAGACACGCTGCGAAACCTCGACGGCATTCCCGCCACCGTCCGGAGTGAATTGAATCTGCCTGTGCTGCAACGAGAGCTGAGCCGGCTGCAGCAGGGCTGGATCGACTCGTACGGATGGCACACCGACCCGGGCAAGCTGGCGGACCTCACCGCGTTGCGGGACACCCTGGCCGCGCAGCCGGACACCAGTCTGCTGCTACTGGACACGGCAAGCACCCCCGGAAAGGTACTGGCGGCGGTCGCCGTCGGCGACGTCAACAACGCCGAGCGGGTGGCGGTCACCGTGGGCGGACTATCCACCCGGGTAAGCGCCAGCACCTCTGGCATGGTGCGTGACGCGGCATCTCAGCGCAAAGCGGCGCAACTGCTGCGCCGCAACGCGGGAATCGCCAATCCCGACGCGGTCGCGTCGATTGCGTGGCTCGGATACGACGCGCCCGACAGCCTGCGGGATGTGGCTCACGACTGGCTTGCGCGCGACGGCGCCCGCGCCCTGAATCGTTTCTATCGTGGGCTGGCCGCGGCCGGCAATGTCGCGGACTCGCACATCGTCGCATTCGGCCACTCCTACGGTTCGTTGACCACCAGCCTGGCCCTCCAGCAGGGTGCGCCGGTCAGCGATGTGGTGCTCTACGGTTCGCCCGGCGCCGAACTCGACGACGCCACGCGGCTGGGCGTCGCACCCGGCCACGCCTTCTATATGATCGGCGCCGACGACGTTGTCGCCGAACTCATTCCGGGGTTCCGGGCGTTCGGACCAGCCCCGCAGGACGTGCCGGGAATGACCGAATTGTCCACCACAACCGGATACGCGCTGAGCGGCCGGTACGGCGACGGCCTACTGCATGAACGAGCCTTCGGGCATACGGAGTATGAAGGCCCGGGCAGCAACGGAAACCTCCGCATGAGTGCCTACAACCTCGCGGTCGTGCTGGCGGGACTCCCGAAAGACCTCATTACGCCTTTCGTGGCCGGCCTGAACCGGCGGCCCGGCTAGCGGTGCCGACA
>NZ_JBTNSY010000053.1:0-12150 GCF_054515735.1 Mycobacterium sp. ML4
CGCCCATCAGTGCCCCGTTTCACGGAAGGTGGTAGTTAGCGCGCTGGATAGCGTTGCAAACGCCGATGAGCCCAATTCGCGGACATATCAAAGCTCCGGTTGATCGAGGCGATATTCAGCGACGGATCAGCTGCCAGCAAAGCCCGGACACGGCGGCACCATTCTTCCAGTGACAGGTCATCCCCGAGCTGTTGTTTCTCCGCCTCGGTGAGCATGCGGCCCCTCTTCTCGGCGAGTTTCTTAGCCCGGGCTGCCCGAGTCGCGGCCGTCCACCGCGACACGGGCCGCGTGCCTGCGCGCGCCCGGTCAGGATCTCGATGTCGAGCAAGAACGTCTGTGTGCCGTTCGCGGTTGGCCTCCCTGTCAATGTGCGGTTTCAGGACATGCTTGACGGTTGTGCTTCAGGACAACTTTGACGGATTCGATCCGCGTCGATCGTCACGGGGCTAGATGCTATGGCGGCGGGGATAGGCCTTGAAGATGGCGATGTCGTCGTCGGTTCTTCTCGCGTGGGTGCAGATTTCGTTGCCGTCGATGAGAACGCGAAAGACAGTGTCCTCGATGGCAATCGCGACTGTTTGCCCTTGGTAAGTGCGTCCGATGCGTAGCCGTTGGCCGGCGACAGTGACTGTGCCGTTGGCGGCCACACGTCGCAACCGGGGCTTGGTGTTCACCGACGAGACCGGCGCACTGGTCGACCCCCGCACGGTGCTGCGCGTCATCCAGGGCGCCGCTGCCGGGCTGAAGATGACCGGGGTAGGTCTGCACACCCTGCGGCACAGCGCGGCGGTCTCATGGCTCGAAAATGGGGTCCATATCCGAGCCGTGAGCGATTTACTCGGTCATGCGTCGACCGCGATCACAGGCGATGTGTACGCACACACGTCCGACGACACGGCCCGCGCTGCCATTACCGGGCTGGCCGCGCGCCTCGGTCTGTAACGCGAACTGTCGTAGAAACTGTCGTGCGGAGCTCAGAATCCCTTTCAAAATATCGCGGGGACTCGGCTTAACCGCTGGTAGAGCGGTTTTACTCTAGTCGGGCTGACAGGATTTGAACCTGCGACCACTTGACCCCCAGTAAATCGCGGTAACGCATTTCCGCAGTTCAACGATAGTAATTGGCCAAGGCGCGATAGTGCATGACGTGCATTGACGCGCATGTCGTTGAGCATCGCGCACAACGTGTGGTCCCAGACTGGTCCCCGGCTATAAGGTGCGCCCTGCAGGCCTTGGAGATGCTGGGGGTTAGCGCCAATAACGCGGCGACCCATATTTGCGGTATTATTCGAACGTTCCGGATATCCTTTCGGATAGTGCAGATAGGAGCCAACGTGAGCGCCGAAGCCGCAGAGGCAGCCACCTTCATCCCCGAGGATCCCGACGAGCTCGCCTCGGTCGTCGGGTTTCTTGCTACCCATGAACGCCTCCGCGGAACGGTGGCAGCCCCCAGTTATGCCCTTGTGGGCATCGGTGAACATGATCGGATTGAATTGCCGCGTTCAGTGCACCAAGCATTGACCAAGGTCGTCGCTGCGTTGCATGCCGGCAAGGCCGTCACCATCGCCCCGCAGACGATGAAGTTGACCACCCAGCAAGCTGCCGACCTGTTGGGAGTCAGCCGCCCGACGGTCGTTCGTTTGATCACCGACGGTGCGTTGCCGGCTGAGCGGATCGGCAATCGCCATCGACTGTTGCTCGACGACGTTCTGGCCTACCGCGAGCTGCGCCGCAATCGCCAGTATGAGGCGCTGGCGGCTACTGCAGTCGACATCGATGCTGCGGACGATGTGGAGGTCGTTCGCGAGCGGCTGCGTGAAGCGCGCCGCGTCGTCGCCGAGCGGCGTCGGGCCGAGGCTGCCACGCGCTGACAACACCTGCGAATGTTCGCCGCGCTGTTAGATACCTCGGTGCTGTGGCCCGGTCTGCAGCGTGACTTCCTGCTCTCGTTGGCGGTCGAGGGGTTGTATCGGCCGTTGTGGTCAACGGCGATTCTCGATGAGTTGTGTTACCAAGAAGCGCGAAAACTCATCGATCGCGGTCACGACCCGGCTCTCGCATTCCAACGGGCGCAGCGCCTGGTCGATCGAATGAGAACGGCATTCGATGACGCGATCGTGGTGAGCTGGGAAAGCCTGGAAGGCACGTTTGGCCTGCCTGACATCGATGACGAGCACGTTGTTGCGGCGGCCCTCGTTGGAGGAGCGGACGTGATCGTCACCAGCAACTTGAAAGACTTTCCACCGCAACAGATCCCCAATCCACTTACGGTGATCTCACCTGCGCAGTTCGCTGCTGACACCGTCGCCGTGTCCCCCGACACCGCCTATCGCGCAGTGATTGGTCTGGCTTCTAGATTCGTTCGGCCTTCGTCCACGGTCGATGAGATTCTCGGCCACCTTGTGGCGCGCTACACGATGATCGAAGCCGTCGAACTCATCCGCAGCGTCATGTAGCTGCTGTTCGAGGAGATGTAACCGTTAGCGGCATAGAGAGTTTCCCTGGCGAGTTGGACACGCTGCGTGCCGACAACTCGCGTTTGCGTCACCTTCTCCGGCTCAGTGAGGAACAGGCACGCGCAGCCGCCAGTGACCAGGCGACACTGACGGGAGCGCCGACCCCACCGGTGACCATGGCCTCCAACTCCGCCGATAAGGTGCGGTTCTTTTTCGAGTTGTTCCGTTCTCGCACAGATGTTTACGCGCTCCGCTGGGAGAATCGTCGAGATGGCCGTTCGGGTTGGATGCCGGCGATCAAGGGCTATTGGCGCAAGGGTATGAATCGTGCCGACGCACCTTACCTTCCGCTGACTCCCGAGGTCATTGACACCCACCTACGGGGCGAGGCACACATCGGTCTGCATCCGCTCAGCGATGACGACACTTGCTGGTGGATAGCTGCCGATTTCGACAAAGAAGCCGCGATGCTCGATGCACTCGCGTACATGAAAGCGGCTCGCTCCTATGGAATTCCGGCGGCGCTAGAGGTGTCACAATCCGGACGAGGAGCCCACGTCTGGATCTTCTTCGCTCATGCGATCTCGGCATCGGTCGCCCGCAGCGTCGCGACGAGTCTGCTGGGTGAGGCATTTCGGCTTCGTGGCAGTATGCATCTGAGTAGCTATGACCGCTTGTTCCCGTCTCAGGATGTGCACACCGGGCGTGGGGTGGGCAATCTCATCGCAGCGCCGATGAACGGCAAGCGTCGTCAACACGGCACCACCGTCTCCCTCGATCCCGCTACCCTTGAGCCATACGAGGATCAGTGGGCATACCTGTCAAGCATCGCCAGATTGTCCACCAAAGACGTGACCGCGTTGGCGCGCCAACTTCCCGACCCGCAGATCGGCCAGAACGTCCGGCGCCTGCAGCTGCCGACGTCGTCACGCATCATTCCGCGGCCTGCGGCGATCATCCGCGCAGCGTTCACATCCCGACTTACCCTGACCGCCAACGATCTTGGTCCAGCCATGATCTCGGCGGTCAAGCACGCCGCATCGATACGCAACCCCGAGTTCGATGCGCGCCAACGCGCCCGCCGCAGCACTTGGGACACACCGCGGTTCCTCTACAGCTACGACGAAACAGCTGAAGGTGATCTCGTCCTGCCCCGCGGACTCCATTCGCTGCTGACCGAACTCGTCGAATCGGCCCACAGCACACTACGTGTAGATGACAAGCGCATCACTGGCAAACACCACGAGTTCAGCTGCAGGGCGCCGTTGCGCACCGGGCAGACCAGCGCACTGCGCCAACTCCTTGAACAAGACACCAGCGTCCTTGTCGCGCCACCGGGTAGCGGAAAGACGGTGATCGCCTGCGCGGCAATCGAATCACGGTCCACATCCACTCTGGTCCTTGTTGATCGCAAAGCCCTCGCCGACCAATGGCGCGACCGGATCAGCAGCCACCTCGGTTTCAAGTGCGGTCAAATCGGCGGTGGGCGATCGAAAACCACAGGCATTCTCGACATCGCCTTACTGCCAACACTTGCCCGCCGAGACAACGTCGAAGACGTCACGGCAAACTACGGATTCGTCATCGTGGACGAATGCCACCACGTCGCCGCCAGCGCATTCTTCGGCGTCCTGAGCCGCATAGCCGCGCGCTATTGGCTCGGCCTGACTGCGACTCCGGAACGCCGCGACGGGCTCGAAGACCTGATCTATCACCAACTCGGATCACACCACGTAACGATCGACCAGCCGAGTTCTGGACAACTCCCGGTCGACAGCTCCGACCTACTGACGCCCCACCCGGTTCTGCACCTGCACCCGACCGAATTCCAATACTGCGGCGACGCCGATCCCACCGCACCCGGTGGAATGGCCGAAATCTACCGAACCCTCGTCGCCGATCACGCACGACTCGACCAAATCGTGGCCGATGTCCTGACCGCCGCCGAAACCGGCGCCAACATCCTGGTGCTCACCACATGGGTCGATCACCTCAACGCGATCACCGACCGGCTACGGACGGCAGGAATGACCGTCACTGTCCTCAGCGGCGGCATCAAGGCTCGTGAACGCCGCCAAATCGCCGACCAACTTGCCAACCACACGCCCGACTCGGATCCACTACTGATCGTCGGCACCAGCTCATTTATCGGGGAAGGCTTCGACTGCCCAGCCCTCGACACACTGTTCCTGGCCGCGCCGATCACCTTCAAGAACCGGCTCGTCCAATACATCGGCCGCGTCACCCGGCCCTACCACTCAAAGACAACCGCAACCGTGCACGACTACCACGACGAGCGCACCCCTGTTATCGCCTCATCGCTGAAGAAACGAGCTCCCGGCTACATCAAGATGGGGTTCCCCGACCCGCGCAGGATGATCCGATAGAACTGCGCGCCACCCCACTTGACCAGCGGTCAATTTCGGCACATGGATAGCGCCCTCAGCCGAGCCGCATAACGTGCACAGGCACGCATAGCGTGCATGGCGTGTGGTCGAACTGGCAGAAACTCCCCTGCACGAGTCCATCGAGCGCGCGGCCGACACTGCGTGTGGTCCCAGAGCGATTTACACCCACGCAACCGTCACGGCAAATATCGCCATCACCTCAGGTCAAGACCTGCTTCTCTCGTCGGGCTGACAGGATTTGAACCTGCGACCACTTGACCCCCAGTAAATAGCGGCAACACGTTTTCGCAGGTCACGCGAACTCTATGGCCGATTTGTCAGCGTGCATAACGTGCACAGACGCGCAGAAGGTTCACGATCGCACATGACGTGTGGTCCCAAAGTGGTCCCCGGAAGAGGCAGCTCACGATGCGAAACGGCGGCATTCCGACCGCTTCCCCACACCCGGCGATCCTGCGCTAACGATCGGATGTGTCAAGGGTGGCGCAGCCATCTCCGTGGTGACATCGAAGACGCCCTTTACGCAGCCGATCGGGCAGTCAGACCCTGCGGGATAGGGGGTGGCGTTTGGTCAGGCGGCGCCGGAGCTGGCCGGATTGTGGCTCTCGACCCTGGCATGCGCTCCAAGGAGTCTGCTATCGGCGACGCCGATGCCTTTGAGGCCCTCGTTCAGCAAAGCGATGATGTCGGATACGACCAGTTTGTCGTATCCCTCCGCCAGCCCGTAACTGAGCACTTCCCAGCGGTACTTGTGGTCTTCGAGGCGAGGCCACAGCTCGGTGACCACAGGTGTTAAATCATCGGCCAGCGCGGCTAAGTCGGCGCGCAAGCCCGCGTAGTCCTGAGGTTTGCCGGCGGAATCCGAGGTGTCAGATGACTCGCTCATGCGGGGATCTACCTCCAGTTTGGCCACTTACGACACGAGTTGTGGTCTTCCAGCTGAGCCGTTGATCGTGACGAGTCATTATTCTGCCGACGCCGCGCTGGCAACTACTGACGACCGAATCAGCGCAAGCTTGTGCTGCTCCAAAGTGAGGTTCAGCGGTCAGTGGCCTAGCGCTCCGCTGAGTAGCTCGGCGGCGAGGTAGATGTCATCGAGAAGTACGTCGGCGCCTTCGGGGATTGCGTTGATCAGTGACAGCGATCGCTCGGCGCGTGCGTTGAGGCAGAACTCCACGTGTTGTGCGATGTCCTGCGTGAGCTGGGACCCAGCAAATGAAAGCTGCTCTCGCACTGTGGGTCCCGATTGTTGATCCAAAGTGAGGCGGACGATGTCAAGTAAGTCCGTGCCTTCCTTGGCTTTGCCGCGATCGAAGGTCGCTTGAAGTTTCATGGCGATCAGCGGGCCGGGTTCGGCAACTGCAACCGCGATGTCAGGCTGTCCATGCACACCAATGATCACCGGAGTCGCGGTGGCAGCGGCCCAGGCGTGCGACAGCACGAAGAGCCGGCCGGTGGGATCGTCGGGCAGCTGGTGCAAATCGGCGTCGGCAACTTCCAAGACGTCGACGATCACTTGTCCGACCGCAGTCGTGACCAGTGCCGCGTTGCGTCCTTCGACCGGCTCGCTCTTCGCTATCAGCAGTTCGAGCTGGGGGGCTTGATGGTCGCTGCGGTGGTTGACGATGTCGAGGTCGCTGGTGGCACGATGCGGGCTGCTGAGACGACATATCACGGCCAGGCCCCCGATCACCGTCACAGGCTGACCAATCAGGGTCTGGGTGGTGCGGATTGCGTCCGCCAGTGCCGACATTTCGGGGCCCAGCAACTCTACCCGCGGGGTCTGAAGCTGTTTACCAGACACGAGACCACGGCTCTGGGGGAGTCCAGCCATCCAATATCTCGCGTCCTCGACCTGGGTCCTGGGCCAGGTCGAGAGCCACGAATAGGGGGCGGGTCATGGGCCAGTGCTCACTGTTCCCGTTGCCGGGAAAATCCACTGGGTCTTGCCGGTGTATGCAGACGAGGGGCGTGGGTGCAATACGCAAGACGGCTGTGGGCGTGGTGTGCTCGGGCGCGGGTGCGAGCAGTTTGGCTGCGCGGCGCATCACCTGCTTGTCGGGAACGTAGAGCACCGGTGGATGGTTTGATCTGATCGCGATCGGTGCGCCGTACACGGCGGCCGCGCGCGAATCGCTGAGCGCCCATCCCGGCTTGTCGAAGTCGTCGAGGTTCACCCGAAGTGCGTTAAGCAGGCCACCGTCTCGCGGCTCATTTGCGACGGCGAGTTCGGTGGGCTTCCACCGTGACGTTAACTCCCAGAAGAGCTCTGGTGTTCTGGGGTGCCCGGCCGGAGTGATCAGGTTGGCGTCGCGGAACGCGGCAATCGTGTCGGATACCGAGCTGGGGGCGCGGCCGATCTGCGTGGCGAGGGGACGAATGGAGACCACGCGGTCGGGTGTGAGCAGCATGGCTGACGCTAATTCGATGCCAACTTGACCGGCGAACGGTTCGCGCCGGCGTGGCGCGTGCATGGTAGCCGGCACGTTCGCGTCTACCAGCAGTCCATTGGCGGCGAGCCGCAGGTGGCCGCGAGTGTCCAACCAGCTCCAGCCGGCAGCGCGGAGCTCTTCGCGCGCATCCGCGGTAATGCGGTTGGCTACGACCACGCCGACGGTGTTCGCGCGCAGTTGGTGATTCCACAGTTGCAGCTGGTCCCTCAGGCCCTTTGCGGTCATTAGTGACGAGGTTTTGACCTCGACGAGCAGCTGACGGTTGTCGGGCAAGACGAGAACCCCGTCCGCGTGCAAGTCGGTGGCTTCTTCCGCGCGCACGAACTTGAGCCCCACCGTGGCCGCGGCGTCGGCGAGTTCGTCGACGCCGTTCATTTCGGTGCGGAGCGATCCTGTCATGGTTAGATCCTCGCATGGTTTCGGTGTTCGGTCTATACCGAACACCGAACAGTCTTCAGTTGGTGCTTGTGTCGGTTACGTGTCACCCGGGGCGCCAGTTCGCTCAGTTGACTTTGGCTTGCTGTACGTAGGAGTGGCACGCTGCGTCTTCGCACTTCGGGTCGATGTCGGTACCCGGTGCCATTGTGAATGGCGTGAGACAACGGGAGCCAAAAAGAGTCCTGAGCAGGAGCATTGAAGCGTACGCCGAGTGCTGCGCAGGTCTACGCCGATATCAACGGCTAGGGTGTTGTCGGCTGAACGACGTAGTCTAGTTACATGGATGTAGTTCCTGCAACCTCTGGTGGCCTCGGCAACAGTACGTCGTCCGGAAGGACCGACGAATCCGACGCGCAGGTCCATCCAGCAACTGAACGCGAGCCGGCCGGGTCGTGCGCCGACCGCTTCCAGATCCTCGCACTCGACGGAGGGGGCGCGAAGGCGCTGTTCACCGCACATGTGCTTGCCCGTTTGGAGCAGGACCTGGGCGTCACGATCGCCGATTCCTTCGATCTCATCGCTGGGACATCGGCGGGTGGCATCGTAGCACTCGGTCTCGGTGCGGGCCTCAGGCCGAGCGAGATCATTTCTCACTACGAAGAATTGGTTGAAAAGGTCTTTCCGGCATCCAGGCGGCGAGTATGGCGTCGGCCACGCCAACTGAGATCGCCCATCTATGACGCGAAAGGGCTGCGGCGAGCATTGACCGGCGTCCTCGGCACCCGCCTGCTCGGCGACAGCACCAAACGACTCGTCATCCCTGCTTGGGATGTGCAACGCGGGGCGGTACATATCTTCAAGACTCCGCACCACATACGGCTGAGGCGCGACTGGCGGATACCGATGGTAGATGTAGCAATGGCAACCTCGGCGGCGCCGCTGTATTTTCCCGCGGCGCATGTCGACGGACACCGGCTCATTGATGGTGGGGTGTGGGCCAACAACCCCGCCGTTGTGGCGATTGCCGAGGCCGTCAGCATGCTCAATGTCCCCCTTGAGGCGATCACAGTCCTCAACGTCGGCACCATGGAGCAGCTCACCGATCATCCAAAACGCTTGGATCGGGGCGGATTACTGCACTGGGCCAAACCGATCGCCCCGCTAATCCTCAGCGCCAGCAGTCGCGGCGGCCAGGGCCTCGCCGAACACCTGATCGGCAAATCGAATTACACCCGCTTCGATGCCCTGGTGCCCGGCGGACTCTACGCACTCGACTCGGCGGACCCGAAGGACGTGGCCGGACTTGCGGCCTCAGTCAGTAGAGAACTCAGCCCGACCTATACGGCGAAATTCGCCAACCACCACGCACCCGCGTACACGCCTGTGAACGGAAACCACCACCGCGGTGATCCGAGCGGGACCTCACACATGGAGAGCTCCCATGCAACTCGCTGACCATTTCAACGTCTTGCTAAAGGACACGGTCAACCTCAGCCAGTTCAAGCTGGACCTACTCAGCGATCGCGTCGATGCAATCTATAAGGCGCTCAAAGCCGACGACCAAATCGGTGCGCTGATTACCGGCAAGAGACCGCAAGGTTCGTGGGCGCATCGCACCATCATCGACCCCGTCGGCAACAACGAGTTTGACGCCGACTTCATGCTCGATATGAGCGAGAACCCGGACTGGGCCGACAGCCCCAAGACGTACATCGATGAGGTCTACGCCGCCCTTCATCGGCACAGCACCTATGGCACCATGCCGCACTCACGGAAGTGCCGCTGCGTGCGGCTTGTCTACGCCAACTCCATGCACGTCGATATCGTCCCCCATCTCAATCTTGCCGACGGCCGCGAGGTCATCGTCAACCGTGACGACAATCAATGGGAGCTGACCAACCCGCAGGGCTTGACCGACTGGATGAAGAACAAGGACGCCCTCGCTAATGGAAACTTGCGCAAAGTGATCCGACTGATGAAATATCTTCGCGATCGCAAGAATTCGTTCACTGGCACCCGTTCGGTCCTTTTGGCGACCATGCTCGGTGAGCAGGTGACTGAATTGCGCAAGCTGCTCGACCCGGGTTACTACAGCAACGTCCCCACGACCCTTCTTCATGTCGTGCAAGACGTCGACACCTGGCTGCAAGCGAACCCGATCAAGCCTTCTATCGCCGACCCGTCCGGCTCCGGTGTGACATTCGATCACCGGTGGGGACCAGACCCCGAGAGCGCCCAGGCGACCTACAGCTACTTCCGTGACCGAGTCCACGTGCACGCCGGCGAGATTAACGCGGCCTACGAGGAGAAAGATAAAGACCGCAGTGTCCAGCTGTGGCAAAACATCTTTGGCGATGGATTTAAGGCGCCGGCCACTGCCTCGGCTAGCGCGAAGTTTCCTGCCGCCACCTCCGCCGTGGCCTCAACTGTGGGGCGCTCCGGTCGCGCCGGGTGACCAGACGTCGGCAGCCGGCGCTGACAGGCTGGCAGAAACATCTTCTCGCCGAACTTAAATCGCTAGCCCACCAACGCCCTGACGACCTCCAGGTGCGAGGACGGCCAAAGCTTGATTCTGATGGTGAGGCGGTGCTTCGCATCGCGCTGCGCACGGCCGATATCCCACATCATTCGGGCGGCCTGCAACTACAGGAGACCGAGGAGTTCATTCTTCGGATTCGCCCGACTCCCTACTCGTTACCAGTGATCGACGTCGATCACATCCGGTTCCTCGGCTACCCCCATGTGCTTGCGGGCCAACAATTATGCATTTATTTGGATCCCTCGCGGGAATGGCAGCCCATGCTCGGTATGGCAGGCCTGCTCAGCCGAGTCTGGGAGTGGCTCGTCGACGCCGCGGCCGGAAACTTCGACGCGTCCACCGCCATGTACCACGCTGTCGGCGGCGTGCTTCACCAAGCAGCCGACACACCCACCCTCGTCATCCGAGAACCCGGACCGGCAAAGCGCCATCAAACGGCCTACCTGATCGCCCGATCAACCCACCGATATGACATGACGTACTCGCCTGGAGCCGGGTATCGCACACCGGTGTTCACTCTGCCCACCGCGCTGCCATTCGGCGCCGCGTCAACATTGGCGCTGTTGCTGGCTCTGCTGGACGACCCTTATCTCGACCGCCTCGACGGACGGGATCCTCCGATCGCGCCGCAGTCGCCCGCGTTCCTCACTGCCCTATTGGCGAGCGCGGTACGAAATCACGACGACACCGCGCAATACTTTGTCCTGGCCGTGCCGCACCCCGCCGGAGGGCCACCCCACCTGTTGGGCGGACGGCTTCCCGTCCCGACAGCGAATGCGCTCCGTGCCATCGCCCGCCAACACGGCGTGGGCGTCGTTCTCGACCCCGCGAAGATCAATATCGAAATCCCGATTGAGTGGTGCAGGATGTCTGATGAACGACCCGAAGTGACAACCCGTCGCGACGCTGGCCGACCCGTCAACGGATTCCAAGGAAGGACCGTCCACATCTGGGGCTGCGGTGGACTCGGATCATGGATCGCCGAATTCATCGCTCGCGGCGGCGCGTCGGAGATCACCGTGTGTGACCCGGGCGTCATCGCCGGCGGTCTATTGGTCCGACAGAACTACGTCGAAGACGATGTTGGCCGCTCCAAAGCCGAGGCACTCGCTAGACGTCTCCGCGCTATCCGTGATGACCTGACCGTGACGGTCACGGAAGGACACCTGCCCGGGGATCTCACCTCGTGCCTTGCAGCGGATCTCATCATTGACGCCACAGTGAACAACGGCGTCACAAGCTATCTGGACGCATTAACTACCGCGTCCGATCGGAGAGCGTTGATCGCTCAGGTCGCCACCGATGCTCGCTCCGGCACGCTCGGCGTGGCTGTGCTGTGCGCGGCAAACGCAGGAGCGACACTATCCGAAATCGATCGAGATGCTGGCCGAACAATCCAGTGCGACAGTGGACTTGAGCTCTACCACACGCTGTGGCAGGAACCTAGCGATGACGATGAGCTCATACCAACCAGGGGCTGCTCGGTCCCCACATTCCACGGGTCGGCAGCCGATCTCGCGGCGGTGGCAGCCACCCTCGTCAACCTGATAGGAAGCCATCTCCAACAAGCGGATCCCGCGATTTCGGGCACACACCTCATCGCTTTGCCACACGCGGCCATCGGCCCACGACACCACTTCCTCCCCGCAGGACCCTAAGCCACGGCTCACACTGCAGGGACAGCGTGAGGACAACGGAACGTCAAGCAGACGCCCCTTCAGAGGGCGTAGTTGTGGAGCGTTTGCGTACCGAGGCGACGAACTGGATCAATGCCGTATCGCTGCAATCAGGACGCATGACCGACGCTTCCGCAAGCAGTATCCCGACCACGTTGTCAATGGCCAAGTTGAAGTATCCGCTGGTGGCCAGCTGAAAGTATCCACCCCGTGCGGTGATTCTTAGGCTGGCTGGGGGTT
>NZ_JBTNSY010000054.1:0-9668 GCF_054515735.1 Mycobacterium sp. ML4
ATGTCGGCGAGTGCGAAGACTTCCCACTAAATTCGCTCATTCGTTACTCACAGTCGTGAACATCTCAGCGAGCTCACTCATGAGTTTCTGCACGTCCGCGTCGATTGCCGCAAGCGGCCGGGGCTCTTCGGGCACGTAAAAGATCCGCCTGAAGGGGATGTCCGTGCCGTGCTTAGCCTTGCTCTCGTCCCACAGAGCGTCCGGCGCGTACGGCAGTACTTCGTGCTCCATGTGCTCGGTCAGATCCTCGCTTAGCGGCACACGCTCAGTCAGCTTCCAATCAGCGGCGACGACCGGCCGGCCCTTCCGGTCTACCGCGAGTGGTGCGGAGTCATCCTGCACCGCCATCGCCTTCATCGCGGCGTCAACCAAACCAACCGAGGCCTTCACCCCTGCAACCTGCGCGGCCTCCGGCAACGCCTTCGGAAGATCGTTCCAAGGGGTGCCGTCGAGGGAACGCAGGATCCCGGCGTGATCCTCGGTGAAGTCTCGACGACTGCGCAACGATTCAACGACTGCGTCGCTGTAGCACGTCCCGAACCGTGCCTGCTTGTACACGGGCACGTCACGGAACCTGAAGTCCTCGGGAGTCATCACGCGAGAGATCGCACGGTCAGCCTGATCAAACGCCTTGTACGCCTCCATCAGCGTTTTCCGATGGGTCTTCCCCATCTCGCGGCGCTTGTCACCCATCGGTTTCCGCATGGAGTCCCACTGGCCCGATCCGTCGATCAGCTGGATCTTGCCCTTTCGGTCAGGATCCTTGTTCGTGTCCAGGATCCAGACATAGGTCGCGATACCGGTGCCGTAGAACATGCTCGTGGGCAGCCCGATGATCGCGTCGATCAGGTCTTCTTCGAGGAGCCACTGACGGATCGAGTTTGGCCCGTTGTCGCTGTTGAACAGCGGCGATTGGTTCGAGACAACCGCAGCGCGGCCACCCTGACCGTTCTTCGCCGCGGGGCTGAGCTTCGATGCGCAGTGCGCCAGGAACAACATCTGACCGTCACTGGTACCCGGTAGACCGTGACTGAAGCGCGACCCGTGCACTTTGGCCTGTTCTTTGACCGCCTTCTCGTCTGCCTCCCAGTCGTTACCGAACGGAGGATTGGAGAGCACGTAGTCGAAGGTCTGATCCGCGTACAGATCCTCGATGAGGGTGTTGCCCTGCTTGATCGCGTCCGGTCGGCCGCCCTGGATCAGCAGGTCGGCTTTGCCGAGGGCGAACGCCGACGGCATGAGTTCTTGCCCGTAGAGCGTGACGTCGATCTTTCCGTTCATCCGCTTGAGCGCGTCCTGCGCGACGAGCAGCATGCCGCCGGAGCCGGCGGTCGGGTCGTAGATTGAGCGCAAGGCACTCTCGCCCGCGAGGCCATCGTCATCGTTGGTGATCAAGATGTCCACCATGAGCTTGATCGCATCGCGCGGGGTGTAGAAGTTGCCCGCGGCCTTGCCCTTCTTGTTGAAGGCCCGGTACATCACGTCCTCGAAGACATCGCCCATCGCGGTGTTGGCGAGTTCCTTCGGCGACAGGTTGAGCTTCGAGAAGTGCTTCACCACGGAGTGGAGGCGGTTGGCGTCGGCGAGAACCTTCGCGCGGCGGTTGAACTCGAAGGAGGTCCAGATGTCGGCGATGTTGTTGGAGAAGCCGTCGATGTAGCTCTGCAGGGACTTGTGCACGTTGTCGTCGACCGATGCGATCGTGGCGAGGTCGAGCGGTGAGACGTTGTAGAAGCTCAGCCCAAACTTGTCCTTCACCGCGATGTCGATCAGATGTGGCGGCATCCCGGCAAGTGAAGCGACGAACGCAGTCACCTCTTGCTTGGTGTCCGCGAGCATGCACTCCAGCCGGCGGAGCACCGTGAACGGGAGGATGTAGTCGCCGTAGTCCTCCTCGTCGACTATGTGTCGGAGGTACTTGTCGGCGGTGTCCCACACGATCCGCGCGGTCGTCCCGTTGTTTGCTGCGTCAGCCAATGTGTTGCCCTCGATCGGTCCCGGTCACCCGTGAAAATGTATCGGAAACGTTACATCGAAGTTGGGCATTCGAAGTGATTCCACGGCTGTATGTCGCGCAGCGGTGACTACGGCGAGGCGAGTCGTCGGGCGGGGACAATCAACAGGTCAGGTGTCTAGTACCAGTTTCGCTCCGGTGCGACGCATCATCTCGAACGGGTCCATGTACGTGGCGCCGATCGCAGTGCACGCATCTGGGATTTTCACCCGCCTTCGCGAGTTCGGTTCTGGGAGTTCGTGGGTCACCAGAACGTGGTTGTGGCCACGCGCGTGGGCCACCAGCTGGTAGTCGGCCTGGTTGCCGGTGAACGCCGCAAGTGCGGCAGGGGTGAAGGGGCGAGATGCCGCCCAAGCGGTGAGTGCCGGGAAATGTGCCGTCGTGGCCTGATCGATCGTCTCGAAGAAGGCAGTATTCGCCTTCGCCCACTCCGCCAGTTCATCGTTACCGTCGACTAACTCCTTGCGGACGGCCTCGATGCTGCCTACCTCGCCGGCGGCATGCGCACCTTCAAGCCACTCCCAGAACCCTGGGGCGATGTCGAAGGCGTAGTAGCGGTTCTTGGCCTCGATGAGAACGTTCGAGTCAACCAGGTACATCAACCGATCCCGATCTCGTCAGCCAGGCGGGCGAAGGTTTCGTGCTTCTTGGTTCCGAGGAGCTGGAAGGCATCTCGGAAGCTGGTATCGCCTTGGTAGGTGCTGGTGACCACGGCGCGTGCGAACTGGCGGCTCAGGCGCAGCGGCTGGGTGTTGTAGTAGTTCCCGCCGGAGTTCTCTCCACGGCGGTGCTTCGCCAATTCGATGACCGCCTCCCTCTCGGCCTCGTACCGCTCCCGGTAGTCATCCCAGCCGAGGAAGCGTGCGTCGAACAGGCGCTTGAGGATCACCAGAGTGCTCACCCGGTACCGGCGGGCCAGCCTTGTCAGTTCCTGGGGCGACGGCTCGCCCTGGTAGTCGCGGCGGAGGGCGGCCAGCGGTACCAGGACCTCGGCGGCTACCTGGTTGCACCACACCTCCTCGGTCACACCGTCTCGCGCAACCATCGCGGCGGCGGACAGGGCGCTGCCGCCGAGCCAGACATGAGCGAGTTCGTGAATCAGGGTGAAGATCTGCGCTGCCTTGGTGTCGGCGCCATTGACGAAGATCAGTGGAGCGATCGGATCGGACAGCGCGAAGCCCCGGAACTCCTCCGGGTCCAGGGCGCGGTGAGTGTCACCGCCGACAATGCCGTTCACCATCACGAGCACACCGATCGCCTCAATGCGATCGATCAGTTGCCGCAGCGCATCGTCGGAATTCGTGAACACGCCGCGCTTAGTCAGGTCGAAGTCGAGGGCCGCACGGATCGCCCGGGCCGCGTCGGCGACGGGCATGTCGGTCGCCGAGGAGCCGACGAACTCCAACTCGGGAGCACCTTGGTCTCGAAGGTATTCGCGGTACCAGTCCTGTCTGGTCTGACAGATGTAGATTGTGTCCAGTAGGTCGACGGAGGGTCGAGGAACCGTCGCGTTGCCGACGGTGCGCATGTCCGGGATGGGCACCGGCTCGCTCGGCGGCTCGGGCAGGAACAACAGACCGAACGGGGTATGAGTTGCCTGGGCGAAGCTTTCCAGCTGCTTTAGGGTCGGCCGCAGCTCGCCGCTGATCCACTCGTCGAGCTTCGGTGCGCGCCGCTGCGTGGTTTCGTCATCCCAGCCGGCGCGCTCGACGGCCCATTCGAGAAGGCTGGGCGCGACCTCGACACGAACTACCACGGTGCCCGCCACCTCCTTCCCTGCACGGTGCCAGTGTGCCGCAGCCAACACTCTGGGGCGCGTCGACCCCGCCGACGAGATTCAACCGAGACGGCCGACTCAGAAGTCCTGGCCTACCCATTTCGCGGCGGGCCGCGGTGATGCGACTGATCAAGACTGCAGTGGTAGCGCCGCCTCGATGATCACCTTGCCTACCTCGGTGCCAGCCGCGGTAACGATCGAGGTCTCGCCGCGGTGGCCAACGTCTTGAGTCGACCCGGGGACGGGGAATCCGAGTTCGACTCACCGCGGATCTCCGATACCAGCTGTTCGGCGGCGCCGAGGACCTGTACATCGGCGATCGCGGGCAATGCCTGTTCGATGGCATCGGCGAGTGTGCGCGCCTGTTCTACCTTCTGCTGGACGGTGACAGTCTGCGTAGCGCCGGGACTGTTGAATGCAACGGCGATACCGCTGCTGCTTTCGATGTGCAGATACGGGCTTTGCACATCGGCGACGCCGGGCAGGTCACGCACCGACTTGCCCGACGCTGCGTACTTCTCGCCGTAGGGGGTCAAGTGTGGCCGGAGAACGATCCTCTGCATGGTGCCGGTGCCGTCGACGTAGCCCTCCTCCATGAGCCACTCCAGTGCGAAGTCGCCTCCATGAAGGCCGCAGTTTTTGCCTCGGCAATGGTGGCCCCTTCGACCCGTAGCTCGTACAGCCACGCCAGCATTGCGTCCCGCAGATTCCACAGACGCTCGGCCTTATTCATACCGGTCCTCCTCAGTGTGGTTCGGGGTCAGCGTAAGTGCGGGGTCCGACATTGATGATGGAAGTGCGTTGGCGTTGTTGGGGTTGCGCACGCCGCCTCGACCGCTGCAAGTACGGCTGGTCGATCACCGACCAGAACTTGCTTGGTGAGCGCTTACCCCGCTTGGTCAGCCGGGTCTCCGGTATCCGACAACAGCTGAAGCTGGATTTCGGCGACCTCGGTCATGTTGTGCCGTGTCACTAGCAGCTGGAGGACCTGCTTTGGGGTCTGCGGCGGGTTGGCTCGGCGATTCGACACCTCTCGCAACGCACGGACTCCTGCGTGCGGGTGCGCTGACACCGTGTTGGCAGTGAACTGATATGGGTGCACGGTCTCGATGTCGGCCTCTACGAGCACGCGTGCTGTGCTGGACCCGGCCCGGCGATCGTCGGTGACGATGGCGTCGGCTTTGCCGATGATCGCGGCGTGGGCGACGTGGCCGTCATCGGGATCGTTGAGCCCGTAGCTGTATTCGCGGTCTTTGGGTGCATGAACTTCTGAACCAGGGAACGCCTCCTTCAGCTGGTCGAAAAGGTGCTGACGGCGACTGGCGCTATCAGTGATCCCGCGCCTGTCGTGCAAGCCGGCGAGGACATAGTCCAGCTCGAAGAGGATCCCAGACCCCCAAACCGGGGCGTAGGCCTCCTCGTTGGCCAGCTGCAACAGAAAGTCACGCTGAAGGCTCGGCACAAGTGCGCAGGTGTCGAGGACGGCGCGATACACGTAGGCGAGCCTTTCAGGCGCCGCGGACGGTCAACGCGCGCGTTTCGCCTCGGCGAGCAACTCGGCGACCTCGTCGGCCTCGGCATCCGCGAACTCCGCTGAGCTCTCGGTGATGAACCGGTTGCGTCGGGCACGAAGCTCCTCGCGGTAGGCAAGAACGTCGGCAAGCCGTAGCTTGCGACGTACAGCGCCGGGCACGTGCGCGTGCAACTCGCCGTCCTCGATCAGGCGAACTACCGTGGGGCGGCTCAGGCCGAGGATCTCGGCGGCCTGCTGGGTGGAGATTTCTCGGTCGCGAGTCAAGATACTTATGGACTGGCCGTGGCTGAGGGCGTGGGCGACACGCTTGAGGACTTCGTAAAGCTGCTCGGTCAGTTCGACACGATCGTGCTCGCCCGAGCCGGACAAGAAGAAGGCAGGCTCACGAGAGCTCCCGTGACGGGCCTCGTGCGCTTCCATGAAGCTGAGGACATCGGCAAGCCCGCCGGCATCGGCCGGAACCGGGCTCACAATCTCCGCGGAGGCGTTGCTCATGGGTCCCACTTCCTCTTATCCCACCGTCGGAACTGCAGCCATCTTAGCGGAATTGCGAAAGTTACGAAAATCGGGTAAGCCTTGGGTGGTCAAGACGTGGGCAGGGCCGTAACCCCTCGTTATCAATGTGCCACACCTTTTGGGGTCTCGCTCAGCAGGTAGTCGCTATGGCGAGAATCTCTTGCGCGGCGATGGCAATTTCCCGACGCCAATCGTCGGTAACCCGTTCGGCGCAAGCGGCTTTCGTCCGATGGTCTAGTGCTTAACGTAGACCTTTGAGAGCGGACTTCAAGTCGAGAGCGTTGTCGCCCAGTTGATGGCCGGCTACGCGGCTGCCGTATGAAGCAAGAACTGTGGTCGCCGTAGGGACTTGTCTAACATAAGGCAGTGCGTAGACGGTGTGCCGAGATGCCTGCATTGGGGTGGCCCGCACGGCGACACCGAGTCCTCAATGAGATCGAATCCTCGCGGCCGCATTATTGGGTATGTCTGTGAGTGGAACCGTCCCTACTCGATATCCGTAATACGTTCAGCACCGGCTGCTTTCAGTAGCTCATCGCGCGCTCCGCAAAGGTGATCGAGCGCGCTCTTCAAGTCGACAGCGGCATCAGCCAATTGGGAGCGGGCTGCCCGATCGCCATGTGAGGCAAGGCTCGCCGTCGCCGATGTGAGCGTCCTAACGTGGCTCAATACATCAACGGTGTAGCGAGCGGTCTGCATCGGGGTCACGCTTTCTGGCCTGAGGAGATTCTGTCTCATGAGACCCAGCCAGTCATCGATCGTGTATCGGTCAAAGTTGTACAACGCGTTGAGGACCCAGCGGTGCCAGGAAGATGGACGCCCTGAAGACGTCCGGAGTAGGGCGGGAGGAGTGACCATGTTCTGACCCTAAGCGGCGAAATCGGCTGGCGCGACATCCGAACCGAAAATTTTTGTCGGCCACCGAGCCGCAATTGCGGATGGTGGAACATGCTTAAGATGAATGCGTTTCGCTCCCCGCGCTACGTAGCGACAATGCTGCGGCTAGCTTGGTGGTGAAGGCTGGGCCGTTATTCACCAGCGCGTACCCGCCCGCGAGGCCGCCCTGATCACAGAGGGCTCGCCGTCGTCGTACCCGCCGATGCGTCATTGCACCGGTGTTCTGAACAACACGGGGGACCAGCCGAGTAGCCGTTCGCGGCACGACGGCAGTCGGGAAACTGCTACCGGGATTGCCGTATACTGCTAGGCTGCGTGACCACCGCCGGACTATCCGGCGAGCCGCCAGGTACGCGTCCTGGGCGACTTCGACCACGGTGATGGCTTTCTTGAGTCCGTACACGCCCCAGAATCTGCCGGGGCCGCGTCCGGGTCGCCGCCAAAGGTCCGGAACGATGTGCTGATACTCCTTGTCGCCGTGCAGGTTCGGCGATGAGTGCTTGGTGAAGTAGATGGCCAGCCGTTTGGGGTCGCAGGCTTTCAGTCCGTTGCGCACATCGATGGCAGTCCCGGCGAGCCGGTGCCGCGCCTTCTGCTCGGCATCAGGATGGTCGACGATCTGCGCCCACGTCTCGGATAACCATTGCGCGAAGCCCCGGCCTGATCGTCCTGACGAAATCGGGGGTGCCAACCACAGGTGAATATGCGGGGCGCCCCGCCGCTGAAACTCCAACTTCCAGATGTAGCGGGCAAGTTCTCCGTATTCGCGTTGAAATCGTTTGCGCCACAACACCATGTGGCGTTTCACGCTGGCGCCGTCCGGGGCGACGACCTCCCAGTCGCCGGGATAGGTGAGAGTGACCATGGCCGGGACACGGCCGGACTCCACAAGGGGGCTGTAGTCGAGTTCAGCGAAGGTGCGGCACATCGCCGAGCGTGATTTGCGGGACCACTCGGTGATGACACCACCGGTATAGCGCTGGTCGGTTGCCGTAGCGCTCCGTCGTGTCGAAGACACGACGGCCTGATCATCGTTCCCGCCTGTGCGAGTGAGGTCGTCTCTGATTTGCAGCTTGGCATCCTCGACGTCACGTTGGCGATGACCGACGGCCCGCTTGGCGGCTTTCTCTGCGCGGACGGGATTGGTCCACCCGAGCCGCACTACGCCGGGGCCCACAGTGATGCGAAACCGTCCGGATTCAGGTTCGGTGCCGCGACGACCACGGCCGCACGCCCACGGTGCCGCCGGTTCGAACAGCGCTGCAGCTGCGGCGACCATCTCGGGACTCGGGAAGCGCAGCCCCAATGCGTCGATCGCCCGCAGATCGCCAGCCGCGACCCCGTCGGCGAGCGGGTTGCGGACATTTTCGGCACATATAACAAGCCCGCCGGCCGCGGCCGGGCTGAGGCTCGGCGCCTCGGTCGACGTCTGGCCGACCGCTGTCGCTCTCCCGCCCTGCGGCCTGGCGGCCTCGGGCGCTCGCGACCTCCCGTCAACCGAGGCGGCAGCGACACCATGCCGCGATGACAGGTGCTCAGTGGCGGATGTCGAGCCGCCCGCCGACGGTGTCGAGACGGTCGCTGACGATGCGATTCTGGGCATCGGCATGCCTGCTCCCCGGAGCCCCACAGGCTGCCCACAACGCAAGTGGCAGTGCGGAAGCTCCTGATAGGGAGTGCAAGCACCGTGTCCGGTTTATGTCCGTTCGCCGGACAGGCTGAAAGCGTCAGCCCTGCTCAACGCGGCGCATAGGGCGCGCAGACGCAGATAAACCGCAGGTCAGTGGCTATTCTGCCCGCCTGAAAAGCGGAAGGTCGGCGGTTCGATCCCGCCCCTGGCCACCGCGAGAACTTGCGGCCAACGGCTTTTCCGGCGACTCGAATGTGCCGCTCGCGGACGTCGCCGACAAACTTGATGGCGAATCGGCAAACCCATTGACTGGTTCAGCGGCGCCGCGCGCGGGCGCGCCGCGCAGCCTCCTCGACCAGCCGCTCGGCGACGACGTACAGCTTCACGTTCTCGGTTTGGCTCATGTGGGTGAGCCGTTCGAAGGCCTCGTCCGCGCTGCCTCCCGACCGGCTGCGGATGACGCCGATCGCTTGATCGATCACCGATCGGCTGTCCAAGGCACGCTGCAATCGCGTCGTCCGTTCGTGGGCACTGGCAAGCAATTGCGCGTTGTACACCGATACGGCAGCGGGCCTGGCGAACTGGGACCCCAACTGCACGGCGTGCTCGGCGAACGCGTCGCGGTTCTTGGCGTAGGCATTGATCGAGCCGATCACCTGTTCGCTGACGATCAACGGAAGCGCCAGCGCAGAGTGCATACGCATTCGCGCCACCCGGCCGCCGAAGTGCGGCCAACGGGCGTCACTGCCCAGCGACCCACTCACTGTGGGTCGTCGAGATTGCATACAGGTGATGCAGGGCCCTTCCTTCAGTTCGTCGTACTGAACTTTGTCGATTTCGTAGACGAGTGCCGCTGTCGCCGCCCAGGTGTGGACGCTGGAGATGCCGTGGCTGGGGTCGATCAGTGCGACGCCCACACCTTCGGCGGCTGGGATCGCCTGGGCCGCGAACTCCGCCACGTCCCGGAGAAGATCGATCACGCCGCGAGCGCCCGCCACGATTGCGGCCACTCCGCGCAGCCCTGCATGCAGTTCGGCCTCGTCCGCTTCCCGCTGGGTGGGGGAGAGCTCGGGCGAAACTTCACGACCCGGCTGGGCGTCGAAGTCGGCCAACATCCCTCCTCGGGTACACCCTTGATGACAAACGTAACTCTCGATCGTGTCGCGAGGAAGTCCGCCGGGTGCCGACGGGCGGGCACGCCGCAGTTTCCCTGAAAACGTCTTGAGGGATCGTTCACGGATCGAGCACCACGCTTTTCGGACGTCTGTCCTCCGGGCCCGCAGGTTATCGCGCTGAAGCG
>NZ_JBTNSY010000055.1:0-8054 GCF_054515735.1 Mycobacterium sp. ML4
CGTCATCGTCCAGAAGATTGGAGCGTTCGACTCCGTCGATATTGCTCTCATTTAGAATTCTTGACCAGCGCGGATCGATGTTCTCCGACGAGCTGACCGGAATGAGCGGAGTGCCGGCACCGCCCCAAGTTCCGCAGAGGTCACGCACACAATCGCACGCCGACATGTAGTCGTACCGGTCGATCGCCACGGCCCCGGCTCGCGGTCGCAGTTGACTGCTGACCAGTTGTTCGCCCTTGAGGGGTTCGGCGACGAGCAGCGGCCATTGATCTGTCACTACTAGTCAGCTCTCTACGATTCGACGAGCGGTCCACGCGCTGAAGCATCCTGCTATGCCGTGACAATACCTGCGGTGAACGTCAATACGGCCCGGAACGTCCATCGCCCAGCCGCATTTAAGGCCCAATCCTTGGTTTGGATGTGCACGCATGATCGGTGGTGCATCGGACGGCCGGCAACGCCGCACATTCATGACGAGGCATCTCCGGATCGGAATGACCTGCACGACAATGAACTGCGTGGAACTCGAACAAAGCCATAGCAGGTGGAACCACAACACCCACTACTACGACGTCGTCTTGTCCGCGGCGCCATGCAGCGCGAGCACCGCTCTTGACGTAGGCGCCGGGGACGGTCTGCTGGCATATCGTCTCAGCAAGCAGATCGCCGAAGTCACGGGCGTCGATTCCGACTCTTCTGTCATTGAACGCGCGAAATCCGATTGGCCGGCGGTCAAGTGGATTGAGGGTGACATCATGACCACCCCATTGCCTGTCGATCACTACGACCTGGTGTCGGCGGTGGCCACGGTTCACCACCTCCCCGACCTCCGCGCTGCGCTAGTGCGATTGGCAGACCTCACCGCCCCTGGCGGATCTCTCGTCATCATCGGCTGTGCGCGCAGCTCGACAATCGGCGATTACGCCACGGATGCGGTCGGCGCTGTCCAGCACCAGATCTTCTCGCGAACTCGGGGCTACTGGCAGCACACCGCACCCGTGCTGCTGGATTTTCCTCACACCAATTCGCAAGTTCGACAGACTGCGGAGCATGTCCTTCCCGAAGCGGCTTGGCGTCGGCTCCCGCTTTGGCGTAACGCCATCGTTTGGAAGAAGCCTCATTGAACCTTGCGTCGTCCGAGGATCTAATCGGGAACTCCTCACCAATAGCCTTGCACTGGAGTCATATTCAATTTTTCCTAGAGAGCTCGCAAGCGTGTCTCTGGCGGCAAGAAGACGACCTCGCCGGCGGCTTCCCGACGTCCGGTAAGTCGCGCCACCTCATCTCTGGTCAGTCCCGCAGTATTGAGGAGAGTCTGACCGATGGTACGAGCCAGTTCTGGTGTCTCATCGGCGATTGAGTCGGCAGCAGGTTCATTCCGACGCCACCCACGAGCGTTCATGTTCCGGTAGAACCGCTGCCGATCGGTGCCCGTTGCTTTGCCAAGCCGATAGGCGTGTTCGAAGAGGGCAGCCATCGACACGCCCCACTGCTTCTTGAGCGCAATCAGCCGCGATGGAGTCAGGTCTCGTAGATCGGGTTCGATGACGTGGCGGGGCATGAGGAATTCGGCGGCGAACGCGTCGGCTTGGGCTTCCACGTCGGGATCGACGTAGCTGGAATGCAGGACAAGGTGACCCAGTTCGTGCGCGAGGGTCCATCGCTTTCGGTCGTTGGTCAGATCTGCATTCAACAGCAACACCGGACAATCACTTGCCCATTGCGACAGGCCGTCAATTCGCTTGGTACCAAGGCGCTCTTCGATCACGATCACACCGGCTGACTCAATCCATCTGGTCAGGTTGCGCACTGGACCGATCGGCATCCGCCATTGGGCGCGCACCATCTTCGCCGCATCGGCCGGCGTCGTGTCGTCGGGATCGAACGTCGGAATGTGATTGGCGGGATTGATCGGCACTCGGCGCATCAGGAACGCTGAGCGCATCCGGTACAGGTTGAGCTTGGCTTCGGCTGCCTTCCAGTCACTGACCTTCGTAGTCTTCTGGCGCCGCATGTGTGCATCCGCAGCGATCGCGCCCGTGAGCTGGAACGCGTGAGTCAGGAACTCCGGTGACACGTCGAGGGCTTCGCTGATCTTCGCGACGGCCTCATCATCGGGCTCACGCAAGTCATTCTCGTAACGAGACAACGCCGCCTGGGTGATACCCAGCCGTGCGGCGAGTTCTTCCTGCGTCAGACCGGCGGCACGTCGGGTGGTGAGGATGACGTCGCCGATCCTGGTCATGATCCTTCGTCCGTCGAACTCTCGTCGTCCACGATCTCGCTGAGATCGAGCTGCGGCAGCTCCGGCGGTACGGGTGCCCACGTGATGTCGGCCGCGGATTCACCCCCGTTGGGATTCAACGTCACTGACCACACGGGGTTGTCCTTGCCGTCCCGGAACGACAAGATGGCGTCGCCGATCTCGCCAATGTCGGGATTCCAGATATAGCCCATGGCCAAGGTCATGAGCTCCAAACCAGGCAACGTGGCGCGATTGGTCCAGAAAGCCAGTGCGCCTGGTGTCGGGAAGGACTCGATTTTCAGGGCGCCGGAATGGCGTTTGAACCGCACCACGTAGTTGCTGCCGAAGTGAATCTGACGGGTGGGCTCGTTGTCGACGATGGTGACTTCAGCGTGGTCGACGAGCTGCCGCACCATGCCGTCCCACATACGTTCATGTATGAAGTTGGCCACGAAACGCTTGGAGAAGTTCACGAACCACGCGGGCCGGAATTGCTCGAACGCAGTGAGATCATCCCGCGCGGTCTCGACCGCCTTCACGAAGGCCAAGAGGAACTTGTCGCCGAGGTCGTCGATGACCTTCTGCTGATCCGGGTATTGGAACATGCCAGAAAATATACCGACCTCATCCGACGTCTTGCGGCGACATGCCGGCCCAATGGCGCCGAGATCGTGTCAGACCGCCCGACAAGGTGTGCTACATGGCTCAGAACAGCAATCATTTCCAGGGCCTCCCCAATGTCGGGTTCCGGCCAGCCAGGGTGCGAGACGAGGTTGCGCACGGCCAAGAAGGCGCCACGCACCAGAGCCGCGGCACCCTCATGAGCTGATTTCCACGTTTTGGACGCAGGATCGACTCCGCCGATCCGAAGTCGCGGAGAACCCTGCACCGGTTCGCTGACCGAATACAGCACAGCGAGGTTTTCACCAGAGAGGCTCGGGCCGGCGGTGGACTGCAACAGCCCCTCCGGTGCGGTTGCTGCGGTCTGCACGGCTGCGCGTAGATGGCCGTCGTCCCACAGGTTTGGCGCGGCGCCCCAGATGGTCGAATGCAACTCGGAGGCGGCGAGTCGAGGGCCGGTCGGACCCACGATGCCGGCGAGTTTTTCGCGCTGAGACTTGGAGTTCAACACTCGCGAGGGTTGTGTGCGCCAACGACTGGACCGGTGCGCCGCATCGCAGTTCGAGTTAGATTGCTCGCCGATACAGACGTCAGCACACACAAACGCTAAGCCCGTTGCCCCAGATTCAATGAGAAAGACACGCGCTTACCCCAGATTCGATGAGAATGCCCCAAGATCAATGAGAACGGACATTTGCCAGCGCCAGCCTTGTCGGTGCACGAATTACTTTGACGCACAGATTATTTCGTCACGGTGACGAAATAATTGCCGCTTCCCCGATCGCAGTTTCTGACGCCGCGGACGCCGGGGGATTAGCGTGTAGGTAGGTAGTGCGCAACATGCCTACCTTGGTCCAAAGGAGGGCAAGCGCGTGGCCATCCCATTGATAGCCGGATCCGGCGCAGTGCTCGCCGCGTGTGTGGTGATCTTCGCGCCGATGGCGCACAGTCAGGGCGGTAACGTTCCCGTGCCTGAGTCACCGTGCGATCTGCCGGTCTCGAGCGGTTTGATCATCTGGCAACACGCACCCGGCATGCCGGACCGTTCCGTTTTCGCCAGCGAGGCTGACCTCTACAACTGCCGGCCAACGCTCGATACATGGCGTGCGGGGCAGCCGACCGGCCCCGGGTACTGCTCAAAGATCGCGTGGTCGTCGGACAATCCCGGTTACGTCCCCGGTGTCGCGCCCGCAGCTCCGTTGAAGAAGGTCATCGACCAAGTGGGCGATTGCTCGTAGATCTGCCGTCGCCAACTTAGGACGTCGGGAGTTCAGCATCCCTAGCTGTGAGCTCGCTGTCAACCCGCGGTGTTTGCCCGTCGAATGCTCTGCTAAGTCGATACCGTCACCTCGGCAGGGCGGGTTCGGGCTGCACTGTACTCGAGGGGATTGCGATGTCTTTTGTGATTTTGGACCCGGCAATATTGGCGTCGGCGGTCCCAGAGCTGGCGGGCATCGGTGCGGCAATTGCTGCGGCGAACGCCGCGGCGGTGGGTCCGACGACGGAGATACTGTCCGCCGGTGTCGACGAGGTATCAGGCGCCGTCGCAGCGCTATTCGGGTCGTATGCCAAGACCTACCACGCACTCAGTTCCCAAGTATCGCTGTACCACAACGACTTTGTGCAGACGCTGGCCGCCGCTGGTCTCGGCTATGCCGGTGCTGAGGCCAGCAACGCCTCGCCGTTACAAGCTTTCGGGCAGGACCTTCTCGGTGTGGTCAACGCGCCGACGCAGGCGCTTTTCGGTCGTCCACTCATCGGCAACGGCGCCAATGGCGCGCCTGGTACCGGGGCCAACGGTGGGGCCGGCGGCATCCTGTATGGCAACGGTGGGGCCGGCGGTTCGGGAGCGGCCAATCGGGACGGCGGCGCCGGTGGGGCGGCGGGTCTGTTCGGTAACGGTGGCATCGGTGGTGCTGGTGGCAGCGGCGGACCCCTGAACGGCAAGGGCGGCAACGGCGGAGTCGGTGGAGCGGGCGGCTTGCTGGTCGGCAACGGTGGCCACGGCGGTGCCGGCGGACTCGCCTCCGGCAACAACCCTGGGGGCGCAGGCGGTGCCGGTGGCGCCAGTGGCCTGCTGCTGGGCAATGGCGGCGCCGGTGGTACCGGAGGCTCCAGCGGTAATGGAATCGCCGGGATGGGCGGAGCCGGTGGAACCGGCGGAATCCTTCTGGGCGCCGGGGGTGCTGGCGGCGCCGGCGGAGCGGGACAGCTGGGCAGCGGAGGCGCCGGCGGCACCGGTGGTGCGGGCGGACTGCTGGGCGGTGCGGGTGGTGCTGGCGGCAGCGGCGGCGTGGGAAATGTCGATGGAGGGATCGGCGGCGCCGGCGGTGCCAGCGGTCTGCTATTCGCCCATGGCGGCGACGGTGGTACTGGCGGTCTGGGCTTGACCGGTGCGGGTGGAGCGGGCGGAGCCGGCGGTAATGCCGGCATGCTGATCGCCGATGGAGGCCATGGTGGTACCGGCGGAGCCGGTTCCATCGTGGGCGGCCTGGGCGGGGCCGGCGGAAGCGCCAACACGTTGATCGGCAACGGCGGTGCCGGCGGGTCCGGTGGCGCGGGTGCTACGGCCGGGGCCGGTGGACTCGGTGCCGCGGCGGGGATTTTAAGCGGGAACGGCGGAGCCGGGGGTAACGGCGGGGACGGATTAGGCATGGTCACCCGGGGCGGGGCCGGGGCGGCCGGCGGCAAGGCGGGACTGCTGTTCGGTAGCGGAGGGGCCGGTGGTTCCGGCGGAAGCGGCACCCAAAGCGCTGGCGCCGGCGGCGCCGGTGGCAGTGCAGGTGTTCTCGTCGGCGACGGCGGGGCCGGCGGCCAAGGGGGGATCGGTGGTCTCCTCGGCGGTAAGGGCGGCGCCGGTGGCGGTGGTGCCTTGCTGATGGGCAACGGCGGCGACGGCGGCGACGGAGGAAACTCCTTCCAGAACATCGCCGGGGACGGCGGCAACGCCGGCAACGCCGGGCTGATCGGCAGCGGCGGAACGGGCGGTGCCGGTGGTACGAGCGGCAGTGCCGGTGGGCCCGCGGGCACGGGTGGAAATGGTGGCGCCGGCGGCAATGCCGTCCTAGTGGGCAACGGTGGCAATGGTGGCAACGGCGGAACTGGTACGGTTCCTGGTACGCCGGGGGCCGGCGGTAACGGCGGGCTGTTGTTCGACCAAACCGGAAATAACGGGGCAACCTGAGTAGCCGTAGCCCGGTCGCCGTCGGTCACGCTCACGAATAAGCTGGCTGTGCAGTTGAATTCGTGACTATGACGTTTGATTGCTTGAGGCGGATTCCTCCGTTGTCAGGGCGTGTCGGCGTAAGTCCGGGTGAGGGTGCGCCAATGTGTCGCACGGCTGGCGACGCCTTTGACAGCCCTCGCCACGGTTGGGGTGCGGTCGCAGCTGAGTCCAGCTACCGCAAGATCTCGGCGGCGCGCGCAACCCGAATGCAACGAAAATTCAGGTCCGGTTGTTTCCTTATGTCGGGGACCACAATGGACGGCGTGCATCTCGAAGAAGGCCATAGCAGGTGGAACCACAACACCCACTACTACGACATCGTTTTGTCCTCGGCGCCCCGTGGCGCGAGGACGGCCCTTGACGTCGGCGCCGGCGACGGTTTGCTGGCAGCCCTTCTCAGCAAGCAGATCGCTGATGTCGTTGGTGTCGATTCCGACGCTTCTGTCATTAGGCGCGCGAAATCCGATTGGCCGGCAGTCGAGTGGATTGCGGGTGACATCATGACCACCCCTTTGCCGGTCGGTCACTACGACGTTGTGGCGGCTGTCGCCACCGTTCACCATCTCCCAGACCTCGGCGCAGCTTTGGCGCGACTGGCAGACCTCACAGCCCCCGGAGGATCTCTCGTGATCATTGGGTGCGCGCGGAATTCGACAATCGGCGACTACGCCGCCGATGCGGTCGGCGCGGTCCAACACCAGATCTTCTCGCGCACTCGGGGTTACTGGCAGCACACAGCACCCGTGCAGTCGAACTTTCCTCACACTTATTCGCAAGTTCGACAGACTGCGGAGCATGTCCTTCCGGGGCTGGCCTGGCGCAGACTCCCGCTCTGGCGTTACGGCATCATTTGGAAGAAGCCTCATTGAGGCTCTTTGCGTCGTCCGACGGATCTGCGGCGAACTGGCAGCGCTTCTGATCAATAGCGTGTCAACCAAAGGGCGTTCGGCGGAAGGCCAACCCGCTTTCAAGATGATTCGTCACCGTGACGTTTACTAGCGAGGGCTGCAGCGGTTGAACCGACCCGGCGTCCACGCAACGCAGGATCATCACTACGGCCGTCTCAGTGCTTCGTCACAGTCAAATCGGGGTTGGAGGCGCGTGCCAGGCGCCGAGCGCCGAGACGAGATGAACAGGTGGTACTCGCGGATGGGCCTGCGTCGCATCAGTGAGGCTGCAAGGCTCGCGCCGCCGACCTCCATGACGCAATCGCCTCCGGCGTTCAGCCTTGACCTTCCCTCGGCCGATGCGAATCCTCATGCCGATAAGCGACATTATGTCAGGTTAAGTACGCCGTTTTCATCTGATGAATCACGGACGTTCCGAGTGACCTCGCCCCGCGTTTGGAGTTGATTTGGCTAAACCGCTTCGACGCCAATGCGTTACGACAGATTCGCCAAGCGCATAGCGCCTCCGTCTGGGTCGGTCGCCGCGACACGCGCCGACCAACACTCGTTTCGCGATGGGACCTACCAGCACCGATGTGATAATGATTCATTAGTTGATTCAATGATGCATTAGATGAGACGGCTTGGGACGCCGGATTGCCCGTCGACAAGAGCGGTCGAGTGTTCCTGTTGGGCTCGGTCCCGCTGCTGCATCCCGAGGTTCAGAGGGTCAGCAAACCGTCGCCTTCCCCACCAGGTGAGGTACTGGGCTCACCGCGTTTCGATCTTCCCGGCGGTTACGACGCCTCTTCTGCTGTCTGACAGACCTACGCCTAAAGGCCCGCACTGGCGGGGCAATATGGCGGAATCCAATATTGCGGGTTACCAGTAAACGTCAGCCGCTGAGCCGTCCCCGTCAGGTCCCCCCACCGTCTCGCGCTGACGCCGACCGACCGGCCTGGCGGTTGTTACCCCGGGTTCATACCCAGTGTTCGACGACAAGGCGTCAATACAAAGGTGCACTATGCATAAGCGCCGAAATGTCGCCCGAACCGCCTCGTTGGCTGATGGCCCC
>NZ_JBTNSY010000056.1:0-7540 GCF_054515735.1 Mycobacterium sp. ML4
GTAGCCGGTCCAAGAGCATTTCCAGACGGGTGATGTGCCCGGCGATGTCGTCGGCGCTGTAGCGATCCGGATTCCACGCGAGCTGAATTCGCGGCGCGCCGTGACCCAGCCGCGGATAGATGTTGACTGCGATGTCTTGTATGGGGCCGTTGGTCAAGATGTTGTACCTCGGTTCCGAAGGCCCGAAACGAAACGGGGTGGCGAAATCGAGGATGTTGATGATCGGGCCGAAATCGAGGTTGTCGAGATGGGTTGCGTCGGCAATGAGGTCGGGCCAGCGCCGGAACTGCTGATGCCGCAGCGCACCGACCAGGGCCTTGCCGACCTCATCGGTCAGCGCGCCCATGGTGTCGCCGTGATCGACGCAGATGCGCAGCGGCACCATATTGGCCACCATGCCCGCAGATCTTTTCAGCGCCGCGGTCGTGCGCGCCGAGACCGGCAGCGACATCGAGACGTTCTGGCGCCCTGTGGTTTTCGCGATGAACACCGCCATTATCGCGATGACCCTTGCGACGTCGAGCTGGTGGTTCTCCGACAGATGCGCGCACGCCAGCTCGCGCATCTGCGGGTGGCGTGGTGCCGCTGACCTCCATCCCCCTAGGTCGATGACGTCCGGGGAGCCGCGCACGATGGTCTGCCAATACTCGGCATCAGCATGACTGCGCGCAGACTGCTGATATTTCTGATCTGCGTCACGGAGCAGGGCGAACTCGGAGAAGTCGACTTCGGTGGTGTCCGCAAGCGATCCCGAGTAGGCGGCCGCGATGTGCCGGATGAAATTGTTGGCGCCATACCCGTCGAAGAGAACGTGGTGCGCACGCAAGTAGAAGTACGACAGGTTGTCGCTGATCCGCAGCAGCGCGAGGTCGGTTAGCTGGTCACGGACCAGATCAATTGGCTGGTGGTAGTTGTTGTTCATCCAGCTATGAGCAGCTGCGACCGGGTCAGACGCGGCACGCAGATCGATGCAACGCAGCGAGCGCAGGTTCTGCGGGAGCAAGCGGTCGACGATGAAGACCGGTTCGCCGTCCACGAGAGACAGCCGCGCGCATTGTGTGCCGAACCGCGCCGCCGCTGCTTCGCACGCCATCGTGAGCCTCTCGACGTCGACATGGTGATCGATGGCGAGAAAACCGGCCACGGCGTAAGGGACTTCGGGCTGGAGTTGTTGGACAGCCCACATCGACCGCTGACCGGCGGTTAACGATCCCAACATGTCGGGTTGCGTGCCGTAGTTGAGCATGAGGCGACGAACCTTCCTTTAGGCCGGCAGGCCACCGCTCGCGTGAGTTCAATCGGCGAGTTGGCTTGTCGCGCAGGACATCATGGATCTCGCCTAAGGGGCACCGAAGGAAAGACTTGTCGCCGCCGCTTATCGGTTCCGCTCAGCATTGCGGTGGGTGGCGTCAGGGTTGGTTCGCGGCCCTGCCGGTGCCGAATCAGCGGCGTCCAGACCACATGACGGCCTCGCCGACGCCACACCCGACCGATGCTGCAGCAGGAATCCGGAAGCCGACCTTCACAGTGACTGCATCGCAGCGCACTGACGGGTGGACCAGGCGGTGAATCGACCTGGTGAACGAACATTAGGGCAACAACCTCCCGCCTGCCATCAACGTCTCGAACTCCAACTGTGGTTGGCAGCCGGCGCCAGCGGTAGAGCCCTATTGCCCTTTCCCGCAGTGGCCAAGGTCCCTACCCCCGCCGGGTATGAGCGCTGTCGGGACGGCGATATGCGTCAACAGATTTCAGTCACTCGAAGCGACGCGGCCGGTGTATGGCCAGGCCGCGTAGCTGATGCGCACAAACGCCACGAATTCGCCAAGCGGACCTGGGCATAACCCTGAGCGCAGCCGGTTGAGGACTTTGTGCCCTAGACGCGTCATAGACACACTGCAAACCTTAAGATGTTGCTGTCGACGCGATTCCCCGTCGGGTAGGTCATCGGTGTCGCATGCCGACTCGTGCAGACCAACCGAAGGAGGTCACAGTGGCCACATTGAAGGATGAACTGACCGCCAAGGTCATTGAATATGAGCACTGGGCCAAACGCCGTCGGTTCGGCCGCTTCGGCCACACCGACCGCAAACTATGGGTGCTGGCCTGCATGGATGAGCGCCTGCCCATCAATGAAGCACTGGGCATCAACGTCGATTCGCCTGTCGCACATGGGGATGCGCACTGTTTCCGCAACGCCGGGGGAATCGTCACTGATGATGCGATCCGATCAGCGATGCTGTCGACGAATTTTTTCGGGACCACCGAGATTGTCATTGTTCAACACACCCAGTGCGGAATGTTGTCGGCAAACGCCAGGGACCTCGAGGCCTATTTCAAGGCCAAGGGCATCGACACCGATCAGCCGATCTTGGATCCGACGCTGCCAGAGCTAAAACTCGACAGGGGCGCTTTCGCCAAGTGGATCGGGATGACCGACGATGTCGACGAGGCGCTGCTGAAGACGATCGAGGTTTTTGAGAACCATCCGCTCATCCCTGACGAGGTGACCATCAGCGGCTGGGTCTGGGAGGTTGAGACCCGGCGCCTGCGGCCGCCGACCCGTGATCCGGCCCGCCGAGCGCGCACTGATGCGACGGCGCGCGATTATGGCGTCACTCAGCCACAACCTGCCCGCTGGCACTTGGGCAAAGATGGAAAAGATGTCGCGACCACGACCGATCCGGTATGCGGAATGGAACTCGTGATCGATCGGGCGGCTGGGCACCGCGACGTCGACGGGGACCGTCGATACTTTTGCTCTCAGGTGTGCCTTGACAGCTACGACAGCAATCCCGCCCGCTACCTGGTCTCCCAAACATTATCGGGATAGCGACCCCGCACACTGAGCGAGCCGCCTAGCGCCGGTCCGGGCGACGCGAAAGCCCTGCAGAAAGTCAAAGTTGTGCGGCCGACTGATCGAGAATCTATCTCCGTTGCCGGCATGGCCGCGTGCAGCTCTTCACCCGCAGCGGGCAGGCGCACATCCCCGTAGTCCCGTATGAACCCCATTGCTGCACCGGGCCCTGCGGCTTACATCGAGTGGATTTCGATAACGCTTTGGTCAAACCTATCGACTGCGACCGCGTTGGCCGCGGCAGTGGCACAGTAGATGTGTGTCCCTCTACCCGTTCAGAGGAGTTCTGTGAGATTCCCCCGCACCGACGTCGTGAACCTGCTGGTCATTGGCGCGCTGGTGTTATCGGGATGCGGTAGCAACACCAATACCTCCGCTCCCTCCTCAGGGCCGTCGGCCAAAGTGGACTGCGGCGGCAAGGCGGAGCTGAACGCCAGCGGCGCGACCGCACAGGCGAACGCGATACAGCTATTGGTCAATGCCTACGCCCACGCGTGCCCCGGGTACACGCTGGACTACGAGGCAAATGGCTCCGGTGCCGGGGTCGAACAGTTCATCAAGAGCGAGACGGATCTGGCCGGGTCCGGCGTGCCGTTGGATCCGGCGAAAGGTGAACCCAACAAGGCGGCGGCGCGATGCGCATCCCCCGCCTGGGAGCTGCCGGCACTTTTTCAACCGATCGCGGTCACCTACCACATCACCGGCGTGAGTTCGCTGAAGCTGGACGCGCCCACCATGGCGAAGATTTTCAACGGCACCATCACCCGGTGGGATGACCCGGCGATCAGGGCGCTGAATACGGGTATCAACCTGCCCCCATCGCCTATCCGGGTCATCTTCCGCAGTGACGAATCCGGCAACTCGGCCAACTTCCAGCAATACCTCGATGCCGCATCCAACGGTGTTTGGGGAAAAGGCGACGGCAAGACGTTCCAGGGGGGCGTCGGTGTCGGCGCCGATGGGGACAATGGAGTGACGGCGGCCCTGCAGACCACCGACGGATCCATCACCTACACCGCGTGGTCGTTCGCGTTGGGTAAACAATTGAACATCGCCCAGATCATCACCTCGCCCGGGTCGGGTCCCGTGTCGATCACACCCGAGTCAGTCGGCAAGACGATCGCGGGAGCCAGGATCGCGGGTCAGGGCAATGATCTGGTGTTGGATACGTCATCGTTCGCCAAGCCAACGCAGCCCGGCGCGTACCCAATCGTGGAGCCGACCTATGAGATCGTCTGTTCGAAGTATCCGGAGTCGGCAACCGGTACCGCCGTAAGGGCGTTTATGCAGGCGATAACTGGTCCGGGACAAGAGGGCCTGGCGCAGTATGGATCCATTACGCCGCCGGGCTGGCTCCAATCGCGGCTGACAACAGCGGTAAACGCTATCTCTTGATGACATGAAGGAGTTGGATGGCAGGCGTCAGTGAGCAGGGTCCAAGGACAGGCTCGCTTGTCGGGCCCTATCGGCTGATGCGGCTACTGGGTCGCGGCGGAATGGGCGAGGTCTATGAGGCCGAGGACACCCGCAAACGCCGCGTGGTAGCGCTGAAGCTGATCTCAAGCCAATTCTCCGCCGACCCGGTGTTTCGCGAGCGGATGCAGCGCGAGGCTGACGCCGCGGGACGGCTGACCGAGCCACATGTGGTGCCGATCCACGATTACGGCGAGATTGACGGGCAGCTGTACCTCGACATGCGGCTGATCGACGGTCTTTCTTTGCGCCGCATGCTGACGGCATACGGTCCTCTGACACCGGCCCGAGCGGTGGCCATCGTGCGACAGGTCGCCGCCGCGCTGGACGCCGCGCACGCCAGCGGGGTGACGCACCGCGACGTCAAACCGGAGAACATCATCATTGGCGTCAATGACTTCGCCTATTTGGTGGACTTCGGCATCGCTCGCGCGGCAACCGATCCAGGGCTGACCCACACCGGGATGGCACTGGGAACCTACAACTACATGGCTCCGGAGCGGTTCGCCGGCGACGAGGTTGACTTTCGCGCCGATATCTATTCGCTGGCATGTGTGTTGGCCGAGTGTTTGACCGGGTCACCTCCTTATCGGGCTAGCAGCATCGAGAGGGTGATCAGTGCGCATCTAATGGAGCCCGCCCCGCGGCCCAGTCAACTTCGTCCCGGCATCATTCCGGCAGCTCTCGATCACGTGATCGCCAAAGGAATGGCGAAAAAGCCCGAGGAGCGGTTTCGCAGCGCCGGTGAACTGGCCGCTGCCGCCCATAGTGCCCTGACCACAGCCGAGCAGAACCAGGCGGCCGCAATTGCGCAGCGCGGCGAGCAAACGATTCTGTCAACCGGTACCGGGCCGGTCGCCGCCGACTCGGTGACCCAGGCCAGGCCCTGGTCAGCAATGTCAAGTCCGCCCACGGCCCAAGGCGGGTGGGCAGCTGCGCCTGCCGACACCGCCGGATGGCGCGGCCGACCCAACATCTCGCCCCCCGTCAGCCTTGCGGACCAACCGAACCCCGCCCCAACATCCGGCGCACGCGCGGGACCCCGGCGCAAACGCAAGTGGATCGTGATCGGTGCCGCCGCACTGGTTGTCATCGCAGCCAGCGGCGTCGCCGGATACCTTCTCAAGCCGAAACCGCCCCCGGCGGCATCGGCGCCGGGGCAGACGGTGCTGCCGTTGACCGGGCTCGGCTTCCCCCTCTCGCCGGGCGGGGTGGCGCTGGATAGCACCGGCAGCGTATATGTCACGAGTCAAAGCATGTATGGGCGCGTGGTGAAATTGGCCTCCGGGTCGCTAACCCCCACAGTGCTGCCCTTCACCGGCCTTTACCAGCCGCAGGGACTGGCGGTCGACGCCAACGGCACCGTGTACGTCGCCGACTTCAACAACAGAGTGGTCAAGCTGGCCGCCGGATCGAACACACAGTCCGTGCTGCCGTTTACCGGCCTCGCTTACCCGCAGGGCGTTGGGGTTGATGCCGCCGGCAATGTCTATGTCGCCGACCGCGGGAACGACAGAGTGGTGAAACTGGACGCCAAGTCAGACACCCAGGCTGATCTACCATTCACCGGCCTCAACCATCCAGATGGTGTGGCGGTGGACCCCTCGGGCATCATTTATGTCACCGACTCCGACAACGACAGGGTGCTGAAACTCAATCCCGGGTCGAGCACCCCGACGGAGTTGCCCTTCACCGGACTTGCTGTGCCCTCGGGTATCGCGGTAGACGCCGCGGGCGCCGTCTACGTGACCGATCACGAAACCGGCAAAGTGGTCAAGCTGAATCCGGGGTCTAGCACCCCGACGATACTGCCATTCAGCGGCGGCCACCCGATGGGCGTAGCGGTCGACACCTCCGGGAAGAAAGTATTCGTCGCTGACAACGGCAACGGTAGAGTCGTGCAGCTGCCGTCCAATTAGCCGTCGATCCCGGCATCCGCGTGAGGATCGCCCGCGGGAGTTGGTCGGTACGGCGGAAATTGCCTGCAGGTGCCGAATCCCCGGCCAGGCTCCTCGAGCTAAACCCCGGCGTCGGTACAAACGCTCGCTACAGCGAGCCCAAGATAGTTTGCATTGTCGTGATCTCTTTCTGCTGGCTGGTGACGATCGACTGCGCCATCGCCGTAGCGGGAGAGTACTGACCGGACTTGATTTCGTTTTGGGCCATGGCGATCGCACCCTGATGGTGCTGAATCATCTGGGTGAGGAACAGCTTGCTGGCGTCAACGCCTTGTGCGTTCTGCAGGGCCTGCATGTCTTGCTCGGACATCATCCCGCCCATCGCGGGCATCCCCGGCATTCCGCTGTTGCTCGGCATCCCGGGCATTCCACTGTGGCTCGGCATGCCGGGCATCGTCGACGAAGGGGACATGGCGCCCGGCGTCGTGGGTTGTCCCCACTGGTTCAGCCACGTCTGCATCTGTTGAATTTCCGGTCCCTGCGCAGCCTTGATCTGGTTGGCCAGGTCGACTACGCGAGGATCGATGCCCTGCTTACCAAGGATCATGTCGCTCATTTGGATGGCTTGCTGATGGTGGGCAATCATGTGCTGGGCAAACATGACGTCATGATCGTTGTGCGCCTGCGTGCTCGCCGGCGAGCTCGACACGCTCGACGAGACGGCCGTCGTGGTACCGGAGCCGGCCTGATTGCCGGAGTTGCCGCATGCGGTCAAGGTCAGTAGCGCCATGACTGCAGCTCCGCAGGCGGTCAGTGATCGTCGCACCATCACGATGAATTCCTTTCGAGAACCAAGCGCGGAGTCGTTTTCATATACCTCATACGGGTAGATGGTAACAGGTGGGCAGGATGCCCTGCGGGCGAGCAATAGATACGGTCGGGCACCAAAATGCTCGTCGAGTCGGTCCGCGTTCCGGCAGGATCTCGCCGAGGGCTACGAAAAGCTGCCCGACGCCTAGCAATTCGGCTGGCGGGCCAGCCCATGGGATCATCTCGTCGCTGTGTCCGGTGCACGGTCAAGCGAGGAGGTACTTGACATTCGTTGCAGCACAGGATTTTTTGCTCGTTGGACCGCTCCGGTTCTGTGCTCTTCGGCAGTGATGGTCGGATCGATCCGTCATCGCCATCGCTGGATCACGTAGCGGCACATGCCTTGCCAACTTGCGCGTTCGACCTGGCGCAAGCCCAGGATTTGCCCGTTGTTGACCTGTCGTTCGACTTGGACGACTTGGTCGTTTCAGGCGTGACCCGT
>NZ_JBTNSY010000057.1:0-5139 GCF_054515735.1 Mycobacterium sp. ML4
CCCATCTCCGCCAGCACAGCGTCGTCGAGTTTTGCGGTCACCTGCGGAACCAGCGGAATCGCGATGATCATCAGCCCCGCCGTAGCTCCTAGGCCGGCGACCGCGAGCGCGATTCGATGCTTTCGCTTATCCATTAGTTTCTAAATCTGCTCTCCTGAAGAACTGGATTGCGGAGATTCGGGTCGCCGATTGGACTCAGTTCGATCCGAGTGCCGGGCTTGTTCGGTCGTGGGTTCTGTCGTGGTGGGCGGTTGGACGGATTCGGGTAGTTGCGTCATGTTGACAAGTATGGCACTAAATACCCATAGGGGGTAGGGGGATAAGGTCCCGAAGGCCGGAGCGCAGGCTAAGTTCAGTTCCACCGACCACCCGGTGACCGCCAGATTGATCGTGAGCCAAGTCAAGACGCCCGCTACCACGACGCCTTGTTCCCCATATCGCGGTATCACCTCGTTCCGCGGAGTTGTCTGCCGCGCGCGGATCGTTAGATGGGTCGTCTCGAAGGAAGAAACTCAATCACCCAAGCGGCGAGGTCCGTGAACCGATCTTGTCAGTGGTTTCCAACGGCACCCTTGTGCCGTTAAGGAACAAGCTCAAGAGGCTGAACCAGCCGATCGTCGCGATGTACTTGCGTGTGACTGTGACCCCGAACGCATCGAGTAGAGATTGGAGGACATCATCGGTGAGGGTGCCCGAAACAAGGAGTTCATCTGTGGCGGCGATCAAGAGCTTGTAACCTGCGCAAAGGCCGTCATCCGTGAGTTCCCCAGCGACCGCGCCAATCTCGGCATCGGTGAGTCCGGCGTTTTTGGCCATCTGCTCGTTAGCCTGCCACTCATAGGGACAGTTCAGCAGGGATGCAGCACGCAAGATAATGACTTCCCGATGTTGGGCGTCAATATCCGGTTCATTGAAGACGGCCTGCACCATGCCGATAAGGGCAGGGAACATGTCGCCGGTGCCACTCATCATCTTCATGACGTTGAGCGCGGTGTCGGGGTTGTATGCATCGCCGAGCAGCGCCGTTAGCTCGGCGTTATCGGGAAGCGGAACCACCACGGCCGCGCTATAAGGGCTTGGCTTCGCCATTTGGGGCTTACCTCCTGGGCTCGTTAACTGATCTGTACGGTTGCACCGGTGTGTCCAGTGGACAATGTTGTCCGCAGCAAGCCACGGCGTGGCATCGCATGGCATAAGAAGCGGTCAATCTTCGCTGGTTGAGTCATTCTCCCGCCCAGGGGTCTCGCGGGTGCTGTCATGGGTGGGGTTGTTGGCGACGGCTGTTGCGTGGTTGCGCTCATCGTTGAGTGACTTATTCGGCGGTGCGCAGGTAGTCGACGACCGCGACGGTAACCGCGTCGGGCTGTTCGGGAAACAGAGCATGGCTGGCGTCGTCGATGACAGTGGTGGTAACACGGTCGCCGTAACGGCCACGCAGGTCGCCCCATTCGTCGCGCTGGTGAAATGGGTCGCAGGCCGCGATGATCTCAAACACCGGTGCGTTCCCAGCTCCCCAATAGCGCGCGATGTCGGTGCGTTGCACGCAGTCCACTTGCATGGCAAGCGTTTCGGGATACCAGCCGGTCAGCCAGGGCGAGGGGTCGTGGCCGGGAGCGAAGAACGCCAGCCGCAGCGCCGCCATTCGGGTTGCCTCGGGCAGGGTGAGGTCGCCTGCGCGCATTGGTGCTGAATTGATCTGCGGATCAACGGTTTTCCCGGACGCGGCCGCCAGGATCACCGCGGCCACGCTGTCGGGATGGTGTACGGCTGTCGCGCGGGCCACGAAGTTTCCGAACGCATGCCCGAGAATGACCGCAGGCCCGTCGGCCAAGTTGTCGATCACGTTTGCGATGTCGCGGGCCATGTCGGCAAAGGTCACACAGTTCATCGGTCCCGAAGACCCGGCGACGCCGCGCGGCTCGGGGCGCAGCACCCGGTAGCCGGCGGCGACGAGCGCGGCAGCCAACGGGTCGAAGTCAGGTCCGGCATCGCGCCCTTAGGAGGGGATGACGAGGACGGGCGGTCCGTTCCCGTCGACGCGAGTGTCGATCGACGCCTGCCTGGTCGTGACGATGTGCCGAGTCACGCGGTCGCCTCGCTCGTCGGCGCGGCGGCGTAGTCCAATTGGATGCGTAGCACAGCGGCGCGCCGAACGACTCCATCCGGTGGGGCGGTGGTGCCGCCATCAGTCGTGACGTATGCGACCCGGCCGGGCTCGCCGTCTGCTCGGCCCCAGGCCACACTAGACGGCCCGATCAAGGTGTCGTCGAATGGGTCGCCGGCGATGTGACGGACCTCGCTGCCGTGCCGCGGCTCTAACGGCGCTCGCTCGATCGTGTTGGCGCGGTGCCTGGTGATGTAGGCGAACCCGGCCTGTTCGTCGACGCAAAAGTCATCGGCGTTATCGATCGAGGCGACGAATTCCGCCGAGCAGACTGGGTTTTGTGTCGACGGTTCGACTGCCACGCGCATGAACACCTTCTGCGCGGTCGAGGTGTAGTAAAGGTAGCCGGTGTGTGGGCTGTACCGCACGCCGTTGACGCCCGGCTGCGGTTGCGGCGGTAGGTCACTGTCGGGGTCGAAGGCCATCGTGTCGTGGGCGAGCCACACCCGAGCGGTGGCGTGTCGAGCATCCTGGGTGAGATCGACCCGCCAGATCAGGCCGGCGAAGCAGTCGGCGACCGCCAGCACTCCGGGCGCAAGGAGGCAGCTGCCGTTAAGTCCGCGGGCTCGATCGTCGAAGGTGCAGATGATCTCTGGTGTCACCGGTTGTCGGGGTGCCCAGCCGGTGAGATCGACTCGTGCCAAATGCGATTCGCCAGTGGTGTAACCCTCGGTGAGATTGACGACGAAGACCTCTGTTGCAACCTCGACGATCCCGGTGACCGGGTGATCGAAGGTGTGCACGAGGACGGGCTCGACCAGCGTGCCGTGCCGGGGCGGTGGCACCCACCACAGCTCGCGTTGCAGGATGGCGGTGACCAACAACGAGCCATCGGCGCGCACGGCGAGATTCTCCAGGAAGTAACCCTGGGGGAAATAGGCCACCGGGGTAAGGATCACGGTGGGCAGGGGCGGAAGAGACATGGTCGTTCTCCATGAGGATGGCGCCGGGGCGGGCGCGACGGTCAATGCGGGTGCTGGCCGGGGGCCGGGATCGCGAAGGCATTGAGGATGCCGCAGACGGTGCGATAGATCCCGGTCAATGCCGTGATGTCGAAGACTCCAGCGGAGCCGAACCGTTGCACCGCTTGGTCATAGAGCGCTTCGTCGACCTGATGGGCGGTGGACAGTGCCCGCGCCAGGCGGTGGGCCGTCCGTTGGTCCTCGAGGAGCGCCTGAGGTTCGCGGCCGGCGACCAGTTCGGCGGTCACCGGCTCCGACAATCCCGCGCGGCGGGCCGCAGCGGAGTGGGCGTAGAGCTCATACGGGGCATCCCATACCGCGCCGACGGTCAGGATGACGACCTGTCGGGTGCGCTCGTCGAGCGAGGTGCATTGCTGTTCGGCTGCTTGCAGTTTGAGGAAGGCGGCGGCAACCCCGGGGTTGAGCAGGCACGGATTGAACGGCCCCATCAGCCTCCCGTCGGTGGTGCTCACCAAAAATCCGCTGCGCTGGGCCCACGGCACGGCAGTGGCCGCGATGTCGGCGAACAACTCTCGCGCCGGGTCGCCGAGAGCGTTCCGATCGGCCAGGGCCAGGCGACCGCCGAGAACGTCAGCGCCGCTCACTGGTCGAGTCCCTGCGCGTTGGCCGGGACATCGAAGGCGCCCAGCGTCATGCACACCATGGTGAACCAGCCCAGCAGCACCGCGACATCGACGATGCCTGCCTCACCTAACAGATCATGAGCGCGTCGGTAAAGCCCTGTCGGCACCACCCGTTGCCCGGCCAGTGCCGACGCCAGCTCGTAGACCATCTGCTCTCGCGGGTCGTCGAAAGACGTCGGAAGCCCAGCGATGAGCGCTTCGACTTGCCGCGCCTCGAGGTGGCCGTCGCGCTCGGCGATGATCTCGTGTTCGTAGGTGGCGTAAGCGCTGCGCCACCGTGCGGTGATCAGAACGGTGACGATTTCGATCTCGGCCTTGCTCAGCGTGGAGTCGTGCTGAAAATAGGCGCCGGTCGGCACGATCGTTGTGGACAGGGCCGGGTTGGCCAGCCAGATCTTATGCGGGCCGGGCACTAGTCCCCGCAGCTTGCGGGTGAACTCATAGGCCTGCTTCATGGCCGGTGGCATCTCGCCGACCGGTGTTTCCACGAATCGGCCGAACGTGCCGAAGTCGGTGTGACTACTCATAAGCCGTGATCTCCTCAGCATCAGAGGGGTATCCGCGAGCGGACGTTCACTTTTTATAGCATCCCGCGCCCCTGAACTGTCAAACGCGAACGCTCATGCTTTTTGTGCTACAGTGGCTTGGTGCCGAAGGTGACGCAGCAATACCGCGCCGAGCGCCGCGCTCAGGTGATGGCGGCTGCACGGCGCTGTTTCGTTCGCGATGGATTCCACGCCGCCTCCATGCAGGACCTCGTCGAAGAGGCCGGCATGTCCTCCGGCGCGGTTTACCGCTACTTCCCCAGTAAAGACGCGGTGATCGAGGCGATCGCCGCCGAGAACCTCGCGCAAGTCGTCACGGTGTTGGAACAGGCCATCGACAGTGGCGCGAGCCCCCCGGCGGCGATCGCGACGGTGCTCGAGTTCGTCACCATACGCCACGCCGAGGACGGCTTCGCGGCGATAGCCCTGCTGGTGTGGTCAGAAGCCCTGCGCAACCCCACGCTGGCCGCGCACCTGGGCGACGCCACTGCGAGCGCCCTCGCAGCGTTGGGCGACCCGAAACCGAGACGTGGAAGGCATGGTTTACTCGACCCGACCGACCTTGCCGATCTCTTGCTGTGTGTGCTGCCGGGGTATCTCATGCGGCTGGCCCTCGGTGGCCCCGAGGCCATCGAGAATGTCCAGGCCGCCGTCGAGAAAGTGTTCTCCATCTCGGCATCGGAGCCCAAGTCGGCGTAATTCCCTAATCGACAACATGTTTGGCGAACACTGTTCGTCCTTTGGCGTCACCATCATGGATAAGCCATCAAATCGGCTATGCCACAAAGTAATCAGTACAGGCTGGGATTTTTGCGGTGTACTAG
>NZ_JBTNSY010000058.1:0-5128 GCF_054515735.1 Mycobacterium sp. ML4
CGGCCATCGCGGCCGCACCGGCGATCCACTCTACGGAGTTCGGCGTACTTTACGCACTCGACTGCCCCTGCTCAGCACCCGCCAAAAGGCGCGCCTGGAAACCGTTTTCGCCGACGAGGCCCACATCGCCGTCGAGATCTGCTGGGGCTTTTACCAACGCATGATCGCCGCCTATGCCCGCCCCGACCGGCGCCGCGGCAAGACCATGATGACCGCGATCATCAACACACTGCGCCGCGGCGTCCCCGACGCACTCGAAGAACTTGCCCAACTCGGCCACACACTATGGCGTCGCCGCGCCGACGTGCTGGCCTACTTCGACCACCACGCCTCCAACGGCCCCACAGAAGCCATCAACGGACGTCTCGAAGCCCTACGCCGCAACGCCCTCGGATTCAGAAATCTCACCCACTACCGACTGCGCTCACTACTGCACTGCGGCAACTTGTCCCAGCGAATCAATGCACTCTAAAATCGGAAGAGCCAGTTCTTTCAGTAGTATGATTCAAGTGATGACTATCAGGATATTCGCAATAGGTGCATGCTCAGCGCTGGCACGCGCGGTATTGCCGATACTTGCTACGAAGAACACAATTATCACCGCTGGCAGGTCTCAGTGTGACATTTATTGTGACGTTACCGACAACGTGGTTGTACCCGACAATATCGATATCGTAATAAATTTTGTGGCAAGCTTCGGGAGCTTTAGCGACGATCAGTTAAACACCGTTATCGACACGAATGTCGGCGGTGTTCTGCGGATATGCCAAGCCGCCAACAAGGCAGATGTAGCGCATGTCATCAATATATCTACGATCTTTGCTGTCCTCGACGAAGATGATCCGAATTTTTCACTGTACGCACTTACGAAACGGCACGCTGACGAACTGGCAACACACTACTGTCGCCGGCATGACCTACCGCTGACAATCTTGCGGCCATCCCGGATATATGGCGATAATCACGAGTTCGCACGAGGCCAGCCTTTTTTCTATCAAATAGTTGACGTTGCTAGCCGGGGCGAAGATATCTCGTTATATGGGTCGGGTGAAGCGCGGCGAAATTATATACATGCGAGTGACGTGAGTGAAATAATCGATCGGATTATCGACAGCCGAGCGACGGGCATCTATGCATGCGCTAATCCGGCGAATACCACATACTCACAGATCGCCGAATCGGCACAGAGGGTCTTCGGCCGGGGCGGCAGGATCATAAAGCTTACCGAGAAACCCGAACCTGCGAGCGATGCGACGACTCAGGATATGCCGCTGTACGATATTATAGACTTTCGGCCGGGTATTACTTTAGAAGTTGGAATCGAACGGATCAGACAGCAAATCCATAAAGAGGCTGTATGACAAAGACTATACTCGTTTCCGGAGCATCCGGAATAGTCGGTTATGGCGCTCTGAAGTCTTTACGCGCTGCTGACGACACCTACAACTTAATTGGGACGAGCGTCTACGCCGACTCTGTCGCGCCAGCGTTTTGCGATACCTTTGAGCTTGCACCGTATACGACCGACCCGGCATACGTCGACTGGTTATGTAACGTGATTGTCAAACATAAAGTTGACATGATAATCCCCGGTATTAATGACGATGTGCTGAAGTGGAATAGGTACCGAGACCAGCTTGAATCGACCGGGACCAAACCGCTCCTCAACAACTCGGCTCTGATTGATCTATGCGCTGATAAGTGGCTGTTTTATCAAGAGCTTCATCGAGACGCGTCGAAATATTCGATCGAATCACGGTTGGACGGCACATTTGCCGAATTAGAGTCTGCATACGGACTGCCATTTTTGCTCAAGCCACGCCGCGGATTTGCGTCCAAGGGAATCGTCGTCGTTGAGTCAAAAGAGCTGTTCGATAAATACAAAGCAGATGTCGGTGAAGTTCTCATGGCTCAGCCACTCATTGGCAATGACGACGCAGAATATACCGTATCAGGGTTCTTCGACAGAGATAGCAAGCTGTGCTGCCTCATAGGATTGCGGCGAAAACTGGCCAAAGAAGGGTTTACTGACAAGGCTTTCGTGGAGATGCCTGTACATGCCGAGGAAGCGATCAAAGAGCTTTCGGCACTCCTGAAGCCAGAAGGCCCGACGAACTTCCAGTTCAGACTGCACAACGACGAGTTAAAACTGCTTGAGATCAACCCGCGCATTTCTTCTGCCACCTCAATACGAACCGCCTTTGGTTACAACGAATGTAGTATGGCAGTCCAATATCACCTATGCGGTGCCGTGCCCAACCAGCCGGCCATACGATGTGGTTATGCGGTGCGCTACACGGAGGATCATATTTTTTATGATTGCAATAATATCTGATATTCACGGCAACTACGTTGCGCTTGAACGAGTTCTAAATACAATCGACGAGATGGGTATCAAGGAGTTATGCTGCCTCGGTGATATGGTCGGATACTATCCGCAAGTAAACGAGGTATGTAGCGAACTGCGAAAACGTGATGCGCTCTGCGTGATGGGGAATCACGATTGGTATATGTTAGCCGACAGTTTCTGTGATAGATCGCAGACCGTCAATGACACGATCGAATATCAGAAAAAAGTTATCAATGACGAAAATTATGATTGGTTAAAGTCGTTGCCAGTTCATCGTGAATACCGTGATCTCAAGATGGTCCATGGCGGGTGGATAAATCCGATCGACGAGTATCTGCGCGAACCAACCAAAGAGTATTTTGAAAGAATAGGTGGCAAATACTTCGCATCCGGACATACGCATCTGCCGCGGATAGATGATTACGGTGCGAAGGTTTATTGTAACCCGGGTTCCGTCGGCCAACCGCGCGATGGGGATAATCGAGCGGCGTTCGCGACATGGGACGGATCAAGCTTCGAAATCTATCGGGTCGTATATGATTACCGAGCGGTCGGTGACTTGATGGAACAGGCTGGCTTCAGCGGATATTATTATGAGCGTTTAGCGTTTGGTGCAAAAGATAACGGATGGTATGCCAGTACGGGCAAGGAACACGGCGATGGCTGAGTGGAAGAAATTAGGCAGGGTGTTCGACCCTCGCGACTACAGAGATGCGAGTCGGCCATGGCTCCACGAATATGCTCAGGCGCCCAGCACAATCATATTCGATGACTTCGTGAGGGTATATTTTTCATGCCGCCCGCCGCGGGACCAGGATGGCCAATTTGTCAGCTATACGGCATTCGTGGATCTGGACCGGAAAAACTTGTTCAATATTGTGAATTTGGCAGAGCAGCCGATCATGTCGCTTGGCAAGAAGGGATGCTTCGATGAATTTGGTACCTATCCCACGTCGGTCATTCGAATGGGAGATGAAATGTGGTGCTATTATGCCGGATGGACTCGGACTGTTTCGGTACCTTTCAACGTTGGTATCGGCTTAGCGAAAAGTGCCGATGGCGGCAAAACTTTCGAGCGGCTCGGCGATGGCCCGATCCTCCCATACACCCCCGACGAACCGTTTACTATCAGCGGCCCAAAGATCAGGAGATTCAACAGTAAGTTTTATCTCTTTTACGTTGCCGGTAACGCATGGCTGAGAATTGAGGACCGTCCGGAGATTTCACACCGTATTCGCGTTGCCGTGTCGGACGATGGGCTGAGTTGGGAGCGGCACAATCGAGACATTATTTCTAATTTCTGGGACGAGCACGAGTCCCAAGCAAGTCCGGACGTGATATACGCGAACGGCAACTACCACATGTTTTTTTGCGGATGGATCCCAAAGAATTTCAGGGACACGAGGAATCGCCGCGTCGGATATGCCAGTTCTCGTGATCTGGTTCATTGGGTGCGAGACGACTCAAAGGCGGGTATCGCAGTCTCGGCGGAGGTCGATTCTTTCGACAATGAGATGGTCGCATATCCACACATTTTTGTTTTAGATGGCACAACCTACATGTTGTATCTGGGCAATTCCGTCGGCCGATACGGGTTTGGCCTTGCGGAGTTGAAAGGCGAACTGACGTAATGCAGTGGGAAAAGCTCGGCCAGATATTCGAGTTCAGCCAATCTCCTTTCGAGCGTACTTTTGCCAGCCATGCGCAGTCGCCGCAAGCGCTCGTCTTGGCTGATCGAGTCCGGATATATTTCTCAACTCGCATTAGTGATGTGCCTGGGCAGTTCCTTAGTCAGGTTCAGTATGTAGACTATGACTTCGGTTTTCGGAATATTATCGGTTACTCGAACCATGTGGTCGTTCCGCTCGGCGAACTTGGTACCTTCGACGAGCATGGCATATTTCCGTTGAGTCCGTTGCCCGTGGGTGACAAAGTTTACGGCTACACCAACGGTATCGCACGCAGACGGTCGGTTGCGGTGGAAACAGGGGCCGGTCTAGTCATCAGTTCAAACGGGGGCACGACATTCAAAAAGTTCGGGAGCGGTCCTGTGCTCAGTGCAACGACGTATGAGCCGTTTCTCGTGGGCGATCCATTTGTTCGTATTTTTGGGCGAGAGTTTCACATGTTTTATCTGTACGGCAAAAAATGGAGCGAAGCTTCGGAGGGCTGTGCTCCTGAGCGCGTTTACAAGATCGGTCATGCGGTTTCCAAAGATGGTATTAACTGGGTTAAGGACAATAGGCAAATTGTTGCGGATGTAATCGATGAAAACGAGTGCCAAGCGCTTCCTACCGTAATGCAGATCGGACGGCGCTATCATATGTATTTTTGCTTTCGACACATGGTCGGGTTCAGAGACCAACAAGATAAGGGATACCGGTTAGGTTATGCCCATTCAGAAGACCTATTGACCTGGGAGCGGAACGATGCCGACGCTGGTATCGAGCTTTCGGCTGACGGATGGGACTGCGAGATGATGTGTTATCCCAACGTTTTTAAATGTCAAAGTGATTATTTTCTCTTATATAACGGAAACGATTTTGGCCGTCATGGCTTCGGGCTGGCAAGGTTAGTTAGCGAGTGATGCCCCGCTTCGCTCACACCTGATCCTAACTGGCTTCCGACTCGTGGCTCGAAGACCTAAGCGAGGCTCGTAGCCCCTGGTCTGGCGCTCGGAATGCACGCACCAGCCTCAGCAGCGTTCACCAGCGCCGCCCGCGTTTCTGTACCGCCCGCAGCAGTAGCGGCGACGTGCACATCAGCGTTGACAGGGGC
>NZ_JBTNSY010000059.1:0-4663 GCF_054515735.1 Mycobacterium sp. ML4
CTAACAGCTTGATACCGATTGATGCAGAGCAGTTTTGGGCCCTCATATTGATGCACTATGTGCCCAGTAGAAATTGTCGGCATACAGATGCGGGAAACGGTCCCGCACGTCCGTGCGCAAACTAGGGGGAAACCGTGAAATCCATGAAATCCATTGCCGTCAGCGCAGCTGTACTGGCCGTCGTTGGCGGTGGCGCCGCCGGCCTGGCATCCAGCGCATGGGGCATTGCGCCTGCAAGTCTGCCTCAGGTGCACCTCGCCTCGACCGGCGCGCCGCTACCGCAGGACCCGCAACCCGCCTCGACACTGAAGCTGCCGACCCCTGACCAATTGACCGGCATCCTCAACGACCTTTCCAATCCGGGCGTGTCATACCGGACCAAAGATGGTCTCGTCGAAGGCGGCATCGGGTCGGGCGAGGGCCATGAGATGGATCACGAGCTGAGAGTGGCATACCGGAACGGGCAGCTCCCGTTGTCGTTTGTCGTCTCCAATATCCAACAGAACGGTCCGGCTACGGTCATGTCCGATGTGGCCATCTCGGGGCCGAAGCTGCCGACACCGGTGACGAAGCCCCTCATGTTCGTCAATCAAAACGGGAACTGGGTGTTGTCGAGCCCATCTGCGACCATGCTGGTGCAGGCCGTCGCTGGGAATTGACTGCGGCTCTCCGTACGGCGGCTGAAGTGGGGCGGGCGGGGCTCGAACCCGCGACCAGCGGATCCAGATCTTGTTGCTGCGTGCCCCCCGCGCAGACCGTTACATGCAACGTAGTCGTGTGTCACCTGCCCGGGAAAGTGTTCGACGGGCATCGCGAACGGCTGCGGCAACGAGGCCTCCGGCCAATTCAAATCGGGGTTCCCGATGTGAACGCCCCGGAGTTCGTCTGAGAAGCGCACCGCCAATCGGCACTCGTCGCCGCGAGCGAAAAAAAGGAAGGTGACGATCAGGCCTTTCCTCATCCTTCATCGGTTTTGAATGGATACGACCGGAATCCGCAGCTTTTCGTTGGGATCAACTGACGCCGGAAATCTCTGTGGCACAAGGAAAGAACCGGACTCAGCAAATGCCGCCAAGAATCGCCGAAACCGAATCCGTTGGAATGCCTCAGGCCATAGCCACATAATCTGGGATCACGTTTAGGGTTCACACGACGAGATCTTGGAATCTTCACGGCCTGCTTTGCGCCACGTAACGCGCATGTTTGTGCGCTTGATAAGGGTGTATTGTGTGCACCATGAGTAAGCGAGTGAGCTTAATCCTCAAAGACGCCGATGAAGCGGTGATCGCGCCGTACCTCAGCGAGGGCTCCGCATCGTTTGAGGTACTGCGCCAGTGGGTGAGTCAACGAGGCGAAAGCGACATCAAATCGGAAGCCGGCGCGCTCCGGGCATTGCTCCAGGCCGGGGCCGAAGCGCTTCGTGAACGCGTCCTCGACGCCGGATACGCCCAACTGGCCGCGGAGTTCAACAGCGAGCCTGCGCGCGCGGAGCGGCAGGCGGCACGGGACCGCTACGCGCGTAGGACCGAGGCCGGTCTGTGAATCGCGGGATGCGGAGCCAGACATACCGAGTGGACCTCGGGCACGGCTCCAAGCCCTGGGTGATCCTCAGCAACAACTCGCGCAACAGAAACCTGGACACGGTGCTGGCGGCTCGGATCACGACCACGAGCAAGAACGCGCACGTACCTACCGTCGTACCATTGACCGCCGCCGACCCTCTCGTGGGGTTCGTCCTGGTCGACGACATCGTGCAGCTCTACCACGATGAACTCACTGAATCGCTCGGCGCCTTATCTCCGCCCACAATGGAGGAAGTCAGTAAGGCCCTCCGGATAGCACTGCCTTGAGACGCACAGTCCGAGAAACGTACGTACCGAGAGGGGAATGGAAATCATGAGTGACGAGCGATTTGCGGCGGCCGATGCCTATTTGGCCCAGCTCCGAGAAGCCGCGCTTGTCTCAGGGCTGAGGACCTCGCAGGCGTCGGTCTTGACCCGATCGCCGGCCGGGCGCTGCAACTTTTCGAGGACGCTGCAACCAAGCACATCAACCTGGCGGCCCGAAAACCGGGCCAAACCGAACCCGGTTGGGCCCGCCTCATAGGTCACTGCCACCCGACCTGGTAGCCACCGCAGCCATTCCAGGACATCTCAATCGTCCGGGGTCAACCGCCGTTCAACACCCCACCGGTGTCCCATCCAACGCGCACGCCACGATCGACTGCTTGCTCGTCGGCCAGCACGAGATTGGGGTAGGTAATCGCGCGCGGGGATGTAGTCCAACACGAACGTGTCGAGGGGCGTCGGCGCGGATGTTGCGTTCGGGGCAGCGCCGCGACTCGCCCCCTGCGCGCAGGGGGTCGTGGTTGCGGCAGTAGTAGTAGCGATGCCAGAGGCCGTTGCGGCCGCGCACCTTATGGCAGTCAATGCCGACACTGCAAAGACCCATTTGACATGCCTTTGGTAGCCATCGGCCCGGTTCGGCCTGGCGAAGGGCTCCACTTGACGTGCGCGACGCGTCCGGCGACTTGGAACAGCTCGTCGGAGCTGATCGGGGGCAGTCGGTGGGGATCCAGTCGTCGCGGTCGCCGGGGATCTGCCGGGTGCGATGGGTGGGGCGTCGGTCGGAACGCTGCGCCCGTTCATCGCTGAGCACCGGTGATCTGGCGCGAACGGGACGTGAAGTGGCGTCCCGCAGTCGTCACTTCACGGCGTAGACGCGGTGGATGGGGCCACCGTCGCCGGTCCGGGACTTGGTGACGGCCATGATGTTGTTCAGCCACGCGTAGCGGGGATTTCCGGTCTCGAACTGCGGCGCCGCGCGGAAGTAGTAGCGCCACGCGCCTGCCGGGTCGTCGGGGTTTTCCAGATCGAGCGCATACTCGGCATCGTCCGGCGCCGACCAGAAGCGGCCTTGCCAATAAACATAAAGCAAGGCGTTATCGTGCGTCTCCAAGCAGAAGCGCACGTCGAGGACGCTCGATCCGTCCGGTCGAATGCGGATCCAGTCCGCTCCCGCGTCCGGTACCACACGGCCGCGCAGGTGGGGGCCCTCGAACTCGCCGCCCTTCACGAGAAAGATCACGCGAGTGCCGCCGGGCACTGGCCCCACGTTGATCGCCGGAAGGTGAAGCTTCACGCGCGCTTCGAACAGAAACTCCAGACCGGGCGGGCTGTCCCGCGTCCCAGTCGGCCGCGCTGGTCTTCAGACTGTCGAGCATTTCGACCTTCCTACGCTGCCGGCTCTGCTGGGGAGGTGCTCGCCGCCTGGTACAGCTCGATCAGCTCACCGCTCGGCCCCTGAAGGAATGCCATCCGCATGGGTTCGGGACGATCGCCCGACATTGTCACGTCAAGCGGTGCACCATCCCAATGCTGCCCAGGCACCGGGATGTCGAACGGCGCAGCGCCAGCCGCGAGCGCTTGAAGGTAGGCGGCATCTACATCGATCACGCCGAGCGCGAGATGATTGAGCGGGAAGCCAGGTAGAGACATCACCCCGTGCCCGGCGGGGTGCAGCTCGATGTACCGCCCGTCTCCAGCTTCCAACAATAAGCTCGCCACTCCAAACGGGAACTCGCCGGAGGCTCGGCGCCCGATGATGTCTCGGAACTCCTCCCTCAAAGTTAGCCCGAGCCCAGAGGTGTAGAACCGCATGGACGCCGCCAGGTCTGACACGAACAGGCTGACGTGGTGAAGCGTAGGCCGGTCTGCCGGGCAGAACACGCGCTGATCGAGGCTCCCATCCGGCTGACCTCCGAAGACTTCAGCCGAAGGTGCAACGACCTCCTTCTGGTCCTGCTTCTCTTGGGGCGCCACGAGAGCCTCCTTCGCCTGAGCAACATATGTGCGCTACGCACATGTAGTCAAGCACAAAAATGTGCGGGCCGCACATATATTGGAGCGATGATGGACCGTACCGCCAATCTGCTCGGTGCGGTCGGGCTGGCCATCGCCGATCGCATCGAGGAAACTGCTCGCGACATCCTCAGCCGCGCCGGTGAAACACCTGCGGCTCTCGTCGTCATCGGATACGGCCTTGGCCCGTCCAACGATCAGTTGCGACGCATCCTTGGCCTGTCCCATCCAGGATCGGTGCGTCTCGTTGACCGGCTTGTCGCCGATGGCCTCGTCGAGCGCCGAGGAGGACGCGATAAGCGGGCGATCGCGCTCTATCTCACCGAGGGGGGCGCCGCCCTTCGCGAGGAACTGCTACGGGGACGTCTTGCCGCGATTCGCCCGCTGTTGGCGCCGTTGACAGAAGCCGAGCAGGAGACCTTTGCTGCGCTCCTGCACAAGGTGCTGTCCTCAATGGGGACCACGGATCGGGAGCGCCGTACGCTCTGCCGCTTGTGCGATGACCGCGTGTGCACCGACTGCCCCATCCCGGTCGACAAGGTGGCGAGAACGTAGCTCATTACCCGTCACTGTCGCCGTGGGCAAGCAAGCAGTGAGCCAGGACCACTGCGATCGCCGCCGACGCGCTCGACGAGGCCGTGCCCTTAACACGCCACCTGGTCGCTGCGTTCGTGCCGTCGGTGTGGTGTAGCGATATGGAGTAAGTTCCCGCAATGGATCGGCGACTCGGTGCCATGGTGAATATCGCGGCGCCGCGGGTTAGTTGCCAGCGCCAGATTCGGAAAAGTCAAACGCTTCCCGCC
>NZ_JBTNSY010000060.1:0-4406 GCF_054515735.1 Mycobacterium sp. ML4
CGGTAGAAGCCAGCGATCCGCTCGATGGTGGCGGCATCGAAAACCTCAGTGAGGTAGCTGAACTCAACCCGCAGCCGAGCATCGAAGCTAACCGCCAAACTCAAGGGATAGTGTGTCGCGTCAGTCACTTTGAAACCCGCCAAGTTCAGTTCACCCAGGGATTCAATGAGCTCTTGGAGGGCGGTCGTGTTGACGGGGTAGGACTCGAAGGCTATGGCAGTGTCGAAGGTGGCTGCGGGGCCGGCCAGGCGGTGGATATCGGACAGGCGGTAGTGGTGATGGTCGATTAGGGTGGCTTGTTCGGATTGCAGGCGGTGCAGCGCGGCGGTGACGGTTTCGGTGAGGATGATGCGTAGCCGGGTGGGCACGGTGTTGATGAGCAAGCCGATCATGGTGTCCACGCCGGGTAGTTCGGCGGGCCGTCCGGAGACGGTGGTCCCGAAGACGACGTCGTCGCGTCCGGTCAGCTGGCTCAGCACGATCGCCCACGCCAGTTGGATAACGGTGTTAAGGGTGACCCCGGTCCGGGTGGCGAAGGCTGCGATGCAGGTGCTGTGCTCGTCGTCGAACTCCAGGACGTGTTTTGCTGGGGCAGAAGCGATTTGGCGGGCCGGATCGATCGGGGCGAGCATGGTCGGTTCGTCCAGTCCGGCCAGGGCGCGACGCCATGCCTGTGCTGATTGCTCGGTGTCGATCAGGGCGACCCACTCGAGGTAGTCACGGAATGGCCGCGACGGTGGTAGCGCTGACTGGTCGCCATCGGCGGCATAGAGGGTGAGGAATTCTTGCAGCAGCAGCGGCGAGGACCAGCCGTCGAGCAGGATGTGGTGGTAGGTGACGACCAGCGCGGACTGGTTGTGTCCCTTGGTAACCAGGGTGAAACGCAGCAGCGGCGGGGTTGTGAGGTCGAATTGCTGCAGCCGGTCGGCCCGGGTGAATCGGGTGAAGTCCTCGTCGGGGTTGGCCGAGCCGGTGAGGTCCAGTTCGTGCCAAGGTACCTCGACGTCGGCGAGGACGACCTGCACCGCGGTGCCGTGCGAGCTGGTGACGAACGCCGTGCGCAAGTTGTCGTGGCGGTCGGTGATGCCTTGGGCGGCGGCGCGCAGCCGCGCGATGTCGATCTCACCGGCGATGTCGATGACGGTTTGAACCGTGTAGGCGTCGACGGAAGACTCTGCCAGCAGAGCATGGAAGAACAGGCCCGCTTGTAGCGGCGCCAACGGCCAGACGTCGATAAGGTGGGGGTAACGCGCTTCCCAGGTGGTCAGGTCGTCTTGGACAACCGACACCAGCGGGAAATCCGAGGGTGTGTGGCCGCCGGCGCCCGGCAGTTGGGTGTGTCGGGCTAATCCGATCAGCACCGCACGCCACAGTTCGACGAGTTCTTCGACCTCGTCGTTGGCGAGCAATGTTGTCGGATAAGCGATTTGGGCGCTGAATTCGTCATCGAGCACCATCGCGTTGATCTGGATGGTGGCCAGCGCGGGCATGTCGGCGTTGGGGGTGCTAATCAGTGCGGTGAAGTCCTGGGTGACCCACCATGCGCCGTCACCGGAGCCGGTCGACAATTCGGTGCCCGCGATTCGGCCGAGATAGTTGAACATGATCTGGGAATGCCCCAGGTCCGGCAAGGCACTGGCCCCGGCCGGCGTCAGTTCCCGCAGAACGCCGTAGCCGATGCCGTGATGCGGGATGGCGGCCAGCTGCTCTTTGATCGACTTGATCAGTGCACCCGCGGCTGCCCCGCCGCGCAGCACGTCGTCGACATCGATACCGGACACGTCCAGCCGGGCGGGAAACACCGTGGTGAACCATCCCACCGTCTGCGACAGATCTGCACCGGCCACGACGGACTCCTCGCGGCCGTGGCCTTCGAGATGCACCAGCATTGAGGATTCGCCGACCCCGCGCCGCGACCGCCACATCGCCACCGCCACAGCTAATGCCGCCAGCAATCCGTCATGCGCACCGCATCGGAACAGCGCCGGCAGGGTGGTCAGCACCGGCTCGAACACCTCGTGAGGTAACCGCAGCTGCACCCGATCTACCGTCGACATCACATCGACACCCGGGTCAAAGGGACGAGGCCCCAACAACGGATCGGGGCCTTCGAGAATTCGGGCCCATCCCGCCAGCTCAGCGTCGAAGTGCCCTCGGCGGGCTGCCTCCTCAAGCCCATGAGCCCACCGGCGCATCGACGTGCCCGCCGGCGGCAGCACAGCACGCCGTCCCGCGGCCACCTGCTCCCACGCCCGCATCAGGTCAAACACAATGATGCGCCACGACACAGCATCAACCACCAGATGATGCGCGACGATGACCAGCCGGCCCGGCCGGTCTGAATTACCCTGCTGGCCAGCAGGATCCAGCCAGACCAGCCGAAGCACCGATCCTGCCGACGGGTTCAACCAATCCACCGCGGCGTCCAACGCCTCGCTGGCCAGCGACGCCAACTCCTGCGGAAGCGCATCGGCAGCAATCGGGAACCGGTGCAGCAGCGCATCCACGTCGACTGAACCCATCTCATGGGTCCGCATCCGCCAACCCGCCGACCGATCCCGCCACAACCGGGCCCGCAACATATCGTGGCGCGCCATCACCGCCGAAACGGTCTGCACGATTCCCGCCCGATCCACACCAACCGGCAACTGCACCATCACCGACTGAACGAACCGGTCGAAGCCGCCACCGCGGCTGACCAGGTCCCACACGATCGGGGTCAGCGGCATTTCACCCACACCGTTGCCGGGCAACTCCTCCAGCACTTGTCCACTCGGCGCTGTCTCGGCCACCTCCGCCAAGCGAGCAGCCGTCCGGCACTCGAACACATCCCGGGGCGAGAACCACACCCCTCGGGCCCGACACGCCGACACCACCTGAATCGACACGATGCTGTCCCCGCCCAAAGCGAAGAAGTCGTCATCGAGCCCGACCCGGTCCAGGCCTAAGACCTGGGCGAACACGTCAGCGACGGCTTTTTCGGTCCGGGTCCGCGGCGCACGGGAAGGTGTGGCGGCAAACACCGGTGCCGGCAACGCCTTTCGGTCGATCTTGCCCGAGGAAGTCAAGGGGAACTCGTCGAGCACCACCACCTGAGCCGGCACCATGTAATCGGGCAACCACGCGCTCAACCACTGGCGCACCGCGGTGATTTTGGTGTTGGTGCGGGGGTCGTTGGCGTGGGTGGTGCATTGGTAGGACCCAGTGGGGGGCAAGTAGAGGTCGGTCAGCGGGCCGGGGCCGGTGATGAAGACGGCATCGAGGGTGCCGGGTTGGGCGCCCCAGGTGACGGCGACGTGGTATCCGGTGGTTTCGCCCAGGCGGTGCAATTCTTCGGGGATGGCGGTGTCGGCGGTGTCTTGGGCGAGTGCGTCGGCCAGAGGTAGCCCGGCGGCGAGGGCCCGTTCGACGTGGACGTCGGTGATTAGTCCGGCGCGGGGGATGTCGGTGACGCGCACGGCGGTGGGACGTTGGGATATCAACCGGGTGTGCAGTCCGCGCAGGCCTGCGCATTGGGTCCACGCCCAGGTGGGCGTGGTGGCCAGGGAGCATACCGGTGTTGGGGTTTTGTGGATGGTGACGTCGTAGCGGTACCGGTTGAGTTCGTTGTCGTCCAACCCGCGTTTGACTTGGATGTCGAGTCCGGCGACCGACGGATGGTCGGCGGCCCAGGTGGTAAAGAAACCCGGGGCCAGTAGTAATTCGGGTTCACTGAGCATGGCGCGGTGCACTCGCTGGCGGATCTCGGCGGCGTCGGTGCTGGTGGTATGGGCCAGCGCGACGGCGGTTTGGAACGCACCGTGCAGGGTGTGGTTGCGGACGTCGCCGATGAACACTGCCCCGCCGGGGGCCAGCAGATCCACGGCGTTGTCAATGAGGTCGGCCAGATATCCGGCGTTTGGGAAGTACTGCATGACCGAGTTGAGAATGATGGTGTCGAAGTAGCCCTGCGGCAGTGACTCGGTGACGTGGGCGGGCTGGGTCAGCAGCTGCACCCGATCACGCCACGGGATCTGCAACTGCTCCAGCGAGCGCGCGAGCTTGTCGATAACCACCGCCGACATATCGGTGGCGACATAGTGCTCACACTGCGGGGCGATTTGGGACAACACCAGCCCCGAGCCCGTGCCGATCTCCAACACTCGCCGCGGATGCAGGGCCATGATCCGATCCACTATCGCCGAACGCCACTCCACCATCGCCTCAAGCGGGATCGGACCATCGGTGTAGCTGCTGTTCCAGCCCCGAAAATCCATGCCGAACTCCGACGCCTGATTTTCAGCCCGGTACAGCTCGTCGTACACGCATTGCCACTGTTCGACGATTTCGGCGTCTTGGACGGCGGCGGAGTCGGCGGTGGTAGTGCGCTCAAGGGTGATGTAGCCGACGAGTTGAGCGCCCCCGGT
>NZ_JBTNSY010000061.1:0-4030 GCF_054515735.1 Mycobacterium sp. ML4
CCAGGGAGGTTCATAGTGCGGCGGGCTGGGTTGATATCGGGGTCGACAAGCGGAACCCATACCAGCGTTTGTCAATCTGACGGAGACCCCGATGGGTCGTCCAGTCACATCGCGACATAGATCTGGAGAAGAAGAGCGCAAAGGTCGCGCGCCTTCTCAAATTCCGGTTCTCCGGCATGTGGGCCGAAGGGTGCGCCCCCAGTCCGCCACGGGGCCCAGAGCGCAACGGCTCCGACATTGAACAGCACCCCAGCTGCAAGCACTGGTATCGCGGTCCAGGCCAATAAGGCGCGTGCCCAGATGAATTGAAACAAATCGAGTGACACAAAGAACAGCCCTGACGCCATCCACTTTTGCCATTGCGACGTACGACGGCGAAGTTAATCACAGCTGCGCCAAGTGAAGCGAGCGCTGCAAACCGCGCACGCAGGGGCAGCACGACGACACATCTCATTTGACCGAGATACACCCGCCACGTCTACCCAGCGTTTCATATACCCCCTATGGGTACTATCGGAAAATAGCCGGGAACGTTTTGGTACCGAAATACAGGTTACCCCGCTGGGGTATAAAGGAGACGAGATGAAGATTGCAATGAGCATGGTCGACTGGCACTCGGCGGGGGCTGGTTCGACGTCTGTAGCTGTAAGTTGCCGTGTCCGTGCAGCTTTGCCCAGCAACCTACACGCGGTGATTGCCTCTTCACGCTTCAGTGGCATATCCGCGAAGGTCATTATGCGGGAGCTGACCTTGCCGGATTGGATGTCGTTTCCCTCGGGGAGTTCCCCGGCAACATGTGGGTGGGTGACCCCAACGCCATGATGAAGCTTATGTTCTAACATCGACTCCAAAGCCGATGCGGCTCAGCGACACGCTCTAGAGCGGATTTTCACCGGTGGAGACGGGGTCACAGACCACGACTTGAGCACCTGGACCCCGGGCAATGTCATCCGTGGTCCGAGCCCCACCGCGGCGTCGCGTTGTCACCAGAGCTGGCCCGAAACCAATGCCAGGTAGGGGTACCATTCAAATGGATGGCTCGGTCGTCTGCCAGCAGCTAGGCTGCCGCCCACCGCTGTGGTGCGATAGCGATCTGCACGGAGACTGATATGGGCGTTGCCCGGGGCTCGGCTTTGCCACTACACCAACTGGTCGGCCCGATCGGGATTCCCAGCGATTTGCCCTCGCCCTGTCGTCTCGGACTGCGACCGCAACGATCCTCAGAGGGGAAGGATTATGCCCCAGACTGCAAAGGTGAAAATCCGGGATCCGCGAGCGCTCATGCTCGCCTACAGCGGGCTACTGGCCGGAGTCGCTGGCTGGGTCAACTCGGTAGCCTTGCTGGTCTGGGTGTATCCGGTCGGCAACCTCACGGCGTTGACCACAAAGATCGGTCAGCACACCACCAATCCGTTACTGCATCCGGGCGGCATGATCGCGGCGATCGTGACCGGATTTCTGGCGGGCGTCCTCGGGGCCGGCGCAGTGCTGGCTGCCACGCAAAATCACACTGGCCCGCGCCACGCCGCGGTCCTGCTGGTGGAAGCGGCGCTGCTGCTGGCCGCCGCCGGTATCGAACACCCCTTAATCAGGGCGCCCTTGGCCGCGGCGGCGTGCGGCTTGCAGAATGGGATGACTTCCAGTTTCCCGGGAATGCCCATCCGCACCACGCACTTCACCGGCACCATCACCGATCTGGGCCTGCTTGTGGCGCGTAGCCACCGCCACGGAATGGACAGCTGGAAGGCTGCGGTCTTGACTGCGACCGTAATCTTGTTCATCGGCGGTGCTGCCGCTGGCGTGATACTCGGTGGCCGCATTGGCGACCATGCGCTGATCCCGGCGGCCATCGCTTGCGTAGCTCTCGCGGTCGCCAACGTGTTGCATGACCGCAGGCGTCACTCACGCGATGCCGGGAAAGGGTCGGGCGACATAAAGGCAATGCCGTAAGACCTCGCCGCGGGTGCGGGTCAGGTGGGCACTCCGACGATCACAGCACCGCACACCTAGCGCCGCCGAGTTTGACGAGTCACTAACGGCCCTTTCGACCGACTCGAACTGTTGGTCCGGCGCTCATTCGAAGCGCATGGAGGGGAATTTAAAGTCCTGCTGCATATTTCGTCACAGCAATGCATTTATAGATATAGGCGATTTCACAATGGATAATGATCACAAACCATGGCCGTTCGGGTTCGTTCTCCGGCTTATGCAGATGAAATTGCTTATTGGCTGCCGCCGCACATCACGCGGGAGCGCGACGAGGCATGAATGACGATCGGGTGCGGCGCTGGATCGGATCAGGCCATGGCCCGGCACTCCTGAGCGCAGCGGCGACAAGACTCCGCACACGTGCGGCAGTGATCGTTGTCGTGCTTGTCGCACTCGGCCGCGCATGCATCGCAGATTTCTGCGCACAGCTGGCATAACTGGGCCGCCCAACGGGACCCGCGGGAAACTAGCGTCACACACGCCGCGCAAATCGCTGCACAGTCCAGGCATAACCGGACGCAGTCGGCCATCTTCGCCTCGCTGACGCAACAGTTCGCGCACGCCTCACACGCCGCCTGACAGTCTGCACACGCGTCCAGACAGGCTTGGTTTGCCGTCATCGCCATGACAAAATCTCCTTACGCGGGAACCGCAGAACGGTTGTTGTCATTTCTCTACTTCTTCCCAGCGCTGCGAGCTAGGCAGGTTCAGTCTGCCACACAATACCCAACGGGGGTAGGGTGCGTGCCCAATGAGCGTGGATCAGCGTGTGCCTGACAAATGATGCGTCATATTTCGTTGGCTGAAAATTAAATGCTTGGTCCGCAACGGCTCTGCGGAACGCGGCGGGTGGCCGCGCGGCTTGGGGCCGAGGCCGTGCGACCGTCGTGAAGCATCCGCGGCAATGCGTTGCCAGCCGACGGCTGGGCGGCCGTCTCACGGTGCGACCTTCACGAAGCCCGGCGGCATACGGGGCGTCGGCGGCTCCGCCCCAGCACCACCTCCGGTGCCACCGGCGCCGCCCCCGCGGCTGCCGCCGCCGCCCCCCCCACCACCACCGCCCCCGCCACTGCCACCACTTCCGGCAGCGCCGCCTGGTTGGGCAGCATTAGCGGGAGACTCCACCTGTTGCGGTGGCGGTGGCTCTTGGGGTGGCGGCGGTGGCTCTTGGGGTGGCGGCGGTGGCTGTTGAGGTGGCGGCGGTGGCTCTTGGGGTGGCGGCGGTGGCTCTTGGGGTGGCGGCGGTGGCTGTGCCGATGCTGGCGGCAGCGATTGTTGCGGTGTCGGTGGCGCCGCGATCGGCTTGGGTGGTGTCAGGGTGCCAGCCGGTGGCGGCGGTGCCGGAATCTGCGGCGGGTTCGGTAGGTCGGGATCTCCCTCGGGAATCGGTCCGATCCGGAAGGCGGGCACTGTGCGAGTCGTGCCACGGTCTGACGGGTAGCCCCCGTAGCTGCCCGCTTCGATAACGTTGCAGGTTATCAAGTATGGCAGCTGCGCCACACCGGTTTTGGTCAGTTCCTGCCGCGCCGGCGGTGTGTTGGCTATGTCCAATGCGTATCGCAAATCGCGTCCTGATTTAGCCGTGTGGTGCGCGTACGCGCCGATGCCGTGTGCCGGATCGGCCGATCCCGGCGCGGGATTAGCCATGGCCATGATGGAAGCTATCTCAGGTTGGTTGTATGGGCAGTACGCCTCCACCGCCGCAGTGATGAATCGGGTGAAGGTGCGTGTGAGGCGCTCGCGGGGGTATTGGCGCGCGGTCGCGTCCACGTTAAGCGCGTTGTTCGTCATCGCGTCCACTACGTCGTTCACCGGCATGCCGCCATCGAGTTTGCGACAGACTTTGTGAGCTGTCGCGATGAGGCTTGGCACGTTGGTGAGGGCGGGAATCTCTTTTTGATGGAGCAGGGCCAGAAACTGGTCGTCCTGGTTCGGGTCGGCTGCTGCTTCGCCGCCGCGCAGGATTGCGGTGCCGTTTAGCACCACAATGGCGGTAATCAGGGCGCCGGCGTGGCTTACGGTGCCGGCGAACATGGCAGGT
>NZ_JBTNSY010000062.1:0-3285 GCF_054515735.1 Mycobacterium sp. ML4
GCCGTGGGTGTGGTGGTTTGGGTGAGTTGGTTGAGGAGGTAGTTGGTGAGGGCGGTGGGGGTGGGGTGGTCGAAGACGAGGGTGGCGGGGAGGGGTAGGCCGGTGTGGTGGGTGAGGGTGTTGCGGAGTTGCAGGGCGGTCAGGGAGTCGATGCCGAGGTTGGTGAAGGGTTGGTCGGGGTCGATGGTGGTGGGGTCGGGGTGGGCTAGGACGGTGGCGGTGGTGGTGAGGATGAGGTGGGTCAGGGTGGCGCGTTGGTGTTGGGGGGTGTGGCCGGTGAGTTCGGTGGTGAGGGTGTTGGTGGTGGTGGCGTGGGGTCGGGTGGTGGTGAGGGTGGATAGCAGTGGGGGCAGGGTGTGTTGGCGTGCTTGGTGGGTGAGGGTGCGTTTGTTCAGGGGGGTGGGGATTTGGTGGGGGTGGTGGTGGGTGAGGGCGGTGTCGAACAGGGTGAGGCCGTGGTCGGTGGTGATGGGGGTGAGTCCGTTGCGGGTCATGCGGGTGTGGTCGAGGGTGCTGAGGTGGGCGGTCATGGCGCTGGGGGTTTGCCAGTAGCCCCAGGCCAGGCTGGTGGTGGGGTGGTGTTGGTGGTGGCGGTGGTGGGCGAGGGCGTCGAGGAAGGCGTTGGCGGCGGCGTAGGCGCCTTGTCCGGGGGCGCCCAGGACGGCGGCGACGGAGGAGAACAGGATGAGGGTGTCCAGGGGGGTGGTGGTGGTGAGGTGGTGTAGGTGCCAGGCGGTGTCGGCTTTGGCGGTCAGGACGGTGTGCAGTTGGGTGGGGGTGATGTCGGTCAGGACGGCGTCGTGCAGGGTGGCGGCGGTGTGGATGATGGCGGTCAGGGGGTGGGTGGTGGGGATGTCGGTGAGCAGGGTGTGCAGTTGGGTGGGGTTGCTGGTGTCGCAGGCGGTGATGGTGACGTGGGCGCCGAGGTGGGTCAGGTGTTGGTGCAGTTCGTGGGCGCCGGGGGCGTGGGGGCCGCGGCGGGAGGCTAGTAGGAGGTGGCGCACGCCGTGGTGGGTGATGAGGTGTTCGGCGAATAGTGCGCCGAGCATGCCGGTGCCGCCGGTGATCAGGACGGTGCCGTGGGGGGTCAGGGTGGGTGGTGGGGTGAGGACGATTTTTCCGGTGTGTCGTGCGTGGGTGAGGTCGGTGAGGGCGTGGCGGGCGTGGGTGAGGCCGTAGCTGGTGGTGGGTAGGGGGTGTAGGGCGCCGCTGCTCAGCAGGGGGGTTAGGGCGGTCCAGGTGGCGGCGATGTGGTCGGGGGGTGTGGTGTTGAGGTCGTAGGTGTGGTAGGTCGCGTCGGGGTGGGTGTGGGGGGTGGGTGGATCGGTGGTGGCGGTGAGGTCGATGAGGTGTCCGCCGGGGGCCAGCAGGTGCAGGGAGTCGTTGAGCAGGTCGGGGGCCAGGGTGTGCAGGATGATGTCCATGCCGTGGCCGTGGGTGGCGTGGTGGAAGGTGTCGGCGAAGTCGGGGGTGCGGGAGGAGGCGATGTGGTCGTCGGGGATGCCCAGCTTGTGGAGCAGGGGGTGTTTGGGGGGGCTGGCGGTGGTGTAGGTGTCGGCGCCGAGGTGGCGGGCGATTTGCAGGGCGGCGTGGCCCACGCCGCCGGTGGCGGTGTGGATGAGCACGCGCTGGCCGGGGTGTAGGTGGGCGTGGTCGATCAAGGTGGTGTAGGCGGTGAGAAACGCCACGGGTGCGGCGGCGGCTTGGGTGAAGGACCAGCCGGCGGGGATGGCGGTGACCAGGCGGTGGTCGGTGATGGCGGTGGTGGCCGCGGCGTTGTGGGGGAACAGGCCCATCACGGTGTCGCCGGGGGCGATGGTGGTGACGTCGGGGGCGGTGTCTAGGACCACCCCGGCGCCTTCGCGGCCGATGCCGGTGTCGGGGTCGGCGGCGGTGTCGAGGTCGCGGTGGCTTAGGCCGGCGGCGCGGATGGCGACCCGGATGTGTCCGGGGGCTAGCTCGGGGACCGGTGCGGTGGGGGCCAGGGTCAGGCTGTTCAGGCCCCCGGGTGCGGTGGTGCGCAGGTGCCAGGTGGGGGTGGGTGGTGGGGTCAGGGTCTGGGACGGGGTGAGTCGGGGGGTGTGGACCACACCGTCGCGGAGGGCGAGCTGGGGCTCCACGGCGCTTCGCCGGGCCGGGTCCGCGAGCGCGGCTAGGACGTGGCCCAGGGTGTGGTCGGTGGCGGTGGTGGTGTCGATGTCCAGGGCGGTGATGCGTGCGGGGTGTTCGTTTTGGGCGGTGTGGATCAGGGCCCACAGCGCGGCGTGAGCCAGATCGGGGGGCTGGTCATAGACGGTGGTGCACACCGCGTGGGTGGTGATGATGACCAGCGGGGTGCTCAGGGTGTCGGGGCGGGTCAGCCACTGCTGCAGCTGGGTCAGGGTGTGTTGGGTCAGGGTGTGCAGGCGTGGCAGGGGATCGTGGTGGTCGGGCTCGGGGGGCGGTAAGGGCCAGATGACCAGGTCGGTGTGGGCCAGATCGGGGTGGGTCAGCTCGCGGTAGGGGGCGGCGGGGGTCAGGCTGGCGGGCAGCCGGTCGGGGTCGCTGGTGATGACCGCCCACCCCGAGGGGGGCGGTGTCGGGGGGAAGGTGTCCTCGGGCAAACCCGGCCAGTCCAGCTCGAACAAGCTCTGCCCCAGGGCGGCTGGTGGTGGGGCGCTGAGATGGTCGGGGCGCGGGCGCAGGGTCAGGGTGTCGATGGTGATCACCGGGGCCCCGGCGGGGTCGGTGGCGTGCAGGGTGAAGGTGTCGGGGCCGGTGCGGGTCAGCTGCACGCGCAGGCGGGCGGCCCCGATCGCGTGCAGGGTGACCCGGTGGAAGGCGAACGGTAGCCGCGCGGTGGGCGGGTCGCTGCCGGGATCGGTGTCATAGAACGCCGCGGCCAACGGATGCAACGCGGCATCGAGCAGGGCGGGGTGGATGCCGTAGCCGGTGGTGTCGGTGTCGGCGGGCAACGCCACCTCGGCGTACACGCTCGAGGAGCCCTCGAGGAGGCTGATCCCGCGCACCGCCCTAAACGGGGACTGGTAATGGAACCCCTGCTCGGCCAGCTCGTCATAGAAGCTGTCGGTGTCGATCGCCTCGATGCCCACCGGCGCCGCCGCGGTGTCCGGGATCGCCGCCTTCTGGGCGCTCAACGCGCCGCTGGCATGCAACGTCCACTCCGTCAAACCACCGGTGGTGCTGGTACGCGAGTGCAGGGTGAACGGGCGCCGCCCGTCGTCCTGGACCGCCTGCACCATGATCTGGACATCGGTGGGCGTGTGCGGGTCCACCGTCAACGGG
>NZ_JBTNSY010000063.1:0-3183 GCF_054515735.1 Mycobacterium sp. ML4
CGGGAACTACACCATCCATGTTCCCCAAATTCCCGTGGACGTGAATGGGGGGTTATTGATCAATATCCCCATCACGACAGTCTTCGACGGAAACACCGTCTACAGCGGAATGACAATCAGCGATATCCCCTTCGGCTTCACCGTCGATATCGGCCCGATTCCCGCGTTGGTCGGCACCATCAACTCGCTCACCCTCCCACAGGTGACACTGGTCAGTCCCGCACCGGCACCACAAGGAACCATCGGTTCGTCGGCGTTGCTGCCAATCACCGGATCCGCCACCCTCGGCCCCTTCGATATCACCATCTTCAATTTTCCGATGGTGCCCGGCTACGGAAATTCGACCAGCCTGCCGTCGTCGGGTTTCTTCAACTCCGGCGCCGGCAGCTCTTCGGGCTTCTTCAATGTCGGTGCCAACAATTCGGGCTGGCAGAACTTCTCTTTCGGGACGTTGGGGAACTCGGGAATCAAGAACTGGGGCTCGGCGCTGTCGGGCCTGGCAAACTTGGGCAACACCGTGTCGGGCGCGGTCAATACCAGCACCTTGGACCTATCCACCCCCGCCAACGTCTCCGGGTTACAGAACGTCGGGACCAACCTGGCGGGCTTTTTCCGCGACCGCATCACCGATGCGACCGCCTTCAACCTTGGCCTGGGCAACATCGGCAACCTGAATGCCGGATTTGGCAATATCGGCGACTACAACCTCGGCTCAAGCAACCATGGCAGTTACAACGTCGGCAGCGGAAATATCGGCTTTTACAATCTCGGCCCGGGCAACTTCGGCAATTACGATATCGGTGTTGCCAATCTGGGCGATTACAACATCGGCCTCAGTAATCTCGGTGTGAACAACTTCGGCCTCGGAAATTCCGGCGACTTCAACGTGGGCTTCGGCAACGCCGGCGACGCCAATATCGGCCTCGGGAACACCGGCACCGGCAACATCGGTATCGGGTTGACCGGCACCGGCCAGATCGGATTCGGCGCCCTGAATTCCGGCGTCGGCAATACCGGCCTATTCAACTCGGGCTCCAACAATATCGGCCTGTTCAATTCCGGCACCGGAAACGTCGGCGTCGGCAACTCCGGGACCGGTAACTTCGGCATTGGCAACTCCGGCAATCTCAACACCGGCGTGCTCAACGCGGGCAACGTCAATACCGGCCTGCTCAACGCGGGCAACGTCAACACGGGCGCGGCCAATACCGGCAATTACAACTCCGGCAGCTTCAACGCCGGCAGCTTCAACACGCTCGGATTCAACGCCGGCCACTACAACACCGGCTATCTGAACAGCGGGAATTACAACACGGGATTGGCGAACTCCGGCAACGTCGACACCGGAGCTTTCAACCTCGGCAGCTATTCCAACGGCGTCCTGTGGAGAGGCGATTACCAGGGACTGGTCGCTCTCGACTACGAGATCGTTCTTCCCGACACCGCCATCCCGGTCAACGTGAATCTGCAGATCCCGGCCAACCTACCGTTCAGCGCCACAATTGGCTCGCTGGTGCTGGACGGGTTCACGATTCCTGCCTATACAGCCGACGTCGACATCCTCAGCACCGGAAAATTCCGGGTGGTCAGTGTCGGCCCGATCACCATTCCAGACATCTATATCAGCCCGCCCGCGACGATCACCGGAACTCTCGGCTCCCCCACCAGCATCCTGGTACTCAGCGGTCCTGGCACGCTTGGTCCCGTCCAGATTCCGATCATCCACATCCCAGCAGCGCCGGGCTTCGGAAACTCCACCCTCACACCGTCTTCAGGTTTCTTCAACTCCGGTACCGGAGGCTCATCCGGCATCGGAAACGTCGGTGCCAACCTTTCGGGTTTCTGGAACGCGGCCTCCGGCAGTTCGGGGATCTCTGGTTACAAGAATCTGGGCGATCTGCTCTCCGGTGTCTCCAACTGGGGCAATACCGCCTCGGGCTTCCTGAATACCGCCACGACCAATCTCACAACCCCTGCCGAGGTTTCCGGTATCGGAAACGTCGGAAGCGATATTTCCGGTCTCTTCAACGGCGCGTCCAGCTCCAACATCGGCTTTGCCGACCGGGGCAATTGGAACGTGGGCAGTGGTAACGACGGCAGCTTCAACGTCGGCAGCGGAAACGTCGGCAGTTACAACATCGGATTCGGTAACTTCGGCACCAGCAATTTCGGCACCGGAAACTGGGGCAGCGGCAACATCGGCCCGGGAAACTTAGGCAATGACAACGTCGGGCTCGGGAACCTTGGCGCAAACAACTTCGGGCTGGGAAACTTCGGTGACTCCAACGCGGGCTTCGGAAACGCGGGCAGCGCCAATATCGGCTTCGGAAACACCGGCACCAACAACATCGGCATCGGGCTGACCGGCACCGGCCAAATCGGATTCGGCGCCCTGAACTCCGGTGCCGGCAACACCGGCCTGTTCAACTCGGGCACCAACAACGTCGGCATGTTCAACTCCGGCACCGGAAACGTCGGGATCGGAAACTCTGGCGCCGGGAACTTCGGCATGGGCAATGCGGGTAGCTCCAACACCGGCATCGCCAACTCAGGGATCGGCAGCTGGGGCTATGGAAACGTCGGCAACTACAACACGGGCTTCGCCAACACCGGCAGCGTCAACACGGGCTTGTTCAACGGCGGCGCCGCCAACACCGGGATCGCAAATCCCGGCGACTACAACACCGGCTCGTACAACACCGGCAACACGAACACCGGCGTCGGCAACGCCGGCGATTACAACACCGGCTGGTTCAACACAGGCGACTACAACACCGGCTTACTCAATTCGGGCAACGTCAACACCGGCGCTTTCATAGCCGGCAACTACGACAACGGCTTCCTGTGGCGGGGTGATTACCAAGGTCTGGTCGGTTTGCGGGCCGAGATCTACATTCCCGAAGTCCCGCTGCTGAACCTCGGTTTGAGCCTTCCCATCAATATTCCGCTCAACCTCGACATCGCCGACCTGGCCGTGGCGGGCTTCACCGTTCCGGCGATCAGTGTGAAGGTCTTGAATTCGAGCTATCTCAGCGTCGACATCGGACCTATCGTCATCCCGCCCATCAGCGGCACCATGCCCGCCGTGACCGCCCAGGTAGGCTCACCGAACACATCGGTAGGTGTCCTACTCACCAGCGGAGTGGGCCCGATCAACATCAAGTTCATCGACATTCCAGCGCG
>NZ_JBTNSY010000064.1:0-3178 GCF_054515735.1 Mycobacterium sp. ML4
TTAAGAAGCGGGCTCAACCGCTGCCGTGGGCGACTACCCGCAGCGTTGACGCGGTACCGGGCAGTCAGAACGGTGTTCTAGAAGCTGTCGTCGCTGCCCTGCGGGTCGCCGCGGCCATCACTACCGCGGGAGATGGATCGGCAAATGTACGCGATCGAATCTCTGCGGGTGGCATCGAAGCCGGCCGTCACAGACCCATTCCGTGAGTACTGGCCCGCTTTTCGACCGCAGCGTGCGCGGTCTTCCCCCGGACCCAAGATCTGCGTTGTACGTCAGAATTCTCATACTGGCTGCGAGCAAATCCTGCTACGATACCGCCACGGTCAAGCTCAAACGCCGGCCGGTTCTGCGTCAGTTACGACCCCGAAGTTCCCACCCGAAGACCGCACCACCTCAACTTGTAGACCCTCAAAAAAATACTCGCCGAGGCGCCAATGATGTTCGTGACGGACTGTTGCCGACAAACACACGAAATAGCCTGTTCGCGCCTACACGGCTGAAATATCTGTCGCAACACAGGAAGGAACGAGAACTGTCTTCAAGTTTCCTGACTGATGAAGAAATCCGCAATTTCAGTCGTGATCTCCGGATACTACTGGCAACCAATGGCACCCTTACTCGGATTCTCGGGGTACTGGCGAACGATGAGATCGTCACGCAAGTCATCGATCAGGACATTCACCCGGCTGCGCCGGATGCAGGCAAACCAGAGGATCTGTTTGAGGGTCGATTACTTCGTCGTCGGGCCCTGTTGAAAGGCGCGTCGTCCAACACCATATTCGTAGTCGCGGAGTCTTTCATCGCCATCGACCTGGTGCCATCGAAACTGGCCGCGAATTTGATCGAGATGGATGGCCCCATCGGGGAATCCATACTGGCCAACAGTATTGAAATATTCAAGGAGACTCCGAAGGTGTGGATGGACACGTTGCCTCACTGGTTGGCAGCTGACGAATATCAAGACACCGGCCGGGCAGCCGTCGCACGGCAATATCGCGTAACCATCCGCAGTAAGCCGGCGATTGTGATTACCGAATACTTTCCGCAAAGCGTATTCGCTGACACCGTTGCGGCCGCGAAGAATGCGACCGACGGCGGAGACAAGGACACCGTCGTCAGCGATTTTTCGGGCGATGAAGCAATGCGACAGCATATGGCGGACTGCTGATTGCGCCGAGGTGACCAGACGGTGAGTAACTTCAGGGTGCCGATGGCACGGCAATCGCAATTTTTGGATTGCCGCTTCGGAGTATGTTCGGTGCTTTTGCCCTGGTGTGGCGGCGGTTACTGACCGATGCAGAGCGAGAACGCAGCAAGAATCCTGGCCGAGCGGTCGATAAACGCCGGCCGGTACGACTCGCCCGCGTTCTACGCTCCGAACCCGACGACTCATGGGCAAATCCATGACGGTGCACTGCGTCTCGCGGCAGTGCTCGGTCGTCGCGGACTTTCCCGAGGAGATCGCGTTCTGTTGTGTCTCCCCGATTCTCTGGATCTGGTGCAGCTGTTGCTGGCGAGTCTGGCTCGCGGGATTTTGGTGTTCATCGCCAACCCCGAGCTCCGTTCCGAAGAACACGTCTTTATCGAGCTCGATACCGAGCCGGCGCTTGTCGTCACGTCCGGCGCGTTGCGCGGTCGATTCCAGCGGTCGGCGGTGGTCGAAGCGGCAGAGCTGATGGCGGATGCGACTCGAGCGGAGCCGGCGACGTACGAGAACCTGAGCGGCGACACTGCCGCCTACGCGACATATACCTCCGGCACTACGGGTTCGCCCAAAGCCGCGGTTCATCGGCATGCCGACGTGGCGACCTACGTCGACGCAATGTGTCGCACCGCGTTGCGGCTCGCCCCGGAAGACATCGGGCTGAGTACCGCCCGCATGTATTTCGCGTATGGCTTAGGCAACTCCGTATGGTTCCCGCTTGCGACGGGCAGTTCGGCGATCATCAACTCGTCGCCGTTCAGTCCGGAGGTCGTGGCCGAACTGTGTGAAAGATTCAAGCCATCCGTGCTCTACGGCGTACCGACTTTCTTTGCACGAATTTTCGAAAGTAGTGGGCCCGATCCGTTCCGGTCACTGCGCTGCATCGTATCGGCCGGCGAGGCTCTTGACGTCGGCCTGGCTCAACAACTGACGGAATTCTACGGCGGCATCCCCATTCTTGACGGAATAGGTTCGACCGAGGTCGGTCAGACATTTGTGTCGAACACCGTTGATGAATGGCGCGTCGGAACCGTTGGCAAGGTTCTTCACCCCTACGAGATCCGCGTGGTGGCGGCTGACGGTACGACGGCTGAACCCGGAGTCGAGGGAAACCTTTGGGTCCGGGGCCCATCGATCGCGGCGAGTTATTGGAACCGGCCGAACGACCCGCTGCCCATGAATGAGAGTTGGCTCGACACCGGTGATCTGGTGTCGATCGATCCGGACGGATGGGTCAAGTACCGTTGCCGCGCCGACGACCTGGAAATTGTGGGCGGCATCAACATCAATCCAAACGAGGTCGAACGGATAATTCTCGAGGACGACCGGGTGGCCGAGGCCGCGGTTGTCGGAGTAAAGGAACCGTCGGGTGCGTCGACGCTTCAGGCGTTTCTCGTCCCCGCCGATGGCGCGAGCCTCGATGATTCAGCCGTTCTCGAGATCCACCGGGTGCTGCGCAACCAATTGTCTTGGTTCAAGGTCCCGCATCGATTTGCCATTACACAGCAACTCCCCCGGACGGCAACCGGAAAATTGAAGCGCGGAGATCTTCGCGCCGAAAATCCGGCACCGCCGATTTGGCAGGCAACTTCGATAACCCCTTCGTCATACGCGGAGGCGGGGCCTGGAACACCAGACAGCGGCGGCCAAGGATCAGGCCTGCACGAACGACTCAAAGCGTTGCAGCAGCAGCGCTATCAGTTGTTAGCGGACGCCGTTGGTCTCCAGGTGGCCATGATGCTGGGCGAATCCAACCCTCGGTCGGTCGATACAGAACGCGCCTTCTCCGAACTCGGTTTCAGCTCGCAAATGACAGTCGAACTTCGCAATCGGCTGGCAGCGGTGACCGGCCTGCAGCTGGCCGACACGGTGGGCTGGGACTACAGCTCTATATCGGAGCTGGCCGCCTACCTCGACGCCGAGCTTTCTGGTCGAGTCACCCCACGGGAAGCGCTGCCCGCTCCGGCGCGGGTG
>NZ_JBTNSY010000065.1:0-2940 GCF_054515735.1 Mycobacterium sp. ML4
GCCGCTCAGCGCGGCCCGAACTGGCGATCGCCCGCGTCGCCCAGGCCGGGCACGATGAACGCCGTCTCGTTCAGCCCCTCGTCGATCGCCGCCGTGTACAGCCGCGCATTGGGCGCCACCTTCTCGACCGCGGCGATGCCTTCCGGCGCCACGCACACGCACAGCACGGTGATGTCCGTCGCCCCGCGCGACAGCAGCAAGCCGATCGTGTACACCATCGACCCTCCGGTGGCCAGCATCGGGTCGAGGATCATCACCGGCAGGTCGCTCAGGTCGTCGGGCAGCGATTCCAGGTAAGGCACCGGTTGATGGGTTGTCTCGTCGCGGGCCACACCGACAAAGCCCACATGGGCCTCCCGCAGCGCCGTGTGCGCCTCGTCGACCATGCCCAGCCCGGCCCGCAGCACGGGCACCAGTAGCGGCGGTCTGGCCAGCCGCACCCCGACCGTCTCACCGACCGGCGTGCGAATCGCCACCGGCTCGATAGGTGCATCACGGGTGGCCTCGTAGACCAGCATCAGTGTCAGTTCGCGCAGCGCGGCGCGAAAGGCGGCGTTGTCGGTGCGCTCGTCGCGCAGCACGGTCAGCCGCGCGGCCGCCAGCGGGTGGTTGATGACGTGGACGTCCACGGCAAGTGACCTTATATAACAATCGGATTCAGGCCTGCTGACACGCGCGTCTGAGTCCGGCCGCGGCGCTGCGGCCGCCCCTATACTCCCGGCATGCGCGGGCTCCGACGGCATCTGACCAGGGTTTTCTGGGCTCTGGCCACGGTTGCGGCATTCCTGGTGCCCGCGCCCCGCATTACGCTGGCCGCGGCCACGCTGCCGTCCTTCTCGCACGTGGTGATCGTGATCGAGGAGAACCGGTCCCAAACCAACATCATCGGCAACCAGTCGGCGCCGTTCATCAACGCGCTGGCCGCGGGGGGCGCCATGATGGCGCAGTCGTTCGCCGAGACACACCCCAGCGAACCGAACTATCTGGCGCTGTTCGCCGGCAGCACCTTCGGGCTCACCAAGGACAGCTGCCCGGTCGACGTCGGAGCCCAGGCGAACCTCGCGTCGGAGTTACTGGCCAGCGGCCACACCTTCGGCGGCTACTCCGAGGACCTGCCTGCGGTCGGCTCGACGGCCTGCACTGCGGGCAAGTACGCACGCAAGCACGTGCCCTGGGTCAATTTCAGCAACGTTCCGCCTGCAGTCTCGGTGCCGTTCTCCGCCTTCCCGGCGCCGAACGGTTACGCGGGTCTGCCTACGGTGTCGTTCGTCATCCCCAACAACGACAACAACATGCACGACGGCTCGATCGCCCAGGGTGACGCCTGGCTGAACAGCCGGATGTCGGCGTACGCCAACTGGGCCAGAACCAACAACAGCCTGCTGATAGTCACCTGGGACGAGGACGACGGCGGCCCCCGCAACCAGATCCCGACGGTGATCTACGGCGCGCACGTCAAGCCCGGCAGCTACAACGAAACCATCTCCCACTACAACGTGCTGGCCACGCTGGAAGAGATGTACGGGCTGCCCAAGACGGGTTATGCAGCGACTGCTCCGGCGATCGCCACTATTTGGGGCGGATAAGCGCCGGCAGGCCGGGTCGCTATTGTGTGCCGCATGGCTGCTGACCTCGTGCCCATCCGCCTGAGCCTGTCCGAGGGTGACCGCTACACACTGTGGGCGCCCCGCTGGCGCGACTCCGGGGACGAGTGGGAGGCGTTCCTGGGCAAGGACGAGGACCTGTACGTCTTCGAGAGCGTCGCGGACCTGACCGCGTTCGTCCGCGGCGACGCCGACAACGACCTGGTCGACCACCCAGGGTGGAAAGACATCACCGAAGCGCACGCGCACAAGCTGGACCCTGCGCAGGACAAACGGTTCGACCTGGTCGCGGTGGAGGAACTGGTCGCCGAGAAGCCGACCGAGGAGTCGGTGGCCGCGCTGGCCGGAACGCTGGCGATCGTGTCGTCCATCGGGTCGGTGTGCGAGTTGCCGGCGATCTCGAAGTTCTTCAACGGCAATCCCACCTTGGGCACCGTGTCCGGCGGTATCGATCACTTCACCGGCAGGGCGGGCCGCAAACGCTGGGACGCCATCGCCGAGATCATCGGGCGCAGCTGGGATGACGTGCTCAAGGCCATCGACGAGTTGGTCAGCACGCCCGAGGTGGACGAGAAGCTGGCGAAGCAGGCCGAAGAGGAACTCGAGGAGGAGCGCGAGGAAGAAGAGCCCGCGGAAACGGACGAGGCCGAAGAGAGCGCGCCGGAGTCCGCCGAGGAGGCCGAGGAGGACAGCGACGACGACGAAGACCAGGAAGAAGGGGAAGACGAGGATGAGCGCGCGGAGGGCGACACGGTCGTGCTCGGCAGCGACGACGACTTCTGGGCGCATGTCGGCATCGACCCGATCCAGATCATGACCGGCGCGGGCACGTTCTACACGTTGCGCTGCTACCTCGATGACCGCCCGATCTTCCTGGGCCGCAATGGTCGGATCAGCGTGTTCAGCTCGGAGCGGGCGCTGGCCCGCTACCTTGCCGACGAGCACGACCACGACCTGTCGGATCTGGCGACCTACGACGACATCCGTACCGCTGCCACCGACGGTTCGCTCAAGATCGACATCACCGACGAGAACGTCTACGTGCTTAGCGGGCTGGCCGACGATTTCGCCGACGGGCCGGAGGCGGTCGACCGCGAGCAGCTCGACCTGGCTGTCGAACTGCTGCGCGACATCGGCGACTACTCCGAGGAGAGCACCGTCGACAAGGCGCTGGACAAGGGCAAGCCGCTGGGCAAGTTGATCGCTTACGTGCTCGAGCCGGATTCCGAGAGCAAGCCCGCCGGGCCGTACGCCGCGGCGGTGCGGGCGTGGGAGAAGCTCGAATCCTTCGTGGAGTCGCGGCTCAGGCGCGAGTAGCGCCGCGGGCCGGCGACGA
>NZ_JBTNSY010000066.1:0-2827 GCF_054515735.1 Mycobacterium sp. ML4
CGTCGATGACTCCTTCTTCGACCTGGGTGGTGACAGCATCTCGTCGATGCAGGTGGTCGCGCGGGCCCGGGCTGCAGGTGTGGTCTGCCGACCCCGCGACATTTTCTCTGAGCGATCTGTGGCCGGGGTGGCCCGCGTTGCTGTGATGGCCGGCGGGGGTGACAGGACGATCGATCAGGGTATTGGTGAGGTTTTGGCGACGCCGATCATGCGTTGGCTGGCAACCGTGGGCGGCTCGGTTGAGCAGTTCAACCAGACGATGGTGTTGCGCGCTCCAAGGGGAGTGAGCCACGCCGATGCAGTCGACTTGGTTCAGGCGTTGTTGGATCGTCATGCCATGCTGCGGTTGCGGGCCGATGGTTACGGAGCCGCCGGTGGTCCGTGGTCATTGGCTGTGCCCGAACCGGGAGCGGTAGAGGCGAATGAATGTTTCGAATGCGTTCCGGTGTTGTCCGACGATGTGTTGGTGGCCGCCCGTCACCGGCTGAATCCGGCCGCGGGGGTGATGCTCAGCGCGGTTTGGGTGCGCTCGACGGTCGAGTTGGTGTTGGTGATTCATCATTTGGCCGTCGACGGGGTGTCCTGGCGGATTTTGCTTGATGACCTGAATGCGGCGTGGGACCAGCGCCGTGCAGGACAGCCGATAACCTTGCCGGTCGCAGGAACGTCGTTTCGCTCCTGGGCCGCAGTGCTAGGTGAGTACGCGCGCTCTGCGGCGGTGGTCGATCAGCTGCCAGCCTGGCAACGCATAGCGGCCGCCGGCGCGGCGCTGGCCGCGGTGGACCCGGCCGTGGATACGTATGTCAGTGCCGGGCAGATGTCGATGTCGTTGGACGTCGACACCACCCGGTCGCTGCTAGGTGAGGTACCTGCGGCCTTTCATGCCGGCGTGCATGACATCTTATTGATCGCTTTTGGGTTGGCGTGGACGGAATTTCTGGGTTGCGCCGGTGTTCCGATCGGTATCGACGTCGAAGGTCATGGCCGCGACGAGGAGCTGGGCCCCGATATTGATCTGTCGTCCACGGTGGGGTGGTTCACCAGCAAGTACCCCATCGCGTTGGTAGTGGATCGGCTGCATTGGCAGCAGGTCCGCGATGGGGCACCGGCGCTGGCGGAGGTGATCAAAGTAGTCAAAGAACAGCTCCGAGCCGTTCCTGACGGTCTGAGTTATGGTCTGCTGCGCTATCTGAACACCGAGGTGGAACTGACCGGGCCTGATCCGTTGATCGGGTTCAACTACCTGGGTCGTCTGGGCGTTGCCGCAGATTCGACGCGCCCGGCCGACATGTGGCAGATCGCTGGTGGTGACCAGGTTTTCAGCGATCCGGCGCGAGCGGCGATACCGATGTCGCTGACGCATACCGTCGACCTGAACGCGGTTGCGGTCGACACGAAGGCCGGTCCGCTGCTACATGCCCATTGGACGTGGGCGTCTTCCAAGCTAGACGGTGCAGAAATCGCTCGGGTGAGCCAACTCTGGTTCGAGGCGTTGGGCGGTATTTGTGCTTGTGTCCACCGTGGCGGACACGGCTTGACGCCCAGCGACGTCGCCCTGACTGGGCTGAACCAACAACAGATCGATCAGCTTGAACGGCAATACCAAATTGCCGACATTTTGCCGCTGACTCCGCTGCAGGAGGGCTTGCTCTTCCACGCCTACCGTGGCGGCGACCGGGGGCAGGGCGCAACAGGTCCCTACCTGCCGCAAATCGATGTTGGGCTGAAAGGGCAAGTTGACCCCGAGCGCATGAATGATGCCGTACAAGCGGTGATCAACCGCCACCCCAATGTGGCGGCTCGGTTCGTTATCGATCCGCAGCCGGTGCAGATCATTTTGGATGATCCCGTGGTGGGTTGGCGCTACGTCGACTTGGCTGACAAAGGCGGACACGACGAACGTATCCGGCAGATATGTGCCGATGAACGTGCCGCCGTAAGCGATCTGACCCATGCATCGCCTTTTCGCGCGGCATTGATTCGCACAGCGCCGGATCAGTATCGGCTGGTAGTGACCAATCACCACATCGTGCTGGATGGTTGGTCGCTGCCGATCTTGTTGCGTGAGATCTTGGCGAGCTACGAAAAGCTGCCACTGCCCACTCCGGCTCCCTACCGCAGCTTTGTGCACTGGCTTGCCTCGCGAGACCACGATCACGCGCAGACGGTGTGGGGCAGGCTGCTGTCGGGCTTGACCGCACCCACCCTGGTCGGTCCCCCCGACCCGTCAGACCTGACCAGCAAAGGCGTCAAATCGTTCTCCCTGTCTGAAGCGACCACCGACGCGCTGACCCAAATAGTGCGTCAGCACAACACCACCGTGAGCACTGTGCTGCAGGCCGGATGGGCGTGCCTGCTCAATTGGTTGACCGGCCAACACGATGTGGTGTTCGGGATGACGGTGGCCGGAAGACCGGCGGAGTTGGCCGGGGTGGAATCGATGGTCGGCCTTTTCATCAACACAGTGCCGGTGCGCGCTACCTTTACCGCGACCACCACGGCTGCGCAACTGTTGGCCCAACTCCAGCACAATTACCACGACACGCTGGAACACCAACACGTGTCGCTGACCGACATCCATCGCATCACCGGTCACGACAGGCTGTTCGACACCTTGTTCGTCTACGAAAACTATCCGATCGACAGCGTCACGTTGCTCGAGGGCCATGACCTGACTATCACCGAGATGACTGGCCGTGAATCCACTCACTACCCCCTCGTCATGCAGGCGCTGCCCGGCCGGCAACTCGGGTTTCGTGTCGCATTCGCGACCGATGTGTTTGATGAGGCCGGTATCTGCACTCTGATCGACCGGTTTGAGCGGGTG
>NZ_JBTNSY010000067.1:0-2648 GCF_054515735.1 Mycobacterium sp. ML4
CAAGCCTCGTCGGGCTCATTGAAGCGCCGAGCCGTGCTCTGGAATTCGCGCCCGTCAGGGTGCTGCAGGAAGGTTCTGGCACTCCGCTGTTCTGCATCCATCACGGCGGCGGCGTCAGCTGGCCGTACCGTGCACTGGGCCCGTTTCTAGATTGTTCGGTTGTCGGTATCCAACAAAACGCACCTAGTGCTGATTCTGAATCCGGATCGGTTCGCAGCCTCGCGAAGGATTACGCCCAGCGGCTCGTGGAGTTCTATCCGGGTGGGCCGTACAACATTCTTGGCTGGTCCTTTGGCGGCAACGTGGCCCACGAGCTCGCCATTGAGCTTAACCGTCGTGGATATGTCGTTCGCCACCTGATAATCCTGGACGCTGCAGCCAGCCATGATGACGCGATGAGAATTTACGGTGCCGACCAAATCGATGACGATGCCTTGATCCTTGATACCTCGCCCCAGCGCGGACGGGGTTTGGATGGCATTGTCGGGGAGGTCGCCCGGGCCCTTCCGTCCGGAGAACTGCGCGATCTGATGGTCAAGAACACAGAGACGAATATTCGATACCGAGCCGAGCATACGGTTGATGTGTTCGACGGGGACATGACTATATTTTCGGCAATCGGGAGTGCGCCGCAGGGAGCGATTCCGCAAAGCTGGCGACCATATGTGACCGGCGACATCACCGATTATCCGATTGATTGTAAGCACCATGAAATGTTGACCGCCGAAGCGGTTGAGTTGTTTGGATGGCAACTCAAAGCGGTCCTGGAGAGTTAACTAAGCCGGCAAATTGAGTTTGAGGAGTTGACTGTGAAAGTAGGCGTGATCGGAGCCGGTCCGTCAGGGCTGACGACCATAAAGCAGCTGCGCGACGAGGGTCATCACGTCGTATGTTTTGAAAAAAGTGCCGACATCGGCGGTATCTGGTACCGCGATGGCGAGGACAGTGATTCGATGAAAGCTTACGATGACCTTTACCTCACCATTTCTATGAAGCTGATGTCCTATTCTGACTTCATGGTCGAAGATCGAGTTTTCGCGGATCGCCAAGGCTACTTCAAGTACTTGAATGACTATACCGACAAGTATTCCCTGCGGCAATGCATCAAGTTTAATTCCACGGTCGATGCCGTCGAAAAAGCCGGCGATGACTGGATGGTTTCGGTCACCGCGGACGGGCGTCAAGAACGCCACACGTTCCAGGCGCTTGCCGTCTGTAGCGGTCCCTTCCAGACGCCGATGACTACTGTTACATACCTGCAGCAATTCTCCGGCGAAGTAATGCATTCCTCGCGTTACCGGAACAATCGGCAGTTTGCAGGCAAGCGGGTGCTTGTTGTCGGCCTGGCCGAATCTGGCGCCGATATCGTCAGGCAGATCTCGGACGTTTCGTCCGAGTGCACGCTGGCCATAAGTTCGCGTTCCTATCTGGTCCCTCGTCTCTATGAGGGGCGATATTCAACAGACAGCATGACCGTTAGGGCGCATCACTATGAGATGTACGTCCGCTCGTCGGAACAGCCCTTCCCCACGGCGGCTTTCTTCCAGGACGGGACAATGTCTCGTGCTTCCTTTATGGACGCCATCAGGCAGCACGGCATGAAGGCGGCGATGACAAGAGCCGCCGACTTGTTCGATCTGCAGTCGCTCGGTGCGGACCTCTTGGCCGTGGGTCTCGGCGAGCCGGTGACAGCGGTGTCCAATGCCATGGCGAAAGTTTTACTCGGAGCGCCGCGGGTCGACGATGATGAGCTCGACCCGCGGAACAGCCTGGGGCAACCGGTGCTCCCCCCGAAGCTGGATTTGTCCACCGAGGCAACGAAAGAAGCGATCGAATATATCACTGAATGGAATCGAAAGTCTCATTTAGGTGAGGACGCGTATTCTCCGCGGGTCATCTTCTGCAAGAACGTTTCCTTTGTGCCCAACATTTTGAATGGGAAAATTCAGGTGAACGACAGCGGCATCGCGGCCATAGACGGCAACACGGTCTGCTTCAAGGATCAGACGGTCAAAGATTACGACTGTATAGTTCTGTGTACCGGGTTCGAACGCGATTTCTCATTTCTGCATGGTGTGGACATCCCAGGGCAGAATGTCCGCCATTTATACAAGCACGCGTTCCATCCCGACCATGGCGGTCGGCTTGCGCTGATCGGGTTTGTCAGGCCGTTCAGCGGAGGTATACCTATCTGTGCCGAGATGCAGGCTCGATACTTCGCGCTTCTTTGTAGTGACAAGCTCCAGCTGCCCGCAGATGTGACCGACCGAATCACAGCGGATAAGGCATGGGAGGAGAAGTGGACGGAGCTGAGTCCGCGGCACTCCGAAGCGATTCCGTCGCTACCTTTTTTCCTCGACTCGATCGCGAAAGACATTGGGTGCTTACCCACCTGTGAACAGCTGACCGACGAACCAGATCTCTTGGTGAAACTTTGGTTTTACTCATTCAACCAGATGTGTTATCGCATCGTCGGACCTCACAGCATGCGAGGTGACGCGAAGAAATCACTCATGAATGAAGAGCTACCGGGCGATAGCCTGCTGAGTATGTTCTATTTCATGGCAAGTTCACTGTGGCCACACCATATGCGTCCACAGGCTGCGCCATTGAACCCGGATCTGTGGGAGGCGGAAGTTTAGCGCTCC
>NZ_JBTNSY010000068.1:0-2131 GCF_054515735.1 Mycobacterium sp. ML4
ATGGCGGTCACTCGCACCGCCTGGGGACCTTTGGGCCCCTGGCTGATCTCGAACTGGACTCGCTGATTCTCCTCAAGGGAGCGAAAACCGTCCCCCTGAATCTCAGAATGGTGGACGAAAACGTCTTTTGCGCCACCGTCGGGAGCGATGAAGCCGAAGCCCTTTTCGCTGTTGAACCATTTGACGGTTCCCTGTGTCATGCTGATTTCTTCTTTCTTCTCAAATGGGCACGATTTCGCTCCCAAAGCGGCCAATCGACTAGACAACGCTGGAAGAGTGCTCGATATGTTCGAGTACTTTGTGCTCAAATCTCTTGTCGGGCCGCGGGTTCGGTGACGCCGCTAGTGACATCTCTGACGTCGAGGTTCGTGCGGGAAGTCGGATGAACGTCGGGCATTGTCGAGTAAGCCCGTTCGACGGGTTGCGGCGTCAGTGTTGTTTGGTTGGCAGCAAGGACACGGCCTGCGCAGGCTGGTCGGCCTTGGCGCGTTTCGCGGCCCGTTTTTCTTTCAGAGATTTACCGGACTTCTTGGTCATGGTTTGCCGAGGGGACTTATCAGACATCGCGGCCCTTTGATATGGGGGCCTGTGTTGGTCCCGGTTTCGCAAGTGTACGCCTCGCATGCCGCGCCACCCGACTGTTGCCCTCGCTCGACTCCGCAGGAGTCGGCCCGAGGAACCACCGCCGTTGAATACACCGTTGCCGCAACGCACCGCATTCGTCCGTAGTACCGACCCGAGACCTCGTAATGCCGCGGCGGCGGGGCTCAGAAATGGTTGCCAGGCAAGGACGCTCAGGCGTGATGACCAACCATCATGACGGTGTGACCGATCCGGGACAACCTGTCGACGACGGACGGAGCTCCCGCCCGGCATGCCGGCATTCCTGGTTGCGCACGTCAAATGTACACAGCCCGAATGATTTTGGCGCGCAAGATCATTCAGCAGAGCTCGGGGCATTCCATCGCATCGCAAGAGGGTCGGGTTGAAACGGCAACGGCTCAACGGCGATCCAGCCTGGGAGCCCGGCGCGCCGGGGGAAACCTCCCGCGCAACGCCGGCGATGCGCCGGGCACCTGCGGAATCGTCCTTAAGCGCTGCGCTGAATCGAGAGCCGATGCCGACATAGCGACACCGGCGCAAGTAGTGGCGTAACGTCGGTCAAAGAGCTGTTTCGTTGTCGGCGCCGGCCTCAAGCGTCATTCCCCCCTGGGGATCGCGGGCAATGCAATTCCTCCGTCGGCCCGGTTCGCGGGTTGGTCGTTTCGAACTGGGAAGGGTCGTCCCATGAATCGTGCAGAACCGGCGCTCGGTGTCATTGTCTCTCAACAGAATCCAACCACAGATTGCATCGTCGGTGCTGTCGGGCAACGGCCCGGCGGGACGACTGCCTCGGCAGGGGAGCCGGCCGCACCCATGGTGACGATGGTGAGGCCGCGGCGACCGGCGATCCCGGTGCGGCTCACTTTGGCAGCGCGGCTCGGGGACAAGATCGATGGAGCGTGGTGGCCGCGCACGGGCCTGATCTCGCGAGAGCTGTCCGAATTGGTCGCTGTCTTGGATGTCCGATTGGGCCAGGTCATCGACATCGATATCAACTGGTCATCCCTGCAACGTCAGCCGGATATGAATTGGGACTGGTGGCAGAGCATAAATCCGCACATCATGAGCGTTGGCGGCCGTGATGCGCGGGCGAAACTTCTGATCGTTCCGCACCGGACTCATACGGCCCTTGCGGTAATGGTCTTGCGTCAGGCTGCCGGCCTGCCGGTGCAGGCCGTGCATCGCGGTTCCCGGGCGTTCGAGACGGCCGAACGCATCGTCCGCGTAGCCCGGGGCGAGCCAATGTGTGACGTTGTCCGCTCACGGCGTGCCGGCGTAGCAGTCGTATCTCCAGGCCGGACGGACTGATGCCGGCCCGGGTCCACCTGCTGCGCACACCGGTCACACAAACTGCCCAGGGACTACAGCGAAACGGACGCAGAACGAGTGTCGTTGATTTCCAATAGTTTGTGTTATTCGGCAGACCGAGCCGATACGCCGACTTCCGGTTCCTCCCCGCTCTGCACCAGGAGACTCTCGACGGTCGAGGCATTGCTTGGGCCCGCTGCTGTCATCATGACGGCGTGTC
>NZ_JBTNSY010000069.1:0-2097 GCF_054515735.1 Mycobacterium sp. ML4
CAATGGATTCTGCCTTTCTCCGGCGTCGCCTGCGGGAAAGTACGGTGGACCGTAGGACATTCTTGGCGTTGGCGGCCGCTACGGCCGGTGCGGGCCTGATACGGAGTGCCGCTCCGGCGCGGGCCGGCGCGGAGGAACTCCGCGATTTGACCGAGGTCTGCAGCCAGGACGGTGTCTTGGACTACACGCTGGAGGTGGTGACTAATCCTGTCGATCTGGGTGGTCGTCAGGTGACTTTGGAGACCTACAACGGCCAGTTTCCGGGACCGATCCTGCGGATACGGCAGGGGGATAACCTGCGGCTTCTGCTGAAGAACCGCATCGTTCCGGTGGGCATTCCGACCAACAATGTGTTCATGGTGCCGTACTGCGCCTCCAAGTCCAACGATCCGCGCTTCGATACCCGGCGAGCCTGTGTTCACGATTTCTGGAACCGTTGGGAGAGAAGGCAAACCATCCTGCAGGAGTTGATTGACACCAACCTGCACACCCACGGGTTGCAGGTGTCTCCGGACGATCCGGGGGACAATGTCGGACTTCAGCTGGGCCCGCTGCAGGACCACCAGTACAGCTACAACATCGCGATGAACCAGCCGACGGGTCTGCACTGGTATCACCCCCATTTCCATACGGCCACTGCCCATCAGCTGTGGAACGGGTTGTGCGGGCCCATCATCGTCGAGGGCGACATCGATCGGGTACCCGAGATCGCCGAAATGCGCGAGCGCACCATCGTGGTCAACGAGATGTGGATCGCTGACGACAGTGCTGAGGTGCCGTTCGCGGTGGTGGTTCCCATGGCCGGTCACGCGCCGTTCGAGTCGATTCCCGCGGTGCCGTCGTCGATGTACTTCCCGCTCAATGGCCAGATACTGCCGGATATCAGCATCAAACCGGGCGAGACGCAGCGCTGGCGGTTTCTCAACGCGTGCCCGCACCGGTCGATCTGGTTGCACGTGGACGGGCACACCCTGCACCAGATCGGCACCGACGGGGTGCCTTACGCCGCCCCCCGACCCCGGCAGAACATCATGCTGGCCGCGGGCAACCGGGCCGAGTTCATCGTCAAAGGCGGTGAGCCCGGCCGGTACCGGATCTACGCGGCCGCATACGACCAGGGCCATCCCGGAGGACCCCGCCCGGGAATGTCGCTGGGCACGTTGGTGGTGCGTGGCAACACCGTCGCCGGTCGAGTGCCCACCACGTTGGTGGAGCCGCCGCGGATGCCGAACCTGCCGGTGGCCCGGCGTCGCACCATGGTGTTCTCCGGCGATGTCACCGGGCGCACCGGCATGGGTGTGCAGTTCCTCATCGACGGCCAGGAGTTCGATCACCACCGGGTCGACGCCGAGGTGGAAGGCGGCACCATCGAGGAGTGGACCCTGATCAACGAGGACGTTTTCCAGCACCCAATCCATATCCATGTCAACCCATTTCAGGTCGTCGACATCCACGGCATCCCGGCCGGCGACACGAGTTGGCAAACCGAACCAGACGTCTGGTGGGATACCTTCCGGCTACCGCCGTTCGGCCGCTACACCTTGCGCATGTACTTCCGCCCGGACGTGACGGGCACGACCGTCTACCACTGCCACATCCTGCCGCACGAGGACCGGGGAATGATGGGCCTGCTGAAGATCGATCCACCCGGGCAGCACGAACAGCACGACGAGCACGAACACCACACGATGGGGTGAGGATGCGCCGTCCACTGTTCCTCGCGTTCACGCTGGCGGCGTTGTCCGCCATCGGCATCGCCGCCGCCGACCCCACCGGGCAACCCATGCAGAACCAGGGCCGCTACAGCTTCAACCAGCAACACCGCGACAACCTCAGTTGGTGGAACCGGACCTGGGTTCCCCAGCTGATACCCAAGGGCGCGCACCTGGAGGTGCAGCTGCCCAGCGACCCGATCCACTGGATTCCCTACGGCGAACCGGAATGTCAACCCAGCCCCGGCTGGGACTGGGCCGAATTGAGCGGTTCCTGGTACCCCGACGGCCCGCCCAGACATCAGCGGGTGGCCGTGGAACTCGAAGGACAGCGAACCGTCCCCAACCAGAACCGCTACCGGGAGTCGGCCAACCCCTACGAACT
>NZ_JBTNSY010000070.1:0-2062 GCF_054515735.1 Mycobacterium sp. ML4
ATGTTACCGGCTAGCCTTTGCGCGCCGTGGGAGCGGCGCGACCTGTTGGGTGAGCTTTTCAGCTACTGGCCTTCATTTTCGCAAAATGAGTCAGCAAACGCGGCCTGGCAACACTTGCGGCAACACTGCGGCAGCACACGGCAACATATGCCCCGCTCAGCCACCTGACCTGCGGAGTTGCTGTCTAGCAAGGGTTCTGAACGCCCGGAATCTTTGAATCATATTGAGTCGCAAGGCATTCAACAGATCAAGATTAATCGTCGAAAGATTATTTCTGCCAACAGAATTCGTTGCTGAGCGTGTTTTCTACGGACTCATAATCCGTTGGTCGCGGGTTCGAGCCCCGCCCGCCCCACTTCAGAGGCTGTTTTTCAAGATCAGTTTTTCGAACTCATCGTTTATGCGAGCCGCTGAACCGCGCCCAAGCGTCCCGGACGGCGGCTAGGGCGTCGCTCGGTGAGACCGTGAGACGGGTTTGGCCGGCGAGCTGGTTCTGCCACTCGGCCTCGGTGGGCGCCTTCGTGAAGTCGTGCGGAGCCGGCGCCTGGTTGGTGGGGCCGTAGCGTCGGTAGAGGTCTTCGGCGGCGGCATCAATGGCGCCGATCCGGTCAAGCGCCCGGAGATCCCATAGGTCGCGAGAGGCGTGGCGGTCGAACCATGTCGCGGTCTTAGATGCTGCGAAGGCGGGGAGGCACCAGCAGCTCGGCGGCGGGGGCGTCCGCATAACGCTGGACCAGGGATCGTCGCTCTGTCGGCCACACTATTCGGTCTCGGAGGACAGCAGTTGTAGCCGCACCGTCAGTCCAACGGAGGTGCGGAGGATTGCAGGGCGCGTGTCAGGAACACTGCTGAGTATTGGGTCGAGGGTGAGTCGCCCGTGAGTGCGCGCGAGTGCACGGGGCAGCCCGGCGTCCAGATTGGCCGCTATGGGCTTGCGATCGCCGACTGCGATGAGGTCGATGTCCTCGCTGAGTCGCCCGTTCGGTAGGTGGGTGCGAGCGAGAGCGGTTCCCCCGATGAAGTGGATTCGGTCGCCGAATTCTCGGCTTAGAAAGGCAAGGAGGTGGGAGATGAGGTGGTCGCGCTCGACCTGTTCGGTCGCGACGCCGAATTGCTCGGCGACGGAAGTCTTTTCGTCGCTGTTCACCGTCGAGCCCAGGTTTCCGCCCGCAGCAGTGACGCCCTGCGTCGTTGTTCGGTCGCCAAGGTTTGGAGGCGGTCCTCATCGCTGCGCTCGTACAGTGCAGCGACGGCGCTCGGGACATCGATTTCGGCGTCGCCGAGTTCGGGGCGGTGGGCAAGGTCCAGGATCGTCTGTTCGGGTGTGGTCACCAACGTCGGTCCGAGCTCGGTGTCGTAGCGTTCGGCGTCGATGCTCTGGGTGTTGCGTTTGACGAACCGGATGGCCGCAGGGCGGTCAGATAATGCGATGCGGCGGTGCTGCTCAGGGACGGCGACAGTCGCGGTGGCCAGCGCACGTGGAATCGCTCCGTGCAGCCGTGCGGCGCTGACTCCCATGACAACGATGTCGTCCGGCCCGTAGATCGCCGATGCGATGCCTGCCGCAGCGGTTTCCAAGCCCGGCATCCAGTCTTGCCCCACCATGGCCGGTGGCACGACGACGTAATAACCATCGGCAAGGCGGTGCAGCAGACCGCGTTCGTGAAGGCGCGCCACCTCGGCAGCGGGGTGCGCGTAAGTATGTTTCGCCTGCGCCGGGCGGAACGTGCCGAGGGGATGCGCGGCCAGGGTAGGGGGGACCGCCGTACTGTGCTTCAGTGCCATGATTACTCCTTGGGTATGCAAATCATAGGCTAATAGCCTACGAAATGCATACTCGCGGTCAGATGACGTCGCCGCCGCCGACCTTACGCGCCGTCCGGTCCAGGAGGTCGACCACTTGGGAGTGGATGCGCCCGCAGAACTGGATACCTGATTTCCTTTGCGGCTCGGCTCATAATTACCCCCCAAGGACAGCAAGCCGCTCAGCTCAAAGCCGATACGAAGGCCCCGCTTACGAAGATGGAGACAAACGCCCTCCGTCAGCGGACCTTCGCCGGCG
>NZ_JBTNSY010000071.1:0-1942 GCF_054515735.1 Mycobacterium sp. ML4
CGACCCCTTCCAACCCCAACCACCACCAACCAACAACTAACCTGGTTGGAGCTTCGGATCGAAGCTGAAACGGATTGCAGCGTAGTGCATCTCGCTTCCGCTTCCCGGTGCCATCGAATCTACCCGGTATTCCTCGCTTTTCCTGGGGCCGGTGAATGTCTTGCGCGATCTGAGCCCGCATCGCGCATGGCTTGGCCCCTCCCGATTCTCGCCGGCGCAACGGAGTACCCCAGGCTTCCCGGCGTGCGCATCGGGCGCGTGCGCCATCGAATCGGCCAGCAAGCTCGACAAATTCAGTGTGCACTCGTCATGTCACGAGTTTGCCGTCGCCGGCTCGCTGTATCACCCCGACGAAGCTCGCACAAACCCAATCGACTTCGCCGGTCCACTGACCCCCGCCTCCCCCAAGGGCGCCAGCCCCGCGGCGCTGAACAATTCGGCGAGGTCCGACGTGATCGTGTTCCATCTGTTCGACCAGAGGTGAGCCGCCACGTCGGTGTGCTCTCCCGGATAAGTGAGGGCGGAGATGTCCAGATCCAGGCCGAGCTCCCGCCAAAAGTCGGTCATGCGCTGCGCCTGCTGCTGCTCGGCAGAAGACCGGCCGGCCACCTGTCCGTAATCGGCGGCCAGCCAACTGCCGGAATCGCTGAGCAAAATGACGTTGTCCAGCAACCGGACTTCGGCTTCCTGGGGCAGAAAGCCGATCAGCAGGCCCTCGGCGAGCCACGCTGTCGGTTGGTCAGTGTCGAACCCCGCGGCCAACAGAGCCGACGGCCAATCGTCGCGCAGATCGATGCCGACGGTGCGGTGCTCGACGTCGGACGTGGCGCCCAGTTTCCGCAGCGTCGACATCTTGAACTCGATGACCTCGGGCTGGTCGATCTCGAACACCCGGCTGTGGCCTGGCCACGGCAGGCGATAAGGGCGGCAATCGAGGCCGGAGGCCAGGATCACGAACTGCTGAACGCCCATGCTGCCGGCCTCGGCGAAATAGTCGTCGAAGAATTTCGCGCGGGCGGCGAACGTGTCGATCATCCGCGGGAAGCCCAGGTTGCCGTCGGCATCGACCGCGTCGAGCTCACCTGCCGCAAGCCGCACGAACAGGTCAACGCCGACGGCCCGCACCAGCGGCTCGGCGAACGGGTCGTTGACGATGATTTTGTGACGCCTGCTTGCCGCCGCCCGCGCGGCCGCGACCATCGTGGCGGTCGCTCCCACACTGTTGGCCAAGTCCCAGCTGTCGTCGTCGGCGCGTGCCATGGACTCACCGTAAACCCGGTACCTGGAAGTCCGCTGAAGTCGCTTACCGTTCGGGTATGGCATCCGAACCCGCAGTCACCCTGGAAACTCTCGAGGACGACATCGCCTGCATCACCCTCAACCGGCCCCGGTTGTTGAACGCTATCGACGGATCGCTGATCAACGGCATGGACGATGCTCTGAATACGTTGGTCAGCAAAGACTTTCGGGTCGCGATCCTGACCGGAGCCGGTCGTGGATTCTGTGCCGGCGCCGATCTCAGCGGCACCGGCCGGGCCTGGACCGAGGTCAAACCGGCCACGCCGGGGTTCAAGGTCACCTACGACGCGCAGGTGCGGCTCGCCGAGCTCTTCGTCCGGATGTACGAGTTGCCCATCCCGGTGATCGCTGCCGTCAACGGCGTCGCTGTCGGGGGTGGACTGGCGTTTGCGCTGCACTCCGACATCCGGATCGCCTCCGACAATGGCCGATTCGGCTCGGTGTTCATCAAGGCCGGCTTCTCGTCGATGGACATGGGCACCAGTTACCTGCTGCCGAAAATCGTCGGCGCCGGCGTCGCGCGCGAACTGATGCTGACCGGTCGGATCATCGACGCGGATGAGGCCTACCGCGTCAAGCTGGTACACCAAGTGGTCAAACCCGATGACCTGATGCCCGCGGCACTCACCAAGGCGAGGGAGAT
>NZ_JBTNSY010000072.1:0-1886 GCF_054515735.1 Mycobacterium sp. ML4
TAATGAACGAACCGGCAAGCCGCGGAGCGCCCAGCTGGTTCACCACAGTGAACTGGATCGGCGCCATCATCTTCGCGACCGCAGCAGCTTTCTGGGCATCCAGATACCTCGTAGAGCGGCAGCACGCCACAAAGCGCTTTCAGCCACTGGGGAATCTCGCCCAGGCGATGATGGCCGCCGGCATGGCTATCTTGTTCAGCGCCATGCTGTTCGAAATCTGAGCGGATACGACCTGGGATTGACCCCTGATGGTGGACACCTAACTGGTGGGACTGCTGGTCCTGCGGGAAGGTTGTCCGTATGTCGGGCAAGCGTCGGAAGTACACCCCGGAGTTCCGGGATCAGGCTGCCCGCCTGGTGATCGAGACGGGCCGACCGGTGGCGCACGTCGCTGCTGAGATTGGTGTCGGTGAACAAGTGCTGGGTCGTTGGGTGCGCCTAGCGAAGGAATTGGCCGCGGGTGGCGATACTGGCGCGGTGCTGGATGCCGATGAGCGCGCAGAGCTGGAGCGTCTGCGCCGAGAAAACGCCGAATTGCGTTTGGACCGTGCATTTTGAAAAAAGCCGCGGCCTTCTTCGTCTCCGAACAGAACCGGTAGAAGCCTATCGGGTGATCGAGGCGGAGAAGGCCACCTACGCGGTCAGGCGGATGTGCGATCTGCTGGAGGTGTCACGGTCGGGGTTCTACAAATGGCGCAAAACTCGCGATGGCGACCCGTCCCCGTCGCGGCGGCGACGTGGCGAACTCGACGCCAAGGTCGCCGCGTTCCACGAGGCCTCTGACGGGGTTTACGGGGCGCCGCGCATTCTGGCCGATCTGCGCGAGGACGGCGAGCAGGTGTCGCGCAAGACGGTGGCGGCGTCGCTGCGCCGGCAGGGGCTGGCCGGGATCTGCCCGCGCCGATTCGCCCCGGCGACCACGGTGGTCGACCTGGATGCGCCGGTACCGAAGGATCTGGTGGGGCGCCGGTTCGACACCGGCGAGCTGGACCGGGTGTGGACCTCCGACATCACCTATCTACGCACCGGGCAGGGCTGGCTGTACTTGTGTGCGGTCCGTGACGGATGCTCGCGGCGGGTGATCGGCTGGGCCCTCGATGAGCACATGCGTACCGACCTCGTCGAGTCCGCGCTGTCGATGGCGGTCGCGATGCGCGGCGAGCTGGCCGGGACGGTCGTGTTGCACGCGGATCGCGGCTGTCAGTACACCTCAGCCCAGCTGGCCCGGTTCGCCGATCGCCACAACCTGGCCCGCTCAGTCGGGCGCACCGGTGTGTGCTGGGACAACGCTGCAGCCGAATCATTCTGGGCCACAATGAAAGTCGAGTTCTATGACCGATATCTGTGGCCCAGCCGCGCAGCGGCCAAGCTGGCCGTCGGTGACTGGATCGAGCGGGTCTACAACCGACGCAGACGGCACTCAGCCCTGGGTATGATCAGTCCGGTCGACTTCGAAGACCGATTCAATCAGACGGCACAAGCCGCCTGACCCTGTGTCTACCAAACGGGGTCAACCCCAGAGGCTGGTGCTGGCGAACTTGGCGGTCGCGAGGCCTCAGGACTCTGACCAAACCACTCGGCGAGGTTAGTTGCACACCGAGCTAACGATCTTGCCGTTGCCTAGCCTGTTCATGGCGTCAGCTTCCGCTGCTGCCCGTGTGTAGCCAGTTCCGCCTTGGTAACTCGCGCCATCAGAGGCGACCGCGCCGCAGAGGTTGAAGCTGATGATTACACGGCAGTCCTTATCGCCACACTTTTGCAAAGCGGCTTGTTCTGCTAGCGCCTTGTTCGGGTAACCTTGCGCCATACCCACCGCCCCGGTCGGGGCAAACGCGATCGCGCCATAGCGCATCACATGCGGGACAGGCATCTCCGGCTTCATACCC
>NZ_JBTNSY010000073.1:0-1667 GCF_054515735.1 Mycobacterium sp. ML4
CCTCGGGCTTTCGCCGGGATTTGTTTTGGCGGGGTGGCGTTAACGAAGAATGGTGCTCTGAACTGCGAGGATGTTGATTGCTCAAGTCAATATCTCTGCGGTTCAAGGAGCACCAATCTGGTGAGGAAGTCTACGTCGCGTTATCCGTTGTTGTCTGCTGAGGCGTCCGGTTCGGGTGTCGTGTCGCAGGCGGGTGCAGTCGCGTTGGCACGTATCGCCGAATCGGTCGGGTTGACCGCGGCGTTATCGGCGGAGTTGACGCTGTGGCGCAGTCCGCTGGCTAGCCATGATCCGGGCAAGATCGTCTGTGATCTGGCGATCTCGCTGGCCATGGGCGGGGATTGTTTGGCTGACATCGCCATGTTGCGCGCCCAGCGGCGCGTGTTTGGTGTGGTGGCCTCCGATCCCACGGTGTCGCGGTTGATCGCGACGCTGGCCGCCGACGCATCTGCAGCGTTGAGCGCCATTGACACTGCGCGCGCCGTGGCGCGCTCGGCGGCATGGAACGCGGCTGGGGATCGGGCACCCGATCACGGCGCTGGGGGCGAGCAGCCGGTGGTCATCGACATCGATGCCTCGTTGGTGGATGCGCACTCAGACAAGGAGTACGCGGCCCCAACCCGGAAGCGGGGCTTCGGCTTTCACCCGTTGTGCGCATTCGTCGACCACGGCGCCGAGGGCACGGGTGAACCCGTGGCGATCCTGCTGCGCCCCGGTAACGCCGGGGCCAACACCGCCGCCGACCACAAGAAAGTCCTTGCCCAGGCGCTGGCCCAGTTGCCGATCGACCCAGGCTATCGGGTGGGAAAGAAGGTCTTAATCCGCACCGATGCTGCCGGGGGCACCCATGAATTCCTCGACTACCTGCATGCCCGCCGGCTGGCGTACTCGGTCGGGTTCCCCCTGACCGAGATCGCCGTTGCAGCCATCGGCGCGATTCCCGAACAGGCCTGGACCCCGGCCTATGACACCGCCGGCGGGGTACGTCAGGGTGCCTGGGTCGCCGAGGCCACCGGCGTGCTGGATCTATCTGGCTGGCCACCGGGCATGCGGGTCATCATCCGCAAAGAGCGCCCGCACCCGGGGGCTCAGCTACGGTTCACCGACTGCAACGGGCTGCGGCTGACCGCCTTTGCCACCAACACCACGCGCGGACAATTGCCCCACCTGGAACTCCGCCACCGCCGCCGGGCCCGCTGCGAAGACCGCATCCGCGCCGCTAAAGACACCGGCCTGACCAACCTGCCTCTGCACGGGTTCGACCAGAACCGCATCTGGTGCGCGATCGTGCAACTGGCCCTCGAACTCACAGCCTGGCTGCAGATGATCGCCCTGCACGATCACCCCGCACGGCGCTGGGAACCCAAAAGGCTCCGGCTGCGCCTATTCTCGATCGCCGCCAGGATTACCCACCACGCCCGACGCATCCGGCTACGCCTGTCAACACATGCCCCCTGGGCAGGCCTGCTGCTCACCGCACTGACTCGGCTACAACCAGGATGACCAACCACCACCCGTCACGACGACCCGAAAGGACCCCCGGGAAGTGGAACCCGGCAGAAACCCGCTGACCGGGACAACCGACCACACCCACCGACGGGAATCCAGCAACAACAACCAATCCGAACCTGATCAAGCCAGGCCGTCAGCCACGCGAAAGATCGAGG
>NZ_JBTNSY010000074.1:0-1638 GCF_054515735.1 Mycobacterium sp. ML4
GAGCAGGGTGGTGATGGCGTCGTGGAAGCGGACGGGTTCGCGTAGGTTGCGGTACCAGTAGTCGGCGGTCATGGTGGTGGTGTCGAGGGGGTGGGGGGTGAGGGCGCTGTCGACGGTGGTGTAGAGGGGGGTGGTGGCGGGTTGGGGGGTGAGGTCGGTCAGGGTATGGATGAGGTGGTGGTGGAGGGGTTCGATGTGGGGGGAGTGGGAGGCGTAGTCCACGGCGATGGGGCGGATGTGGATGTTGTGGTGGTGGCAGTAGGTGGTGAAGTCGGTGAGGGCGTGGGGGTCGCCGCTGATGATGGTGTGGGTGGGGCCGTTGGTGGCGGCGATGTGCAGGGTGGTGGTCCAGGGGTGTAGGTGGGGGTGTAGGTCGCTGGGGTGGAGTCGGACGGAGGCCATGGCGCCGTGGCCGGACAGGGTGGTTAGGGCTTGGCTGCGCAGGGCGATGATTTTGGCGGCTTGGTCTAGGGGCAGGGCGCCGGCGATGTAGGCGGCGGCGATTTCTCCTTGGGAGTGGCCGATGACGGCGTCGGGGGTGATGCCGTGGGCGCGCAGTAGCTCGGCGAGGGCGATCGTGATGGCGAATAGGACGGGTTGGATGACTTCGGGGCGTTGCAGGGGGGGTGCGTCGGGGTGGTGGTGTAGGACGTCGCGCACTGACCAGCCGGTGTAGGGGTGCAGGGTGTGGTCGAGGTGGGTGAGGGTGGCGGCGAAGTGGGGGTGGTGGTGGTCCAGGGTGGTGGCCATGGCGGGGTATTGGGCGCCTTGGCCGGGGAAGACGAACACGGTTTTGGCGCGGTGGTGGGTGTGGTGGTGGTGGCGGGTGAGGTGGGGGTGGGGGTGGTTGTCGGCCAGGGCCTGGAGGGCTTGGAGCAATTCGTGGCGGGGGTTGGTGCTGGTGGTGGGCACGGTCAGGGCGGCGCGGTGGGGGTGGTGGGTGCGGGTGGTGGCCAGGCTGTGGGCCAGGTCGGTCAGCGGCAGCTCGGGGTGATCGAGTAGGTGTTGGTGTAGTCGGGCGGCGGCGGCGGCTAGTGCGGTGGGGGTGCGCGCGGAGAGCGGCCAGATCCGCAGCGGGGGCTCATCCCGGGTGGGTGGGGCCGCGTCGGTAGCCGGGGGCGCGGTGGGGGGTTGTTGGAGGATGAGGTGGGCGTTGGTGCCGCTGACGCCGAAGGAGGACACCGCGGCGGTGCGGGGGTGGTCGGTGGCGGGCCAGGGGGTGGGTTGGGTCAGGAGTTGCACGGTGCCTGCCGACCAGTCGATGTGGGGGCTGGGGGCATCGACGTGCAGGGTGGGGGGCAACACCTCGTGCCGTAACGCGGTGATCATTTTGATCAGTCCGGCCAGGCCGGCGGCGGCTTGGGTGTGGCCGATGTTGGATTTGACTGATCCCAGCCAGAGCGGGTGGTCGCGGTCGTGGGCGGCGCCGTAGGTGGCCAGCAGGGCGCCGGCTTCGATGGGGTCGCCCAGGGTGGTGCCGGTGCCGTGGGCTTCGACGGCGTCGACGTGGTCCAGGGTGATGCCGGCGTTGGCGGCGGCTTGGGTGATGACGCGTTGTTGGGCGGGGCCGTTGGGGGCGGTGAGCCCGTTGGAGGCGCCGTCTTGGTTGACCGCGGAGCCGGCGATGACGGCCAACAC
>NZ_JBTNSY010000075.1:0-1547 GCF_054515735.1 Mycobacterium sp. ML4
TCTGGCAAGCGAGCTCCAAATGGCATCGGCCGGTTGGGAATCGGTCATTTCGGGGATGGCGGACGGGGCCTGGCAGGGCCGGGCTTCGGCGTCCATGGCAGCGGCGGCGGGCTCTTACTTGGGATACCTTCGAATGGCTGCCGGGGCAGCCGAACAGACCGCGGGAATGACCAGGGCGGCGGTGCACGCTTTCCAAGAAGCGCTTGCGGGCACGATAGTTCCGTCGGCGATCGCAGCTAATCGTCGTGAGCTGCTGTCGTTAGCCGCATCGAACTTGTTCGGCCAGAACTTCCCGGCCCTTGCGGCAACGGAGGCGGAGTACGAGTGGATGTGGGCTCGGAACGTGGCAGCAATGTCCGGCTACCATGCGGACGCTTCGGCTGTGGCTGCGGGCCTGGTGTCATGGAAAGACTTCGCAGCCAACGTGCCGGGGCTGACGCACGCTGCAAAGCAGGCATGGTCGCACATCTCCGCGAACAATATCGGCGTGGGCAACATCGGGCAGGGGAACATCGGGTCCGGCAACACGGGTAATTACAACGCCGGCAGCGCAAATATCGGCGACGTCAACCTGGGTAGCGGCAATCGCGGCAGCTACAACGTCGGCAGCGGCAACTCCGGCTCCAACGGGCCTGGAAACGGCAACGTCGGCAGCGGAAACCTCGGGAACTCGAATCTGGGCAACGGCAATCGTGGCGACTGGAACGTCGGCAGCGGTAACACCGGCAACACCAATTTCGGCAACGGGAATACCGGCAGCGCCAACATCGGCAACGGAAACACCGGCCAAACCAGCTTCGGCAGCGGAAACGCTGGCAACTCGAATGTGGGCTACGGCAACACCGGCAGCGGAAATATCGGGGCTGGGAACAGCGGCACCGGCAACCTCGGTTTCGGCAACACCGGCACCGGGAATATCGGCATCGGGCTGACGGGCGACAAACAGATCGGCTTCGGCGGCCTGAACTCTGGCAGTGGCAATGTCGGATTTGGGAACTCCGGCACCGGGAACTCCGGCTTTTTCAACTCTGGTACTCACAACACGGGAGTGGCAAACGCCGGGTTCAACAACACCGGCGTCGCTAACTCCGGTGAGACCGACACGGGCATTGGCAATTCCGGCAGAGTCAATACTGGCTTCTTCAGTTCCGGCGGCTTGAACACCGGTTTCTTCAATTCCGGCGGTGAAACCACGGGCTCGTTCAACGCGGGTAATGCCAATAGCGGGAACTTCAACTCCGGAAATGTTAATTCCGGCAGCTTTAATTCGGGTTTCGTTAATACCTTCGGGTTCAATGCCGGCACCGGGAACACCGGCTTCTTCAATTCGGGTGAGTTCAACACCGGTGGGCTCAATGCCGGAGAGCTCAACACCGGTTTTGGCAACGCCGGCGACGGTCCGGGCCCGTACTCAGGTTTCGGCAATAGTGGCGCAGGTCCGAACTCGGGATTCGGTAACAACGGGGAGAAAGTCTCCGGGTTCGGGGTGACGATAAGCACACTCAGCAGCGGCTACCACATCTCCTATGGTAATGCCGTATCCGGCA
>NZ_JBTNSY010000076.1:0-1358 GCF_054515735.1 Mycobacterium sp. ML4
GTCAGTTGGTGGGTTGTGTGGGGGCGGGTGGTGGTGCGCGTGCGCCGTTGCGGGCGGTCGATGAGCGCCCGGCGGTGATTCCGTTGTCGTTTGCCCAGAGTCGGTTGTGGTTTGTTGATCAGCTTGAAGGGCCTAGTGCGGTCTACAACGTGCCGGTGGTGTGGCGCTTGGGTGGTGCGCTTGATGTTGAGGCGTTGGGTCAGGCGTTGGTTGATGTGGTGGGTCGTCATGAGAGCCTGCGCACGGTGTTTGTGGCGGTCGAGGGGGTACCGCAGCAGGTGGTGGTGCCTGTTGAGCAGGTCGAGGTGGGGTGGAGTGTTGTCGAGGCGGTGGGGTGGTCTGGGGCTCGTCTGGATGACGCGTTGGCCGCCTCAGCGCGTTACACGTTCGACTTGGCGACCGAAATTCCTTTGCGGGCAGAGCTTTTCATTGTGGGTGAGCAGTGCTATGTGTTGGTGCTGACGGTGCATCACATCGCTGCTGATGGTTGGTCGTTGGGCCCGCTGGCCGCGGATTTGGGTGTGGCGTATGCCAGTCGGTGTGCTGGGCATGCTCCGCGGTGGGCGGGGTTGGCGGTGCAGTATGTCGATTACACGTTGTGGCAGCGTGAGCATTTGGGTGATCTGGCCGATCCCGACAGTGGTGTGGCTGCCCAGCTGCAGTTCTGGCACGACGCGTTGGCGGGGATGGCTGAACGTGTGCAGTTGCCGACTGATCGGCCTTATCCGGCGGTGGCTGATTATCGGGGCGCCACGGTGGGGGTGGATTGGCCGGTGGATCTGCAGCATCGGGTAGCGCGGGTGGCCCGTGAGCATCATGTGACCAGTTTCATGGTGGTTCAGGCGGCGTTGAGTGTGTTGTTGTCGAAGCTCAGCGGCAGTTCTGATGTGGCGGTGGGGATTCCGGTCGCCGGTCGTGGTGATCCGGCGCTAGATGAGTTGGTGGGCTTTTTCGTCAACACGTTGGTGTTGCGGATCGAGGTGGTGGGGGATCCGAGTTTTGCTGAGTTGTTGGCTCAGGTGCGGGCGCGGTGTCTGGCGGCTTTTGAGCATCAGGACGTGCCGTTTGAGGCGGTGGTGGATCGGCTCAACCCGGTCCGGTCGTTGGCGCATCATCCGTTGGTCCAGGTGGGATTGGCTTGGCAAAACACCGGCGCTGTTGCGCCGGTGCTGGGTGATGTGGATGTCACGGTGCTGTCGATGCATACCCAGACCGCGCGTATGGACCTGGCGTTTTCGTTGGCCGAACGCTTCACCGACCGTGGTGAGCCCGCCGGTATCGGTGGGTCGGTGGAGTATCGCAGCGATGTGTTCGATGAGGCCGGTATCTGCACTCTGATCGACCGGTTTGAGCGGGTA
>NZ_JBTNSY010000077.1:0-1331 GCF_054515735.1 Mycobacterium sp. ML4
TGAACCGCTCCGGGTTTGATGCCGGCTTCATGTTTGAGACATCGCCGGCTGGGACGCCCGGAGTTGAGCGTAATAGGCGCTCTCGCATTCCTCGGGTGGGGCGTAGTCCAAGACGCTGTGCAAGCGGCGGTTGTTGTACCAATCGACCCATTCCATCGTCGCGTACTCGACGTCGTCGAGCGTCCGCAACGGGCCGGATCGGAACGGGCTGCCCACACTGATGGCCTCGGTCTTGAACAGCCCGATGGTTGTCTCGGCCAGCGAATTATCGTAGGCATCGCCGATGCTGCCAATCGACGCTGCAATCCCTTCCAGCACAAGGGTTTCCGCGAACGCAATCGACGTGTACTGAGATCCCGCATCGCTGTGATGGATCAATCCGTCAGCCACCTGGCGGCCATGATGATCACGACGCCACAGCGCCATCTTCAGTGCAGTGGTGACCATCGCGGTGTCCCTGACCTTGGACACCTGCCAGCCCACGATCGCCCTGGAAAAGCAGTCGATCACCAACGCCACGTAGACAAACCCCACCCAGGTCGGCACATAGGTGAAGTCGGTGACCCACTTGCGGTTCGGCGCGGTGGCAGTGAAATCGCGATCCAACAGATCAGCAGCCCGCGCTGCGCCCTTATCGGCGATCGTGGTGCGGTGTTTTCGGCCCCGAACGATCCCCGACAAGCCCTCATCGCGCATCAGCCGGTCCACTGTGCACCGGGCGACCTGGTGGCCTTCGCGACGCAAATGGGCAGTCATCTTGCGCCGTCCGTACATGCCCTCGGGCGTGCCGACGGTGGCCAGCAGCGCATCGGTGAGCTGCGCATCAGCGACCGTGCGCGCCGAGGGCCTGGCGGTCTTCCAGCTGCGGTAGGTCCGTGGGGCAACCTGCACGCCCTGTTCACACAGGACTGCACAGATCGGCTCGACCCGGTATCCAGCCGCCCGCATCTGGTCGATGAAGCCGCAGATCAGCGGTGGCGCGGGTCGAGCTCCCGCGCGAAGAAAATCGAGGCTGCCTTCAGAATCTCATTGGCCTCCTTGAGATCCCGGACTTCCCGCTCCAGGTCGCGGATGCGCTGAGCCTCGGCACTCGTGACACCGGGGCGCTCAGCGGCATCGACCTGGGCCTGCAACACCCACCGGCGCAGCGACTCCGCACCCACACCGACCTTTGGGCCGATCGCCTGGCAGGCGGCATACACCGACCGATACTCACCGAGATGATCGAGCACCATCTTCACCGCACGCTCACGCTGCTCGAACGGGTAATGCTTGGCCATAATCGCCATCCTTCTCACAGAAGGAAGCGGCATCAAACCCGGAGCGGTTCA
>NZ_JBTNSY010000078.1:0-1330 GCF_054515735.1 Mycobacterium sp. ML4
AGCGCACCGGCCGCATCCGGCCCCCGGTGACGCCGGTGCGGCGCCCGGAGCGGATCCCGTTGTCGTATGCCCAGCAGCGGTTGTGGTTCCTCAACCAATTCGAAGGCGGTGCCGCGACCTACAACATGCCCACCGCGTTTCGGATCACCGGGGCGCTGGATGTCGAGGCGCTGGGTGCGGCCATCGATGATGTCATCGCCCGCCATGAATCGCTGCGCACCATATTTCCCGACATTGACGGTGTGCCGTTTCAGGAGGTACTGCCGGCCCGGACCGGGATGTGGCGACGCCGGGGCGCGACGGTGGTGTCGTTACCCGAGCAGGATGTGGCCGGCGACTTGGTGGCGCTGGCAGGGTATCGGTTCGATTTGTCGGCGGAGATCCCTATTCGTGCGCAGATCTATTCGGTGGGGCCCGAGCAGCATGTGGTGGGGATTGTGGTGCACCACATCGCCTGTGATGGGTGGTCACTGGCTCCGATGGTCCGTGATATGGGCCAGGCTTATCGAGCGCGGCGGCAGGGCCGGGCCCCGCAGTGGGCGCCGTTGGCGGTGCAGTATGTGGATTACACGTTGTGGCAACGGGAGTGGTTGGGGGCGGAGACTGATCCGGACAGTGTGATTGCTGGGCAGGTGGCCTACTGGCGGCAGGAGTTGGCCGATCTGCCGGAGGTGGTGTCGCTGCCGGCGGATCGGGCCCGCCCGGCGGTGCCCAGTTACCGCGGTGATGGGGTGGAGGTGCGCATCGACCCGCCGGTGTGGGCGGGGGTCAAGGCGCTGGCGGCGGCGCATAACGCGACGGCCTCGATGGTGTTGCAGGCGGTCTTGGCGGTGGTGTTGCACCGGGCCGGGGTGGGTGAGGACATTGTGATGGGCGCGCCGATCGCCGGGCGGCTGGACGAGGCACTCGATGATCTGGTCGGGTTCTTCGTCAATACGTGGGTGTCGCGGGTGAGCGTCAACTCCCGGCACCGGTTCAGCGATGTGCTCCAGCAGGTGCGTCAGAAGGCGCTCGACGCCTACAGCAACCAGGATGTGCCGTTCGAGCTCCTGGTTGAGCAGCTCAACCCGGTGCGCTCCGCGGCGCATCATCCGCTGTTTCAGGTGGCCATGGCTTTCCAGAACAATGTGCGCCCCAAGGTGGTGGCGATCGACGGGGTCAGCGTCGAGCAGCTGGCGGTGTTCACCCGCACCGCCAAGTTCGACCTGGATTTCGATCTGGGTGAGGTGCCGACCGAGGACCCGGCCGCCCCGATGGCCGCCGGGACGGTGTCGTATGCCACCGATTTGTTTGACCGGGCCAGCATCGAGCGGTTGGTCACCCGGTTCGT
>NZ_JBTNSY010000079.1:0-1279 GCF_054515735.1 Mycobacterium sp. ML4
GACGCCGCTGCATATCCAGGGCCCGCCGGCCGCGACCGGTAGCAACGGCCTCATCCAAAATCAGGGATCTACCGGTAGCGCCGGTGGCCCCGGCGTCAACGGCGTCAGCTCCGCGAACACCGGCCAGCCCGGCGGGACGGGCGGTAACGGCGCCACCGCCGCGATTATTGGAGGTAATGGAGGGCCTGGTGGTGCCGGCGGCTTCGGCGCCCCCGGCGGCAACGGCGGAACCGGTGGGAACACCACAGGGCCGAATCCGGCCGCCATCGCCGGGACGGGTGGGACCGGCGGCACCGGGGGCGCCGGCGCGCCTGGGGGCGCCGGAGGGACAGGCGGCAACGGCATTATCAGCTCGACTAATCCCGTCGGAGCCGGCGGGAGCGGCGGCACCGGCGGGACAGGTGGCATCGGCGCGGCTGGTGGCACCGGCGGCACCGGGGGCGGTGGCATGAGCGGGGGCGCCGGAGGCGCAGGTGGGACCGGAGGTGTCGGTGCCGCGGGCGGTCATGGCGGCAGCGGGGGCGCCGGCGGCGCAGGTGGCCACGGTGGGCTCCTGTTCGGCAACGGCGGAGCAGGTGGCGAAGGGGGCCACGCTGCGCCGGGCGGCAACGGCGCTCAAGGCGGCTCTGGAGGCCAAGGGGGCATGTCCGGCGGCGGCAGGGTCGGCGCGAGCGGTGGCAACGGCGGTAGCGGCGGCGAAGGCGGCGCCGGCGGAGATGGCGGCGACGGCGGAGACGGCGGTGCCGGTGGGGCGGGCGGACTGTTCGGCAGCTCGGGAGCTGGCGGTGCGGCCGGCGCCGGTGCGACAGGCGGTTTCGGCGGCGCCGGCGGAGCTGGTGGTCTCGGTGGTGTCGGAAGCTCGATCGCGGGCCCCACCAACGGCGGCACTGGCGCTGTCGGCCAGGTCGGCGCGAATGGGAAGGCCGGCGTAGACGGCCTGCCCGGTTAAGGATTCACCAGGCTTGCGTCAGGTCCCCGTGCCGCCGAATCCAGGCATGCATCGCGATCCCCGCTGCCACCCCGGGCGATCGACACGGTGAGCGCCGCGCCGACGCGGGCGTCGTCGGTGATGCCCGGCCTTTCTTGCCCGAACACCAGCAGGCATTCGCGGGGCGAACCCCATCAACTCATAGTGCTGTCGTGGTGAGGACCGCTGGGGCGCGGGAGAGCGAGCAGGACCTGACTGTGGACGCCACCGGCAAGATCACTTACCGCATCAAGCTCGACGTCTCGTTCAAGATGAGGCCGGCCAAGCCGCAGTAAGAGAATCTGCTTCTAG
>NZ_JBTNSY010000080.1:0-1273 GCF_054515735.1 Mycobacterium sp. ML4
GGGTCCGGTGGCTACGGCAAGCCCTTCACCCCGTCGAGGCCGAGCAGCTGCCCGCCGGTGCCGCCGGCGCCGGCTTTGCCCGGGGTCGTCCCGGTCCCGCCGTTGCCGCCGTCACCACCGTTGCCGAGCTGCCCGGCGTTGCCGCCCCTGCCACCGCCGCCGCCGACGCCGCCCACGGTAACGCCGATCCCGCCATCACCGCCGTGACCGCCGTTGCCGATCAGCCCGGCCGTGCCGCCGGCCCCACCCGTCCCGCCGATCACGTTGGCGGTGCCGCCGGCGCCGCCGGCCCCGCCATCGCCGAACAGCATGCCAGCCTGGCCGCCGGCCCCGCCGTCCCCGCCAATAGCGGCGCCAGAGGCCGCGCCGCCGGCCCCGCCGCTGCCGCCGGCGCCGAACAACATGCCGGCCGCGCCGCCCGCCCCACCCTTGCCGCCAATGGCGGCGGCGGCGCCGCCGGCCCCGCCGCTGCCGCCAGCGCCGGAGAGTAGCCCGGCCGCGCCGCCGGCCCCACCATCCCCGGCAATGACTCCGCCGGTACCGCCGGCGCCGCCGGCCCCGCCATCACCGGAGAGCATGCCGGCCTTGCCGCCGGCCCCGCCATCCCCGTTAATGGCGCCGCCACCACCGCCGGTGCCGCCGGTACCGCCATCTCCGGAGAGCATGCCCGCGTTGCCGCCGGCCCCGCCATTCCCACTAATTGCACCGGCGCTGCCCCCGGCGCCGCCGACGCCGCCGACGCCGCCGTCGCCAACCAGCCCGCCGGAGCCGCCAACCCCACCGGGCCCCCCGGTGGCCTTATCGGTAAACCCGCCGCTGCCGCCGGTACCGCCGGCGCCGAACAGCCCCGCGGTACCGCCGGCCCCGCCGGCGCCGCCATTACCCGTGGCGCCGTTGCCGCTGCCGCCGGCCCCGCCGATGCCGCCGGAGCTGAACAGCCCCCCGGCCCCCCCGGCCCCGCCGGAGCCCCCGTTGCCTGCGGCGTTGAATCCGCCGGCACCGCCGGCCCCACCGGCCCCGAACAACAGCCCGCCAGCCCCACCGGCCCCGCCGGCGGTGGTGCCGACCCCGCCGGCCCCGCCGGCGCCGCCGGCGCCGAACAGCCCCGCAGCCCCGCCCGCGCCGCCGTTTTGACCGACCCCTCCGGACCCGCCGTTGCCGCCGCTACCGATCAGAATCCCACCCGCCCCGCCATTAGCCCCGCCGCCCGGGGCCCCGCTGGCGCCGTTGCCGATCAGCGGGCGCCCGACCAGCGTCAGGAAGGGCGCATTGA
>NZ_JBTNSY010000081.1:0-1236 GCF_054515735.1 Mycobacterium sp. ML4
CTCGCGCCCTGGGGCGCTCGCCGTCACCGAGCGGGTATTGAGTGCCCGGTTCCTTACTCGCGCCGTGGGGCCGCTCGCCGTCACCGGGTTACCCTCAACTTATGGTCGCGACCACTCAGGTCACCGAATTCGAGGCGCTGCGACCGCATCTGATGTCGGTCGCCTACCGGCTCACCGGAACCGTGGCCGACGCCGAGGACATAGTCCAGGAGGCGTGGCTGCGGTGGAACACCCAGGACGGCCCCATCCATGATCTGCGTGCCTGGCTGACCACGGTGGTGAGCCGTTTGGCCCTGGACAAGTTGCGCTCGGCCGCACACCGGCGGGAGACCTACACCGGCAACTGGCTACCCGAGCCGGTCGTCACGGGGTTGGATCCGGGCGACCCGCTGTCGGCGGTGGTGGCCGGAGAGGACGCGCGGTTCGCCGCCATGGTGGTGCTGGAGCACCTCAGCCCCGATCAGCGGGTGGCGTTCGTTTTGCACGACGGTTTCGCGGTGCCGTTCGCCGAAGTGGCCGAGGTGCTTGGCACCAGCGAAGCCTCGGCCCGGCAACTCGCGTCCCGGGCCCGCAAAACTGTCGCCGCGGCGCCGCCGCCGAAGCCGGATCCCAGCCACGCCGAGGTGGTCGGCAAGTTGATGGCTGCGATGGCCGCCGGCGACATCGACACCGTCGTGTCGCTGCTGCACCCTGATGTGACGTTGACCGGCGACTCGAACGGCAAGGCGCCGACCGCGGTTCAGGTCATCCGCGGGGCGGACAAGGTGGTCCGTTTCATGATGGGTCTGGCCCGTCGTTACGGCGATGCGTTCTACACCGCCAATAATCTGGCACTGGTCAACGGCGAATTAGGTTCCTACACAACGGGATTCCCCGCTTCAGAAGGCCGCCGTGAGATGGCGCCGCGCATCACGGCGATGACGGTGCGCGACGGCAAGGTGGTCGCGCTCTGGGACATAGCGAATCCCGACAAGTTCACCGGATCGCCGTTGCGTACTCCACCGGCAGAATGATCGCGGCGCTCGGCCCGAGCGCAAGACCACCTGACCACCGGGGCTGATCGCCGCGGCGGGCAGCGGTTGGCAACCGATCGGGCTGTCCCGCCCGGAAAACAATGACGGTCATTCGGGGGCTGGGATTAGGCAGCCAGGGCTTGTCGTACCCCAGTGCGATGATGGGGTTATGTCGGTGACCGCCTTGGAGACGTCCCCTAAGCAGCGCTTGGAGGTGCTGTTT
>NZ_JBTNSY010000082.1:0-1130 GCF_054515735.1 Mycobacterium sp. ML4
GCGCTTGGGGGGTGTCGGCTCCTGCGGGGAGTCGGCAGGCCATGCCGATGACGGCGATGGGGTCCTCGGTGCGCACGGTGGTGGGGGTGGGGGTGTGGGTGGTGGTGGTGCCGGTGAGGTGGTGGAGGAGGTAGTCGGTGATGGCGGTGGGGGTGGGGTGGTCGAAGACCAGGGTGGCCGGGAGGGGCAGGCCGGTGTGGCGGGTCAGGGTGTTGCGCAGTTGCAGGGCGGTCAGGGAGTCGATGCCGAGGTTTTTGAAGGGTTGGTCGGGGTCCAGGGTGGTGGGGTCGGGGTGGGCCAGCACGGTGGCGGTGGCGGTGAGGATGAGTTGGGTCACGGTGGCGCGTTGCTGTGGGGGGGTGTGGCCGGCGAGTTGGGCGGCCAGTCCTTCGGGGATGGTGGTGGGGGTGGGGGTGGGGTGGGAGGCCAGGTCGGTGAGCAGGGGGTGGGCGCGGCGGGTGGTGAAGACGTCTTGGAATTGGTTCCAGTCGACGTCGGTGAGGGTGATCAGGGTGTCGTCGTGGTTCAGGGATTGGTGCAGGGCGGCCAGGGCGGTGTCGGGGGGGATTTGGTGCAGGCCGATGCGGGCGAGGTAGTCCAGGGTGTCTTGGGCGGTGCTGCGGTCATCGGCCCAGGTGCCCCAGGCCGGGGCCAGGGCGTGGTGGCCGGCGGCGCGTAGCTGGGTGGTGAGGGCTTCGAGGTGGGCGTTGGCGGCGGCGTAGGCGCTTTGGCGGGTGCCGCCCCAGGTGGCTGCGGCCGAGGAGAACAGGATGAAGGTGTCGGGCAGGTGCTCGCCGAAGGCGGTGATGAGGTGTTGGGCGCCGAGGGCTTTGGCGGTGTAGGTGGCGTGGAAGTGCTCGGTGCTGGTGTCGGTGAGGGTGGCCCAGCCCAGGTAGGCCGCGGCGTGCACGACGGTGTGGATGGGTCCGTGGTGGGTGCGGGTGTGTTCGATCAGCGCGCGCAGCGCCGGCGGGTCGGTGAGGTCGACCGAGGCGGTGGTGGTGGTGACCCCCGCGGTGCGCAGTTCGTCTTGCAGGGCCGCGATCTGGGGGTCCTGGGCGGCGGTGCGGCTGAGCAGGATCAGGTGGCGGGCTCCGGCGTGGGCCAGCCAGCGGGCGATGTGGGGACCC
>NZ_JBTNSY010000083.1:0-1080 GCF_054515735.1 Mycobacterium sp. ML4
TACCCACTGGTGGCCAAGTCGAGGTATCCGTTTTTGGCCAGGTAAAAGTATCCACCCCGTGTTCGTCGTGTCGATCAGGAACTGCGGGCCCCGATGGTGACGGTGAAGGCGCCAACCAATCGCCATCACCACCGGGGAGTTCCATTGAAGTCTGCGAAGGACCGTATGGACATCATTTCCGCCTACCATCAGCTCGGGTCCTACCGAGCCGCCGCCGAGGAGTGCGGAACCACGCACCGCACCGTCAAGAAGGTCGTGGACAAGTTCGAGGCCGACCAGGCCGGTGTGCCGCCGCCACCGCGGGCCGAACGGGCGCATAACTACGATTCGGTGGCCGACCTGGTCGTCGAACGCGTAGAGAAGTCACACGGTCGGATCTCGGCCAAGCGGCTGCTGCCGATCGCGAAGGCCGCTGGATACGAGGGTTCGGCACGTAACTTCCGGCGGCTGGTCGCGGAAGCGAAAGCGTTGTGGCGCAGCGCTAATCATCGAGGCCGGCGTCCGGCGGTGTGGGAACCGGGCGAGTACCTGGTGATCGACTGGGCCCAAGTCGCGCCGGGACTGTTCCTGTTCTGTGCGGTGCTGGCGTTCTCTCGGTGGCGGTTCGTGCGGTTCGCCACCGACCAGAAGGCATCGACCACGCTGGCGTTGATCGCCGAGGCGCTGGCCGCGGTTGGCGGGGTCCCGGCGCGGGTGCTGGCCGACCGGATGGCCTGCCTCAAGGGCGGCGTGGTCGCCAATGTCGTCGTCCCGACCCCGGACTACGTGCGGTTGGCGGGTCACTACGGTTTCGTTCCCGATTTCTGTCACGCCAGCGACCCGCAGTCCAAGGGCATCGTCGAGAACCTGTGCGGCTATGCCCAGGACGATCTGGCCGTACCCTTGCTGACCGAGGCCGCCGTCACCGGGGCGCCGATTAGCCTGCGCGATGCGAACGCGGCGGCTCAGGGGTGGTGCGCGGAAGTGAACGCCGCGACCCATTCCGAGATCTGCGCCATTCCCGACCAGCGGCTGATCTCTGAACGTGAACTGCTGCAACCACTCCCATCGCTACGACTGCAGATCGGGGCTCCCTCGGTG
>NZ_JBTNSY010000084.1:0-1041 GCF_054515735.1 Mycobacterium sp. ML4
CCGTGGTCGTCGATCACGGCGCGATCTGTCTGCTAGAACCGGCCACCGGGGTGATCGTGGCCGAACACGAACTCGTCGCACCCGGCAGCGTTTCGATCCTCGACGAGCACTACGACGGACCCCGCCCAGTACCCAACCGCGGACCCCGCCCGAAAACCACGGTCGAGAAGCAGTTCTGTGACCTCGGCGCCGACGCCGAGGCGTTCCTGGTCGGTGCCGCGGCAATCGGCAACACCCGCCTGGCCTCGGAGTTGGAGATCCTGCTCGCACTGGGCGCCGCTCACGGCACCGACGCCCTGGTCTGCGCTCTGCACCGGGCGGTGGCGTTCCGCCGGTTCCGGGCCGCCGACGTGCGCTCCATCCTGGCCGCCGGCACCGGAACACCCCAACCCCGCCCCGCCGGGGACGCGTTGATCCTGGACCTGCCCGTTGCTCCGACCCGGTCCCTGGACGCCTACAAGATCACACCGGTCATCGACGGCGAGGTGATCTCGTGACCAAGACCTCACCAGTTGCTGCCACTAAACCCGTTGCACCACCCTCGGTTCCACCGCTAGCCGCCGATCTCGATGCCGGGCTACGGCGGTTGAAGCTGGCCGCCGTGCGACGCACCGCACCGGAGGTGTTAATCACCGCCAAGACCCAGCGCTGGACCCCCGAGGAAGTCCTGCGCACACTCATCGAAACCGAGTTGGCGGCCCGCGATGCCTCCAACATCGTCAACCGCCTCAAGGCCGCAGCGTTCCCCGTACCCAAGACGTTGGAATCGTTCGACGTGGCTGTTTCCTCGATCCAGCCCAAGGTGTTCGACTACCTGTCGAGCCTGGAATGGATTCGGGCGCAACAGAACCTGGCGATCATCGGCCCTGCCGGCACCGGAAAGTCCCACACCCTGATCGGATTGGGGACCGCGGCGATCCACGCCGGGCACAAGGTGCGCTACTTCACCGCCGCCGACCTCGTCGAGACCCTCTACCGCGGCCTGGCCGACAACACCGTCGGCAAGATCATCGAATCCCTGCTGCGGGTCGATCTGATCAT
>NZ_JBTNSY010000085.1:0-1011 GCF_054515735.1 Mycobacterium sp. ML4
AAGGCTGCGTTGAGGTTGGCGGCCAGGGTGGCGCCGGCGTTGAGCAGGGTGTTCAGGCCGGCTTGCAGGGCGGGAGCGCCGGTCAGGGCGGCGGTCAGGGCGGCGGTGAAGGCCCCGGACAGGGCGCCCAGGGAGGCCTGTAGGGCGGGCAGGCTGCCCGAGAACGCCGCGGCCAGGGTGGCCGAGAGCGCGGCGTTGAGGGCGGGCAGGGTGGCGGTGAAGCTGGCCGACAATGCCGGCAGGGCGCCGGTGAGGGTGGCGGCCAGGTTCTGGCCGGCGCTGATCAACGCGGTCAGGCCCGCTTGCAGGGCCGGGGCCCCGACCAGGGCGGCGTTCAGGGCGGCCTGGAACGCGCTGTTGAGGGCGCCCAGGGAGGCCTGGAACGCCGGCAGGCTGCCCGACAGGGCGGCGGTGATCGCCCCGGTGAACGCCGCCGAGAGGGTGGGCAGGGTGGCCCCGAAGGCCCCCGACAGTTGCGCGGCCAGCCCCGGGAAGGCCCCGGTGAGGGTGGCGGCCAGGTTTTGGCCGGCGCTGAGCAACGCGGTCAGGCCCGCTTGCAGGGCCGGGGCCCCGGCGAACGCCGCACTCAGCGCGGCCTGGAACGCCCCATTGAGCGCGCCCAGGGAGGCCTGGAACGCCGGCAGGCTGCCCGACAGGGCGGCGGTGATCGCCCCGGTGAACGCCGCCGACAGCGTCGGCAGGGTGGCCCCGAACGCCCCCGAGAGCTGCGCAGCCAACCCCGGCAACCCGGCAGTGAACGTCGCCGCCAGCTGCTGGCCGGCGTTGAGCAACGCGTTCAACGCCCCCGACACCGCCGGAGCCCCGGCGAACGCCGCACTCAACGCCGCCTGCAACGCCCCATTGAGCGCACCCAACGACGCCTGGAACGCCGGCAGGCTGCCCGACAACGCCGCACTCAGCGCACCCTGGAACGCGGTGTTAATCGCCCCCAGACTCACCGACAACCCCGGCAAACTCCCCGACAACGCCGCAGTAAGCGCCGCCGAAAGG